>NZ_CP106753.1:3587500-3887500 GCF_025642115.1 Chitiniphilus purpureus | reverse complement strand
CTCGGCCTGCTCAAGCTGGTCAACTCGGTGGCCTGCGGGCTCCCGGTGCGCATCACCAGCGTGCGTCATGCAATCACCCTGCTTGGCATGCGCCAATTGCAACGCTGGCTGCAGATCCTGATGTTTTCGCGGCAGGACCAGCAAGGTGGCGGCGAGCTGCTGCTGCACACCGCCATCGGCCGCGGACGCTTCATGGAACGGCTGGCGCAGACGCTCGCGCCCGGTGAGGCCGCGCTGGCTGACAGTGCATTCCTGACCGGGCTGCTGTCGCTGCTCGATGCGCTCCTGGGCCGGCCGCTCGCCGAACTGCTGCCCGAGCTGAACCTGTCGTTGCCGGTACAGGCCGCCCTGCTGGGCGCTAACCCGCCCAGCCGGCTTGGCAAATGGCTGGCACTGACCCTGGCGGTCGAGGCCCAGGACCTGCCGGCGGTGCAAGCCTGGCTGCACGATGAGCCCTCGTTGAGCTGGGATGCGCTCAATCGCCTGCAGGTCGAAGCGCTGCATTGGGCCGACGAGGTGGGGCGGGATATGGGGTGAGCCAAGGCGCGTTCCTTCGGCTCTGGTTTGACACCATATTTAATGCTGGAGTGGGCAAGTTAGGGCAGCCCACAAGATTTGTTTGATCAATAAGAAATTTCTGATTTATGGAGAAGCTGTTTTGCGGCTGAGCTATAGCAAAAAAGCCATTTGTCGTGTCCACCCCGATATTTATTCCAACTGGTTTGCTTTGGTTTTTTCTGATTTTGTAAGATTATGATCTTGGTCCATGCTTGATGTCTTTGCCTACAAAAGACAATCAGCATAGTGAATTATGTGCTGAGAACGGCCGGCATGGTATGGGTCTTGAATAAGAGACGTTCAATGAATCCAGGTCGATTACGGCAGTGGATTTATTTGGCGCGTATAGCGCCAGCGGTTAGTGGCGATGGTGCGACACTCGACGTCCCATGGCTCCACCAAATCTATGGTTAAACTATTCAGGTTCTTCGCCAATAGCCTGTATAGCCAATGCTGGAACATGTGTGGGTACCTGGCGTTGGAAGGTAGGTGCGCCAGGCTTGAAAGCCGAAGATCAGATTGTAACGCGTTCAGATGGAGCCGCTTGATGGGCAAGCTGGCCTCAGGTGGGCTCTGTAACCATCCATCTTCAAGTCCGGAGCCTTTGGTTTCATTCATCCAGGTGTGTGGCAAAGATCCAAAAACAACTATTCGGCAAATAGATGGGATATTTTCCGAAAGGCGCGCAGGGTCAATGCTTCGTCCTGCTCTGCCCCGTAATCGCTAAATTTGACAATGACGGTATTTGTCTTGGGGTTAATGTATACATATTGGCCGTGTATTCCAATTGCAGAGAAATCCGGGTCGCTTCGATCTTTCAACATCCACCATCCGTGGCTGTAACCGAACTCTCCCTTAAAAGCAGTTGGCTTTTGAATTTTCTGTTGCCATCCAGCAGGCAGGAGATTGGAACCTTTGTATTTTCCGTCTTCAAGAACAAATAGGCCAAACCGAACAAAATCCCGGGCCTTTGCATTGATGCAACAGAAGGATTTCTCAATCCGGGAGTCAGAGCTGTCAACGCTCCATGATGCATTACTTTCAGCGCCAATTGGCTTCCATAATGCTGTGGATATATATGGCGCAAGGTTGTCATTTACTGCACCCCGAAGCGTTTCCCCCAGAAGGAGGTAGGTTGCACTTCGGTATTCAAAGTGAGGCATTGATGAAAAATGAACCGGTGGGAGTTGCTGCATGAATCTTTTCAGGTCTGTTGTTACATACATTTGAGCTAACAGGGAAAAGACGCTGTCATATTGCTCCTGCACCGGTATGGCGGCGCGCATATTAAGTAGATCCGATATGGTAACCGGTTGTCGGAACTTTGCTGCTAGGGTGCTTGGCCAATATTGGCGTGCATCAGCATTTGTTGATTTGATAAAGCCGTCTTTTATTGCCAGGGCCGTTGCCGTGGAAGTAATGGCTTTAGCGACAGAATAGGAAGGGAAATAGGAGTTCCGGGAATAGCCGTTGTAATATCTCTCGTATACGATTCTCCCACCGTGTGCAACCAGAAATGCATTGGTCTTGGTCACGCGCAGGAAACCATCAAGGCCAATGCTTTGCCTTCCTTGCCAAGCAAGATCTAGATGTAGTGGTATCGGTGTACTCTCAAGAGGTCTTGGGCGCTCGGGCGCGTAAATGACTTCTGAGTCGAAATAGCGTGCAGATTGAGAGGGAGGGGAGATTTCCAGGCCAAGCCAGATCAGCTTGTGAGGGGGAAGGACGCTTAGCGAGTATGACGCTGCATAAGCGCAGAGCACCACTACAGAAGTGGCTATGAGGCTAGCGTACAATCCCCTTCCCCGAGCAACCAAGAAAATGGTGCGCGGTACCCTTGACACTATACCGCCTTTGTATTGTCAGCTGCCTGCTCGGCCGGACTTGGCGCCAAGCCGTCTCCGTAAGTACGCAACACCTGTGATATTTCGACACGATAGCCACTCAGCCATTCTTTATAACGCCCTTTTGCAATCAGATGACTTGGATTGTTCATCAGCTCCCGCAGCCCTTCTTCCGATGACCAATAATAAACCGTGGAGATCCTGCCAGTGGTGGTATTTTCCCAAGCTTCCTCGCCGAGATAGCCAGTTGTTGAGCGCGCGGCTTCGGCGATCTGTTGGTCGAGTGCATGAAAATCATCGTCAAACTGCTTCTTATCAAAGATAAATGTTGCTGTGATCATGGTGGAATCCAAAGACGAAATTACTTATGTAAAGATTGTTGCTTCAAGCAAGGGCTGCTTCTGTTTTGGGATGATACTCAATTGGTGCCGTCTGTGAAGAGCCTCGTGCAATATAGCGAGAGCTGTAGCATACGGCTCCTAGTGCCTCGGCAAGCCTGCTTGCAATGTCGCCTGGATCGCGGCCACAGGTGAAGATATCAATCGCGATATAGTTGTTCTCAGGGTATGTATGATAGGAGCAGTGTGATTCCGATAAAAGGAAGAACCCAGTTACTCCTTCTCCTCCTCCAGAAAATTGGAAGAAATCATATTTCAAGATGGTGAAGCCAATCAATGCTTCATCAAATATCTGCTGGAGCTCGGATGGGCAATTAAGTAATTTTCCATTCCGTACTTTCATGTCAATAATGTAGTGATATCCAGTGTCGTTCATGGCTACCTCAGCACTTATATTGTTGGAATGGGCTCATAGATGTGAAACGACCACAGTTGCGTTGAATCTTCCCGGTGGCTATTGGGGTATCTTGTGCTTACATCCCTGAAACCGGTCAGATCCGGCGTGGGTCGACGCAAATGTGCTCTGACAACAACTTTCGCGCCCTCAGCAACCTGACTCCTCAGGCTCTTCAAGAAGCTGTGCTCTTGCGCAGGTGGCAAGAAGGAAGGTACGTCGGAGAGAGAAACGAAGTCGAGATTCCGGTGTTCCTGCACCCGTTGGAAAACATCGCCTAACTCAAGCAGGATCTCACAGTTCTCCGCCCCCTTTTTTGCAAGGTTGAATATCTCGGGCTGACATTCCAAAGGATATGCATCCGGGTAGCGGATCTCTCCAAAAAACAACATCTGCAGGAAGAAATTCTTCCGTACCGACCATTCCGTAAATAGTCGATGGAAAATGCTGTCGTAGATATGGAAGTGGCTGCCCGGTATATTTTTCTTTGGAAAATCTCCACGGTATAAAAGCGAGTTTAGTGCTGTAGAGTTTCCTAGAAGAGCAAGAACCATTTTCCATCGCCAGCGAGGAAAGTGGTTTTTATAATAGTCCAGTTGTTCTGCAAGGCTTTCGCATTCGAAGAGCTGGCGACCGGAGCGCCCGGTAATGGCCGAATTTACGCGTCTCAAGGTTCTAAGCATCTGCTCGAATTTCCCACAGTAGAGCATGCTTCCCCAATCAATATGCGTAAACATTGCGTGGAGCACTTCCCGCGTTGGCTTTTGCAGCGGTAATTCTGAAAACATTGCCTGACGGGCTTGTGGGGAAATGGTATCAGTGAAGCCAAGAAATCCCTTGTATTCGGCTAAGCTCACATGCTTGAGCAGGGCCAGGCGTAATTCGCAGACGGCGAGCTGTTCACGATTTATATCTACACAGACAAGATGACGGGGATTTTTTGCCAACAGTGGAACAATACGGCTGCCGCAGTCTGCAATTGCCAGTGCGCGTGCGGTCCCTTCAGGAAGAAGGTTGAATTCCGCTGTCGGATCCTCGTCACCCAACGTGTAATTCAGTTGCTTGAAGTAGTGAGGCATTTTTTCTAGGCTTTCTTGCAAAGAAAGTCATAGCGGCGACCGCGTCCCAATTGGACCTCTTGGTATTCCTCATATACCGCATCCAACATGCGGGCAGTCAGTTTTAGTGAGGTCGTGAGCACGTATTCGATTGCATCCAAATCAGCCTCCGATTTACAGCTTCTTTGGATAATTGTTTTAACGTGTTCGAAATGATCTGCATCAATGTCGGAGTGTGCTATGAAAAATGTTAGTTGCGAAGGTTCGAGCTGAAGTGTCTTTTGTATGCTTTGAATCAGCGGGTTGATATATTTGTAACAGCTTTCGGCCCAGTAGCTGTAACCCAAACGTTGTAATGGGTTCCCGGTGAAGGAAATCCAGTACAGGTAGGCGATAAGTGCTTCCGTTTCCATGAGCGGACGCGGCAAAGCCCCATCCAATCCTTCAAAGCCAATACTGCGGATATCGTGCAATGCCATTCTTTCATGTCCAACCTCTTCTGCTGCATGCTCCAGGCAGAATTTGATATAAGGCAAGCTTTCAATGTCGTTTCTTATGCCAACCAGGGCCTGGTTGCGCGCATTGTGAGACGTATAGTGATAAGTCTCGAGCATGTAGATGCCGTACAGCTCTTTTGTAACTTCGCCTGACAATACAGTTTTTGCTAATGGCGAACTACTGAGAATTTTCGTCCATAGCTGATCGAGTTTGCTGTCGAGTTTTTGGAAGAATTTTTCGAAGTTGATTTCTGTTGAAGGGTTCATTTTTTAATCTCCATGTTGTGCTTACGTTGCATTTTCACGCAGTTGCCGGCGTTACTGATTTTCGCTTTTCCAAAGCAGAATAAAGGTCGCTCCACGTGGCTTGCATCACCCAATAGGCCCCATTGGCTCTGTTTTCGATGGTGATTGGGTCGATGGTAAGAGGAGTCAGGCCATAGCGTTCAAATAATCTGCGCTGAACGGAGCGGCACATGGCAACAATGCCCTTATATTCCTGAATTATTGCCGAATGACAGGCAAGTGCCATGAGCTTTTCAAAAATACAGGAGTTCCTGCTGCTTGTTACCAGACGCCCGAACTCGACATGATCTAAATAAGGGGAAGTCATGTGATGGCCTGCTGGTAATACGCTTTCAATCTCGAAAGGAAACGGGGTCATGCGCATTGAACCTGCTATTTCGCCACGACTTGTCACCCAGACGTGTGCACTCCGGGAGTCTATATGCTCGATCAGGGTACCCGCCCTTGTATTGGAGCGTATCAAGTATTGCAAACCATGCTCAAGATAGGTTTTGTTCCGATGGGCAATTATTTGCTCTAGTGGAACGGCTGGGCCAGTTGCAGTAAATGCCTCACAGTCTGATGCCTCGTGCAGCTTGCTCCAGAAGTATTGCTTCAGCGTTTCAATTTCGTGGAGTGCACCAGAATTCATTAAATGATTAATTTGCATAATTTTGGGGGCGATGAAAACCCTGCAACTAAATGCATGAATTAGAAAAGACCGCTTGGCTTTATCTGACTTGCTGATTATTTTTTGTGCAAAATAGCCGTAGGCAGTTTGCTGAAATACATAGCAGGCAATGTAAACTCATGTGAATAATAAATCAACATTTATTTACTTGATTCTTTTTAATGTATTAAGTTATTGTTCTTAATGGGAAATTTTAAAGACAGTGCGTTGTTTGCAAGATCTGGGAGGGGTGCAAGCACTGCGGAAACATGCGGTGCGTACCGCTTGTTGGAGGCTGTGCTCCATGGCAAGGTAGATGTGGTGATGCGGAAAAGGCTGTCTATTGATTTGACAAGGGGGCGGGCGGCGTAGGGCGGCACAGCGCCTGCCAGCTTCGCATCTGGGCAGGTTTTAACCGGCGTACGCGGTTACCCGGGTGTTTTGGCGGACAGCCTGATATCGGGGGAGGGGGACCAGCAGCTTCCGATGAAGGGGCAGGGTCAGGCGCGCAGCTTGGCGGCGATGCTGACGACATGCCGGCCCTGGAAGCGTGCGATGGCCAGTTCATTGTCCGAGGGCTGGCGGCTGCCGTTGCCGTCGGTGATGGTCGAGGCGCCGTAGGGGCTGCCGCCGCTGATCTCGGCCAGGGTGGTCTGGCGCGCCTCGGAATACGGCACCCCGACGATCACCATGCCATGGTGCAGCAGCGTAGTGTGAAAGCTGGTCAGCGTGGTCTCCTGGCCGCCATGCTGGGTCGCTGAGCTGGTGAACACGCTGCCCACCTTGCCGATCAATGCGCCCTTGGCCCACAGGCCGCCGGTCTGATCGAGGAAATTGCGCATCTGGGCGCACATGTTGCCAAAGCGGGTCGGCGTGCCGAATACGATGGCGTCGGCTTCGGCCAATTGCCCGACCTGTGCAAGTGGCACATGTGAGAACACGGCCCTTGCCTTGTCGGCACCACTCTTGGCCAGGATCTCCTCCGGCACGAGTTCGGACACTTGCAGCAGCGTTGCCTCGGCGCCTGCTTCGCGCACGCCTTCCGCCACCGCTTCGGCCAGGCGATAGACATGGCCGTACATGCTGTAGAACACGATCTGGACCTTGGTCGTCATAGCGGATTCCTCCAACGGGTTGGCATGGGCAGGCGGCGGCGCGCGCGCCGGGGAACTTGGGTTATAGCCCATGAGGGCGCCGGGACCGGCAGGCAGCCGGCCCGGCTGCAGCTGGCAGGGGCGGGCGGCGCAAGGACCGTTGCTGGCACGCTCAGCGCAGGGCGAGGTAGAGGATCACCGCCAGCAGCACGGGTCCCAGCACCAATGTGAGCCGGTACTGGCGGCGCAGCCGTACCGTGAGCTGGGCATTCTGCGCGGCCAATTCTTCGATCAGCCGCGCGCTTTCCTGCTGGCGCTGGTGCAGCGCGGCCAGGTCCTGCTGCTGAGCGGCCACAGCGGCTTCCAGGTTGGCCAGCCTCTCCTGCGGGCCCGCCTGCGCGTCGATGGCGATCTCGATCGGGCGCGGCGGTGGGGTCTGGGTGCCGCGGAACAGTTTCTTGCTTGCGTCGAGGATCCGGGGGGCGTTCTCGATCAGCGTGCCCCATGGAATGAGTGCCAGCCAGTTCAGTGCCATGCGCTCAGGTCTCCACGCCGGCGTCGCGCAGCAGCGCCGCCAGCTCCATCGCGGTCTTCACCCGCATTTTTTCCAGGATGCGCGCCCGGTGCACTTCGACGGTCTTCATCGAGATCGACAGGTCATCGGCGATCTGCTTGTTGAGCCGGCCGGTGAGGATGAGCTTCATCACCTCGCGCTCGCGTGGGGTCAGCCCGGCAAGCAGGCTTTCCGCCTGGCTCCTGGCATGCCAGGCGTCGCGGTGCGTGGCGTCGTCGGACAGCGCCTTTTCGACCAGATCGACGATGTCGTTGTCGTTGAAGGGCTTTTCGACGAAGTCGGCCGCGCCGTTCTTCAGTGCCGCGACCGCCATCGGTACGTCGCCATGGCCGGTCAGGAAGATCACCGGCGGCATGTAGGCGTATTCCCGGAGCTTGGCGAACAGCTCGATGCCGCCCATGCCGGGCATGCGCACATCCAGCAGCAAGCAGCCGAAGCGGTCCGGGCTGTAGTCGGCCAGCAGCGCTTCGGCGCTGGCGAAGGCCTGTGCTTCGTGATTGCGGGTGGAGAACAGCCAGACCAGCGCGTCGCGCAACGCATCGTCATCATCGACCACGGCGATCCGTCGGTTAGGGTTCATGGGCATCGGTCTCCTCGCTGAACGGTACGGTGAAGATGAAGCGGCAGCCGCCGCCGGGATTGGCCTCGGCCCAGAGCCGGCCATGATGGTGTTCGATGATCGAGCGGCAGATGTTGAGGCCCATGCCCATACCCGTATCCTTGGTGGTGAAGAAGGGCTTGAACAATTGTTCCAGCTGTTCGGGCGTGATACCAGCGCCGCGATCGGCAATCGTCACCTTGAGACTGCCTTCCTGCCGCGCCAGCGAGATGGCAAGCCGGCGTTGCTCGGCGGATGTGTTGTCCATCGCCTCCAGCGCGTTCTTGATCAGGTTGAACAGCACCTGCTCCAGCATCACCGCATCGGCATACAGCGGCGGCAGCCCCTCGGCCTGCGCTATCGAGACCGCCACGCCACGCCTGGCCACTTCGTGCCCCAGCAGGCCCAGCACGGTGTCGAGCAAGGTGCCGATGTCACATCGCTTGCGGTGCGGCGCGCGCCGCTGCACGAACTCGCGGATGCCACGGATGATGTGACCGGCGCGCTTGGCCTGTTCGGCCATCTTGTCGATGGCCTGGTCCAGTTGCGCCAGATTCGGGGAATTGGCCGCGAGGATGTTGCGGCAGCCGCTGGCGTAGCTCGCAATTGCGCCGAGCGGCTGGTTGAGTTCGTGTGCCAGGCTGGAGGCCATCTCGCCCATGCTGATCAGGCGCGCGGTCTGCTGCAGCGTCTCGTTCTGCTGGCGTTCGCGCTCGGTGGCGGTCTTGAGCGCGGTGATGTCGGTGGCGATCTCCAGCCAGACCGCGCTGCCATCCACCCATACGCTCTGCCGGCTTTTCACCTGGTACCAGTGCCGGCGGTAGCTGTCGTACCACTCCGCGTCGACCGGCGGGTCCACCCGGCGCAGCACGAACGGCAGGACGCAGCAGCGGCCGCGCCAATCGGGCAGCCCGAACGCACGGTCGAACTGCTGGTTGCTCATCAGCAGCTCGCCGGTCTGTGCATCGGTCACCGCCACCGCCGCATCGAGTCCGTTCATCACGGTGACGAAGCGCTCGTGCGAAGCCTGCAACGCTTCGCGCTCACGCCGGATCTCGGTGATGTCATACATCGAGCCCATCCAGCCGATATGCTCGCCTTCGCCATCGATCAGGCGCGAGGCGTAGACCCGCACGTCAAAGCGCTCGCCGTTGCGCCGCATGAAGCGTACCGTGAATCCGTTCGGGTCGAGCCGGCCGGCGAGGATGGCATCGAACACCGCCTCGCAGCGCGCCATCTCTTCGGGGGGCCAGTACGGCATCGGGGGACTGTGGCCGATCAGCTCCTCGCTGCGGTAGCCCACCATTTCGCAGAACGCCCGGTTGACGTACAGCACGCGGCCATGATGGTCCATGGCCCTGAGCCCAGTGACGAGCGAATCCTCCATCGCCTTGCGCAGCGCCGTCTCGGCACGCAGCCG
The DNA here is from genome assembly GCF_025642115.1 of Chitiniphilus purpureus. Classification (GTDB taxonomy): domain Bacteria; phylum Pseudomonadota; class Gammaproteobacteria; order Burkholderiales; family Chitinibacteraceae; genus Chitiniphilus; species Chitiniphilus purpureus. The sequence goes on along the minus strand of NZ_CP106753.1, from coordinate 3,878,110 downwards.
CGATTCGGCTTCCTCGCGCACGCGCATCACCCGGCCCAGCGCCCAGGTGGAGGCCAGCATCGCCAGCGCCAGCCCGAACACGATCCAGGGCAACGCCCCGGTGACGGGGTTGGCCGGCGTCTGGTAGACCTCGGCCTTGAGCGAGAGCCCGACCGGTGGGTTGCCCAGATCGATGTTGCCGATCACACCGGCCGGATCGAGCTGGCGCTGGAACTTGGAAGCCAGCGGCCGGCCCTCGTTGCCATACAGTGTGATCTGGTAGCGCTGCGCGATCCACCAGGGCACCTGCTGCTGCAACAGGCGGTCGAGCGCCAGCACCATGACCAGCATGCGCCTGCGATCGGGGGTAAGCACGGCGTAGCGCAGCCGGGGCTGCCCGTGCGACACCCAGACATCGCCCCAGCCCGGCTCGCCCCGATAGGGCAGCGCCCAGGCGGCCTGCGTGGCATGCCACTCGACATGGCCGAAGCGGTCCTGTACCGACAGCCCGACCACTTCGGGGCTGGTCTGCAGCAGCGACAGCACCCGGGCCTGGAAGATCGGCGAGTTGTAATCCGCGCCAGACAACGTCGCCGCCAGGCCGTGCACCGCGTCGCGGTCGATCGCCACTTGCTGTTCAATCGCCTGTTTCTGCCACAGCAGATCCTGCTCCAGCAGAGCGGCGCGCTGCTCTGCGGCCTCGCCATGGCTGAGCAGCAGGTATCCGGCAAGGGCCAGCGTCACCAGCGCGGCCAGGAGGCCGGGGACGAGGGCAAGCCAGCGGTGGGCACGTGTAGGTGTCACTCGGTCGAACACAAGCAGGAGACGGTGCCGAGCTTACTCCAGATCACTTGGTTCAGGATGGTGGCGATATCGGTAATCCGGGGCTGTGTGCTCACGGGTGACCAACTGTCGGCTGGTGCATTTTCTTGCCGGATTGGAAAGTGTGTGGGATCAAACCTGTATTAGAATCCGCAGGCCTTTTTGGCGGTAATGCTATGAATCCGATTTGTCCGGGATCAATGTGGCGTAGAGGGATTGTTATAGGCTGGCACTTGTGTGCCAGACCGATTGAATAGATAAGCACTCGATTCTTACGTTGCATGACCCACCCGGCGCTTTCCACGATGCAACCCTGAAAGCTCCGGTGCATGACAGAGCACGACAATCCAAACCCGGGAGCAAACCCAGATGTCCTTCGTATCGATCAAGGCAGCAAGCGTATTGATGCTGGCTGCTGCCCTGGCTGCTTGTGGCGGTGGTGGTGGCGACGGTGGCAGCAGCCCCACGCCGACCCCGACTCCGGCCCCCACGCCCACGCCTAACCCTACACCTACTCCCACGCCAGCGCCGGTTCCCACACCGACCCCGGCGCCTGATGCAACCTATGCATCGTGCCTGGACAGCCTGCCGGCAAACCAATGGGGCACTGGCACCGCAGCGCCCGGTCGTCTTGACTTCTGGCGCGAAAACCGGGTCTTGAACAATGCAATCAACCGTGTGATGACTGTGGAGCGCGATGCTGCAAACATGACCCTCAATGGCGAGACCGTACGCCGTTATGTGGTCAAGTATTGGGACAATGGCGCTGTGATGCCCGGGATCGAGTACAACTACGACTTAGTTGATACCACCGGCACCGTGCTGCGCTTCTATGGGTACGAGGATGGAATGAACACACCTCCTGCCTACTCGGCTTTCAAAGTCAGCTCCACCTTCAATCGCAATACCGCAATGGCGATACCGAAGGGCGGCAGCTACAGCTATACCAATACCCGCGTCAACAACGGGTGGGCTGCAGGCAAGTCGGTTACAGAGAACGTGACGATGGAGTACTACGGCGCCAAATCGGTGACCACGACCGCCGGCACCTTCCAGACCTGCCATTACAAGGCCACCACGACTGTCGACAGCAGCGATCCGGGCTTCAAGCTGAATCTGGTCGAGGAGTTCTGGATGACCAAGGATGTCAAGATCAGGAAGCTGATGTCCGAAACCCAGCGCGACGGCGCCAATGCCATCACCTACCAACGTGACGAAGTGCAGACGGTGGTCGGCCATGTCAAGAATGGCGTGAGCTACGGCAACACCAACCCCGCACCTTGATACGGGGTGGTGGTATCAGTGACAGAAGCCGGCGGGGTGACCCGCCGGTTTTGCTATGGGGTGACTGCATTCAAAAGCGGCCTGCCGGCCGCGAAATCGGCAAGGTTGCGCATCACCGTCTGGGCGATGTTGGCAAGCGCCTCGTCGGTGAGAAAGCCCTGGTGCGAGGTGATGACCACGTTGGGAAAGGTCGTGAGCCGGGCCAGTACATCGTCCTGGACCGCCGAGCCGGACAGGTCCTCGAAGAAGACGCCTTCCTCGTACTCGTATACATCCAGCCCCACGCCACCCAGACGGCCGTTCTTGAGCGCGTCCAGCAACGCGCTGGAGTCGATCAGGCCACCACGGCTGGTATTGATGATGACCGCGCCCGGTTTCATGGTGGCGAGCGATGCGGCATTGATCATATGCCGTGTCTCGGGAAACAACGGTGCATGCAGGCTGACGATATCGGCGCTGGCCAGGAGTTCGGGCAGCGGCACGAACCGGCAGCCTAGCAAGGCCTCCTCCTGCGGATCGGGGGCGCGGTCATAGGCCAATACGCGCATGCCGAACCCATTGGCGATCTTGATCGCGGCGCGGCCGATCTTGCCGGCGCCGACCACGCCGAAGGTCCGGCCATTCAGGTTGAAGCCAACAAGACCGTCGAGCGAGAAATTGGCTTCGCGCACCCGGTTGTAGGCGCGGTGGGTCTTGCGCGAGAGTGTCAGCAGCAGTGCGAACACATGCTCGGCCACCGCTTCGGGTGAGTAGGCCGGCACCCGGGTGACCGCGATGCCGAGCTGGGCGGCAGCGGTGATGTCCACGCCGTTGAACCCGGCGCAGCGCAGGGCGACATGGCGCACGCCCAGCCGATGCAATTCGCCCAGCGTGGCGGCGTCGACCCGGTCGTTGACGAAGGGGCATACGGCGTCGAAGCCGGCCGCCAGCGGCACGGTGCTGCGGTTGAGCCTGTCGTCGAAGAACTCGAAGGTATAACCGGCATGGTTCGCGGCGTTCAATGCGTTCCGGTCATAGCGTTTGCTGTCGAAAACGGCGATGCGCATGGGGCGGGCTCCGGGGCAGACCTCAATCCCAGGAAAGATGGGTATGGGTGGCGGTCAGATCATGACCGCGCCAATGGTATCCGTCCAGCTGTTGGGCACAGGCGCTGATGGCGATGGCACTGACCTCTTCCAGCCGGATCAGCGCGTCGCTGCGTTCTTCCCCGGTCGAAACGACGATGTCGCCGACGCCGGGTACACCCAGGCCTTCCAGCAGGCTGCGAACATCGTCGGCCTCGGTGGTGGGGGGCAGGTTGCCCAGCAGGAGCTGCATGCGGTCGGTTCCTGGTAAGACGGGAATCAGCGCCGCCGATGGCGCCGCCGCCGTACCGGCCGGCTTTCGGCGGCAAGATAGCCTGGCGCGACCGCTTCGAGCGCGGCCGGCTGCCAGCCCAGCACGGCGGGAAAGCCGGCCGGATCGATGCTGTCGATCCGCATCGAATCGAGATTGTCGCGGGTAAGCAGTGGATCGGGCAGCATGCCCATCACCGCCGCCTGCAGGCGCGCCAGTGCGTCGGGCAACGCCAGGATCGGCCGTGGATGCCCGGTAAGCCGGCCGACGTAACGTACCAGCTCGGCCAGCGTATAGACCTTCGGGCCGACCAGGTTGAGCGAGCTGCCGACCAGGTCCGGCCGCGCCACACCGCATTCGAACGCCCGCACCACATCGTCCACCCAGACGGGCTGGAAGCGCGCATGCGCGCCGGCCAGCGGTATCAACGGGCTGGGCACGAGCAGACGGGCAAACAGGTTGAGAAAGCGATCACCCGGGCCGAACACCACGGATGGGCGGTAGAGCGTCCACGCCAGCGGGCTTGCACGCACATGCTGCTCGGCCTGGCCTTTGCTGCGCAGATAGTGGGAGGGGCCGTCGACGGCAGCATTCAGCGCGCTCATATGCAGATAGCGCGGCACGCCGGCCTGCCGGCAGGCAGCGATGATGCGTTCGGTCAACGTGACGTGCGCACGGGTGAAATCCCCGGGGCTACCATGCAGGATGCCCACCAGGTTGATCACCACATCCTTGCCTTCGGCCAGCCGCGCCAATTGCGCCGGGTCATGCACATCGGCGCCGACGATCTGCAGCTGCGGCAGCAGCAGGGCATCCCGGGCGCGCGCCGGATCGCGGGTGGGAAGGGTGACCGTGTGGCCGGCACCGGCAAGACGCGCTGCCAGCCGGCTGCCGATGAAGCCGCTGCCGCCGACCAGCAGCACATTGCAGATGCGAGGCGCGATAACGGTGGGCATGACGGTCTCCGGTGGTGCAAGCCCGCAAGCGCGGGCTGGGGACGATCAGCATAGCCGTGCCCGGCCGGGTTGCCTTGCGCCAGATCAGGGCGCGTCCACCGTCCCACCGCGTGGCGGAATGGGGGTGAGCCGCTCCTGCAGCGTCGGCGCGCCGGGGTAGGCGTAGCGGTAGACGTGGGCGTTGGCCAGCACTTTCTTGACGTAGTCCCGCGTCTCGTCGAACGGAATCGTCTCAATATAGACGGCGGCGTCCAGCGCGGCGCTGTCCTGCCACGCGCGTGCCCGGCCCGGCCCGGCATTGTAGCCGGCGGTGGCAAGCACCGGATGCGACTGCAGCCGATCGAGGATGTAGCGCAGATAGAAAGCACCCATCTCCAGGTTCGATTCAGGCTGGTGCACATCGGCCTGCTTGAAGGTGCCGTTGTCCAGCTTGGCCGATACCCACTTGGCGGTAGCCGGCATCAGCTGCATCAGGCCCCCCGCGCCGACGTGGGAGCGCGCATTGGTGACAAAGCGGCTTTCCTGGCGGATCAGTCCGAAGACCCACGCCGCGTCCAGCCCGTTCTGGCGTGCCTGCCGCTCGATCTGGCCGCGGAACGGCTGCGGATAGCGCAACGCCAGCTCGGCAAAGGTCTTGGCCTGTTCGGCCGCGTAGATGGCCCGGTCGTAGTGGCCGGCGCGTTGCGCCAGATGTGCGGCCGCGACCAGCTCAGGCTGGCTGGTGCCGCGCAAGGCCCAGTTCCACTCCCGCACGCCTTCGACACGCCAGCCGCCGTCAAGCAGTGCCAGCGCCCTGGCAATGCCTGGACGGGCACGCATGGCGGCGATTTCGGCATCGCCGGGTCGATAGGGCTGCGTCTGGTTGGCGGCCGCCAGCGGGGTCTGCAGCTCCCCGTGCGCCAAGAGGCCGTAGTAGTCGTCGTTGCTGGCAACGCCTGCCAGCAGGGCCTCGGCCTCGGCGCCACGTTGCCTGGCCTTGAGTGCCTGGGCCTTCCAGTAGCGCCAGGCCGGATCGGCCGCTTCGCTGGCCGGCAGCGCATCGATCCGTTCCAGCAGGGCGCCGGTGTCGTATGCACGCAGCGCGGCGCGGATCGCCCAGGCGCGTGCGGTGGTCTGGTGCGGTTGCTGGGGCATCCCGCCCTGGCTGAACCAGCGACTGGCCTGCGGATGGCGTTGCTTGGCGGCCGCTTCGGCCACCTGCTGCCAGCCATAGCGCCGGTCTTCGGCGGGCCAGCCGTCGCTGCGGTTTTCCAGCCAGGCGGCTGCGGCGTCCGGATTGGTGCGCGCCAGGCGCGACAGCGCATAGAGCGCTGCTTCGCGTCCGGCACGGCGCTCCACGTTGTAGCCGGTGAGTGCCTTGACCGGGTCGCGCGACGCCAGGGTCAGCGATTTCGCCTGCAGCTCGGGTGGATTGCCGACGCGGGCCGCAACCTGCCGCGCAAAATCGGCGTTGTTGCGCGCCAAAGCATCGCGGATGCGCAGCCACACATCGTCCGAGCCAAGCTGGCCGGTGTTGAACAACCAGTCGAACACCGGGCCGCACGCGTCGGATTGGGCACGGCCCACAGCCCACAAGGTTTTCACCGGCTGTGCCGCCGCGGGTTTGCCGCGCGCCAATCCGGCCTGCGCTGCGTAGCAGACCAGCTCGGTGGTCGGTGCCTCCAGTTTGTCGTACTGCGCGATGAAACGGTCCCAATCGCCGCGCTTGCCCAGCACCGCCAGCCACTCGCCACGCAGGCGCTCGGCCAGCGGGGTGTTGGGGTAGCGCTGCAGGAAGGCCTGCACGCTTTCATCGGCCGCCGCGGGCAGCTGTGCCGACAGCAGGTGGTAGCGTGGATACATCTCCAGCACGTCGCCGCTGGCCGCTTCGGTCAGTGCGGACAACCGGGCCAGGTCGCGGCTGCGCACCGCATCGCGCAGCAGGTCCAGATCGAGTGCGGCCTGCGCGCACAGGCTGCTGAGAAGGAAGGAGACGGCGGCGAACGATTTCATGAGTGGGAACGGATGGGTTGAGCACAGCGCAGAGGCGTAGAGACAGCGCGGGCGAGTTGGTTCCGGGGCGCTTTGCACTTGCCATTCTATGTGAAACCGCGCGGGCCCGACGCCGCGCGTCGCGTGCCGATCGGCCGTGCGGGCCCACGCCCTGCGGCCGGCATCGCGGCACACCAGCCGATGCACGATCGTGATGCCGCCACCCACCCTGCGTACCTGCCTGCCCAGGGCCGCCCGGCCCGGTGATGTCCCGGCGGTGCATGTCTACTGAAATAGGCGTTAAAAGCAAGTAGAATCAGCCGGTTTACAGGCCGATCACGCGGCGCCCATCAAGCCGTTACAACGACAATATGCTGACCTTTCAGGACATCCTCCTTACCCTGCAGAACTACTGGGGGCGCCAAGGCTGTGCCCTCCTGCAGCCCTACGACATGGAAATGGGGGCCGGCACCAGCCACACCGCCACCTTCCTGCGCGCCATCGGCCCCGAGCCGTGGAACGCGGCCTACGTGCAGCCGAGTCGCCGCCCCAAGGACGGCCGTTACGGCGAGAACCCCAACCGGCTGCAGCACTACTATCAGTTCCAGGTGGTGTTGAAGCCCTCGCCGGACAATATCCAGGACCTGTATCTCGGTTCGCTCAAGGAGCTGGGCATCGATCCGGCGGTGCATGACATCCGCTTTGTCGAGGACGACTGGGAGAACCCCACGCTCGGCGCCTGGGGCCTGGGATGGGAAGTGTGGCTGAACGGCATGGAGGTTACGCAGTTCACCTACTTCCAGCAGGTGGGCGGTCTCGATTGCAAGCCGGTGCTGGGCGAGATCACCTACGGCACCGAGCGGCTGGCGATGTATCTGCAGGGCGTGGAAAACGTCTACGACCTGGTGTGGACCGTGTTCCCCAATGGTCAGAAGGTGACCTACGGCGACATCTACCACCAGAACGAAGTCGAGCAGTCGACCTACAACTTCGAGCATTCCAACGTCGAATTGCTGCTCAGCCTGTTCAACAGCTTCGAGGGCGAGGCGGGCAAGCTCCTGGAGGCCAGCCTGCCGCTGCCGGCGTACGAGATGATCCTGAAGGCGGCGCACACCTTCAACCTGCTCGACGCGCGCGGCGCCATCTCGGTGACCGAGCGTGCCGCCTACATCGGGCGCATCCGCAACCTGGCGCGCGGCGTGGCGCAGGCGTATTTCGACAGCCGCGAGCGCCTCGGTTTCCCGATGTGCCAGGCCTGAGAAGACGCGCCGCGATGAAAGCCGCCCTGGTGCTGTCTTGCCTGACCGCGCTGACTGCGTGTGGCAAGTTCGAGGACGACGTGCGCGGGCCGGTACCGGTGCCGTACAAGGGCGAGTGGCGCAATTACGGGCAGATGCCGGATTTCGACATATGGGTCGACGTGGCTTCGATCACCCATAACGATCGCCATGCCTCGGACCGCTACACCTATGTGTGGATGCGGCAGGACTTCAAGGCCGATCAGGTCGATGGCCCCACCAAGGAGGTGTACCGCATCAAGTACGCCCGGGTTGCCATCGATTGCCCGAGCGGGCGCCTGGCAAAGATCGCGGCCGAGTTGCGCGACGCGGATGACGCCAAAGTCGCCCGCTACGACGTGCCCGGCTACCAGTGGGAATTCGAGACCCCGCAACCGAACAGCTATGGCGCCGATTTCGTGCGCCAGGTCTGCAAGATCATGGCGGGCAAGGATGCCGCCGCAGATGACGAGTAAAACCATGTCCCAACAAACGCTGTTGATCGAACTCTTTACCGAGGAACTGCCGCCCAAGGCCCTCAAGAAGCTGGGCGACGTTTTTGCCCAGGCCGTGTTCGACGAGCTGGCCAGGCTCGGCTTCGTCGACAAGTCGGTCGAGTACCACCCCTTCGCCAGTCCGCGCCGGCTGGCAGTCAGCATCCCCAATGTGCTTGGCGTGCAGCCGGACCAACAGATCGAACGCAAGGGTCCGGCCGTGGCGGCCGGGTTCAAGGACGGCGCGCCGACCCCGGCGCTGGCCGGCTTCGCCCGCTCCTGCGGCGTGGCGATCGAGCAACTGGAACAGGGCTCGGACGGCAAGCAGGACGTGTTCATCTTCCGCTCGGTCAAGACCGGCGAGCCGCTGGCCCATGTGCTGGCCGGCATCGTCGAGGCCGCGCTGAAGAAGCTGCCGGCCCCGAAGATGATGCGCTGGGGCGACCGCGACGGTCAGTTCATCCGTCCGGTGCACGGCCTGATCCTGCTGCATGGCGCCGAGGTGATTCCCGGTCAGGTGTTGCATCTGAACGCCGGTCGCGTCACCCGCGGCCACCGCTTCCTCTCCACTGGCGAGATCACGCTGGATCACGCCGATCACTACGCGCGCACGCTGTTCGAGGCCGGCAAGGTGGTGGCGAGCTTCGCCGCGCGCCGCGCGCTGATCGGCAAGGAGCTGGAGGCGGCTGCTGCCCGCCGCAGCGCCACCATCGCTGCCGACGCGGCGCTGTTCGACGAGGTGACCGCGCTGGTGGAATGGCCGGTGGTGCTGGAAGGCGAATTCGAGGCGGACTTCCTCAAGGTGCCGCAGGAATGCCTGATCCTCACCATGCAGCAGAACCAGAAATACTTCCCGCTGCTCGATGGCAGCGGTCGCCTGACCAACCGTTTCCTGCTGGTGTCCAACCTTGCCAGCCGCGATCCGGCGCAGATCGTGCAGGGCAACGCCCGCGTGCTGCGCGCACGCCTGTCGGACGCCAAGTTCTTCTACGAGCAGGACCAGAAGAAGACGCTGGACAGCCGCGTCGGCGGCCTTGCCAATGTGGTGTACCACAACAAGATCGGCAGCCAGCTCGAACGCGTGGCGCGGCTGCAGCAGATCGCCGGCGCCATTGCCGGCCTGCTGCAGGCCGACGTCGCCCAGGCCGAGCGTGCGGCGCGCCTTGCCAAGGCCGATCTGCTGTCCGATATGGTCGGTGAATTCCCCGAGCTGCAGGGCATCATGGGCCGCTACTACGCCCGCCTCGACGGCGAGACCGATGCGGTGGCCGACGCGATCGAGGGTCACTATCACCCACGCTTCGCCGGTGACACGCTGCCGCAGGGTGCCATCGCCACCGCCGTTGCGCTCGCCGACAAGCTCGAAGCCATCGTCGGCATCTGGGGCATCGGCATGGTGCCCACCGGTGACAAGGATCCGTTCGGCCTGCGCCGCGCCGCGCTTGGCGTGCTGCGCATGCTGCTGAAGCTGCCGCTGGATGTGCGCGAACTGCTGTCCAGGACTGCCGCCACCTTCCCGGCCGGCGTCATCGCTGATGGCACCGTCGATGGCGTGGCGAGCTTCATGCTGGAGCGCCTGAAGCACTATCTCGCCACCGACTATCCGGCGGCCGACATCGACGCCGTGCTGGCGCTGGCGCCGACCCGGCTCGACGACGTCGAACGCCGGCTTGCTGCGGTGGCCGAGTTCAAGGCGCTGCCCGAAGCGGCCGCGCTGGCCGCTGCCAACAAGCGCATCCGCAACATCCTGAAGAAGGTCGAGGGCGAGTTGCCTGCGCTGAATCCGGCCCTGTTCGGCGAGGCGGCGGAACGGGCGCTGTACGACGCGCTGCAGGCCGTACGCGGCCCGGTCGAGGTGGCGCTGGCGGGGCAGGATTTCACCGGTGCGCTCAGGCAGCTTGCCGCGCTCAAGGCCCCGGTCGACGCGTTCTTCGACGGCGTGATGGTGATGGCCGACGAGGCCGCGGTGCGTGGCAACCGGCTGGCGCTGCTTGCCGGGCTGGCAGCATTGATGAACCGGGTGGCGGAGCTGTCGCTGCTGGCGGAATAAGTGGCATGACAAGATCACAGATGCTGTGCTGCGTGATGGTCCTGCTGACCGTGGGGCGGGTGGCGGCAGCCGAATGTGCAAAGCCGGACTATGCGGCGTTCAACGGCGATGAAGCGGCCTATGCCGAGGCGGTGGAGGCCTATCTGCAATGCGATCAAGCCCACCCTGCATCGACAGCGCCCCTGCCGGCGGATCTGGACACGCCGATGGCCCCCACCTTGGCGGACTTGAAGGCAGTGCTTCGGACCGCTTGCAAAGAGGACATCCGTGTCTGGTCCGACCGCCTCAAGCGCGACATGGCCGCAGGCTGGAGCGATCAGCAGTCCTATACCGCCTGGCTGCAGGAAGGGGGCCGGAACAACGTGCGATCGCTTCTGCTGCAGCTGGGTCTGCCACCGGGTATCGATCACGTGGATGAATTGGTGGATGTCTGCGACCAGGGAATCCGCGAGGAGCTGAAGGCATCATGAGAGAGGTTGCCACCAGGCTGCTCATCCTCGACCGCGACGGCGTCATCAACGAGGACCGGCGCGACTTTGTCAAATCCCCCGAGGAGTGGTTGCCCATTCCAGGCAGTCTCGATGCGATCGGTGAGCTGTCGCGCAGCGGCTGGACCCTGGTGGTGGCCACCAACCAGTCGGCCATCGGCCGCGGCATCATCAGCATGGATACGCTCAACGCCATCCATAGCAAGCTGCATCGCGCAGTGGCGCAAAGCGGCGGGCATATCGAGGCCATCTTCTTCTGTCCGCATGCGCCTGACGATGGTTGCGGTTGCCGCAAGCCCTTGCCGGGCATGGTGCTGGAGGTGGCACGACGCTTTCGTGTGAACGCTGCCGACTGCATCATGGTGGGCGACAGCCTGCGTGATCTGCAGGCCATTGCCGCGGTCGGTGGCCGGCCGGTGCTGGTGCGCACCGGCAACGGTGCCAGGACCGAGGCTGCCGGCAATCTGCCGGCCGGTACCCGCGTCTACGACGACCTTGCCGCCTATGCCGGCGCCCTGCTCAACCCCAGCCCCGAATCCCAATCATGATCTGGTTCCGTTCCGCTCTCTACTGGCTCGGCCTGGTTGTGCTGACGCCACCGTTCGCCATCCTCGCCATCCTGATCCTGCCGTTGCCGCCCCGGCTGCGCTATCGGGTGATCACGCTGTGGACCCATATGATGCTGTGCTGGCTGCGCGTGACCTGCGGCCTGCGCTACGTGGTCGAGGGGCGCGAGAACATCCCCGCCGGCCCGGCCATGATCCTGTGCAAGCACCAGTCGGCCTGGGAGACGATGGCACTGCAGCAGATCTTTCCACCCATGGTGTTCGTGCTCAAGCGCGAACTCTTGAAGATCCCGTTCTTCGGCTGGGGGCTGTGGGCGCTGTCGCCGATCGCGATCGACCGCGGCAACCGCGCCGAGGCGCAGCGCACGCTGATGGAGCAGGGGCACGACCGTCTGGCCAAGGGCTTCTGGATCCTGATCTTCCCCGAGGGTACGCGCGTGCCGGCCGGCAACCGCGGCAAGTACAAGCAGGGCGGACCGCGGCTGGCGATGGCGCTGGATATTCCCATCGTGCCGGTGGCGCTGAACTCGGGCGAATTCTGGCCACGCAATTCCTTCCGCAAGTGGCCGGGCACCATCACCGTGCGCATCGGCCCGACCATCCAGCCCCATGGCACGCCGACTGCGGTGAGCGAGCAGGTGGAAAACTGGATCGAGCGCGAACTGGCCACCTTTGAGGGCGCGGGGCCCTGCCATCCGTCCCGGCGCGCCGGGTGAGCGATGGCCGCGGGCAGGCATTGCGTGCAGTTGGCCGGGCGTGCGCTTGAATACAGTGTGGTGCGCAGCCAACGCCGCTCGATCGGCCTGAAGATCGATGCCCAAGGCCTGACAGTGCAGTTGCCGCTGCGGGTGCCGTTGACCGAGGCCGAAGCGGTGATCCAGCGCAAACTCGCCTGGATCATGAGGCATCTGGATGCATTGCCGCCCCCGCGCGGCGCATTGGACGATGGCAGCCAGGTCGCCTGGCTCGGGCAGCCGCGACTGCTGCGCCTTGGCGCTGCCCGCACCCGGCTGACCGAGACCGAACTCTGGTTGCAGGGCGACACCGCACGCGCCGATGAGGCGCTGGTCCGCCTGTTGCAGCGCAGTGCACGCAGCCATTTCGCCGAAAGGACCGCGTTATGGGCCGGGCGCATGGGCCTCGCGCCGCGGCGCGTGCTGCTCACGTCGGCGCGCGGGCGCTGGGGCAGTTGTTCGGCAAACGGCGATATCCGCCTGAACTGGCGGTTGATGCAGGCGCCGCCGGAGGTGATCGACTACGTGGTGATCCATGAGCTTGCGCACCTGGCCGAACTCAACCACTCGGCACGGTTCTGGGCCTTGGTGGAGCAGGCGTGTCCGGATTGGCGGCAACTGCGTGCGTGGCTCAGGTTGAACGGCGGCGAGCTGTTGCGACTGTAGGCGCCTACTCGGCGGCGAGCGGCGTGACGACCACGGTCCCGCCGCCTGCGGTGGCCGCGTCGACGGGCAAGGCCGGCGCCGGGGAGGTCGGTGCGGGGCCCGGTGCCGGCAGCGGCTGGGCTGCTGCCGCTTGCGGGGCGGCACGCGCCGCCTCGATCGCAAGGCCGGCCACCGCCGCGCCGCCCTTGACCGTGGTCTTGCCCACATCCCAGGCGATGCCGGCAGCGGTCGTGCCGACATTGACTGCTGTGGCGGCCACATTGACAGCGGTCGCGCCGACGGCGACGACCGTGCCGACGGTACCGCAGCCGGCCAGCGGCAAAGTGCACAGGATCAGCAGCGTTTTCAACGTCGTGTTCATCCGGGTGGTCCTCAGCGCCCCATGCCGCCGACCTGTTGCGCAAGGTAGGTGGCGTAGTTGTCGGTCATGCCGCCGATGAAGTCGAGCACGCGGCGGTAGCTTTCGTACAGCGGCCATTCCTTCTTCGGCGCGTTGTATTCCATCAGATCCAGCACCCGTTGCATCCGGAATGGCATCCGGGCGCTGACTTTCTGCTGGTAAGCGGCATTGCAGAAGGCATCAAGCAGGATATCCAGGCAGGTGAAGGAGCCGACCTCGATCTCGATCTTGCGCCGCTCGTTGAAGATGCGTTCGCGCGCCAGTTGCTTGGCATCGGCAATGCCCTGCCGCATGCTTTCCGGGCAGTCGTTGAGCAGGTCACCCTGGTAGCTGCCTTGCATCAGCCGCCGCTGGTGCTGGATGAAGGTGGCCGCCACATCGCGCACGCAGCGGTCGATGGCCTTGCCGCGCAGCAGCGAGATCTTGCGCCGCACCGACGGCGCGGCCGCCACCTCAAGCGCCAGCAGCTCGCGCGCGCCGCCGCAGATCTTCATCAGTACCGGCTCGGCGGTTTCATACGGCAAGGTGCCGATCTCGATGCCATCCTCCAGATCGAGGATGGCGTAGCAGATATCGTCGGCCGCCTCCATCAGGTAGGACAGCGGATGCCGGGCCCAGCGCCCCGGGGCCAGCTGCGGCAGGCCCAGTTCCTGCGCCACCTGCTCAAGTTGCGCGTGTTCGGACTGGTAGCAGCTGAATTTGCCCCGGTGATCGGCATGTTCGCTGGTCCACGGGTATTTGAGCGTGGTGCCGAGCGTAGCGTAAGTCAGCCGCAGCCCGCCTTCGAAGCGATGGTTTTCCAGCTGGGTGATGATGCGGAACCCCTGGGCGTTGCCTTCGAAGGTCGTCAGATCGCGCCGCTCGTCCGCGTTCAGGTTCTGCATCAGATAGGCGTGCTCGGGGCGCTGGAACCAGTCGCGGATCGCATATTCGCCGGCGTGGCCGAACGGCGGATTGCCGATGTCATGTGCCAGACAGGCTGCCTGCACGATGGCCCCGAGATCGTACGGCGCGATATCCGCGGGCAGGTCGCGATGCAGTGCCTGGCCGATCAGCACACCCAGGCTGCGCCCTACGCAGGCCACCTCGATCGAATGGGTCAACCGGGTGTGGACGTGGTCGTTCTCGGTCATCGGGTGGACCTGCGTCTTGCGGCCCATCCGGCGGAACGGCGAGCAGAACACGATCCGGTCGTGATCCTTGTGGTAGTTGCTGCGCCCGGTCTCGGGCTGCTCGTCGGCCTGGCGCGGCGCGCCGAGCCGGTCGGCGGCCAGGAGCCGCGTCCAGTCCATCATGTTGTCGATCCGCAGGTGATTGCGCGCATGGACGCCACGGCCGGCAATGCCGGCTGCGCTGCGGCCTGATCGGCGCAAAGGCCCTGCATGATACCTGGATCGTCCCGGCCCGGGCGTGTGTGCAATGCCTTGCTACGGTTGGTAAGCGTGCTGCCCCGAGGGCGCGATTTTGGCTAAAATAGCGCGTTTTTTCGAACCCGATTCCAGTGCGCGCCGGCCGATCGCGTTGGCCTGGCGCCAGGAGAAATCATGGCGCTGCTAGAGATCCGCGACGTCGTCAAACATTTTGGCGATTTCACCGCCGTCAATCATGTGAGCTTGGCGGTGGAAGCGGGCGAGTTCTTTACGCTGCTTGGCCCGTCCGGCTGTGGCAAGACCACGTTGCTGCGGATGCTGGCAGGCTTTGAGCAGCCCGATTCGGGTGAGATCCTGCTCGATGGCAGGAACATGGCCGGCGTGCCGCCGGAAAAGCGGCCGGTGCACACAGTGTTCCAGAGCTATGCGCTGTTCCCGCACATGACCGTGGCGCAGAACATCGCGTTTCCGCTGAAGATGGCCAAGGTGCCCGCTGCCGAGGTGCCTAAGCGGGTGGACGAGGTGCTGGAGGACGTGCGGCTGCAGCAGTTCGCGCGCCGCTATCCGCACGAGCTTTCCGGCGGGCAGCGCCAGCGTGTGGCGATCGCCCGTGCGCTGGTCAACCGCCCGCGCCTGCTGTTGCTAGACGAGCCGCTGTCGGCGCTCGATGCCAAGCTCAGGGAACAGATGCAGATCGAGCTGATCAATCTGCAAAAGGAAGTGGGCATCACCTTCGTTTATGTCACCCACGACCAGGGCGAGGCGCTGGCGCTGTCGCATCGCATCGCGGTGATGAACCAGGGCCGGGTGGAGCAACTGGACGCGCCGGAGACCATCTACAGCTATCCCAAGAGCCGTTTCGTCGCCGATTTCATCGGGCAGTGCAATCTGCTCGATGCCACCATCGTCGCGGTCGAGGCCGATCGCATCAAGGTCGAGATCCCTGGCGTGGGCACCGCCGAGATGCTGCCGGTGCCCGGCGCGCAGGTGGGCGGCAAGGGCACGCTGACGCTGCGGCCCGAGAAGATCAAGCTTGGCGCGGCACTGCCCTCGGACGATCCGGACGAGGTGCATTTCAAGGGGCGCGTGCATGATTGCCTGTACCTGGGCGATGTGACCATCTACATCGTCGAGCTGGACAACGGCATCCTGGTCGAGACCATGCTGCCCAACTCCGCGTCGGGCAAGGCCAAGTTCTTCGACGACAACGACCTTGTGGAACTGGCCTGGCGGTTCGATGCCGGCCATTTCGTGCTTGCGTGAGGACTGCGATGCGCTCGAACCGGCTTGCCAAGTGGCTGATCTCCGGCCCGCCGCTGTTTTATCTGCTGCTGTTCTTTGCCATTCCGTCGGCGATCATGGCGTTCGCTGCGTTCCGCTTCCCGGGCGACTATGGCGGGCTGATGCCGTTCGTCGATGTCGATCCACAGACCGGGGCGCGCCAGGTGCTGATCAACCTGGACAACTATGCCGACTTCCTCACCTTCGAGAATTTCCAGCGCTTCTTCGAAGACCCGATCTACTTCGAACTCTTCCTGAAGTCGTTCTGGTATGCGGGCATCACCACGGTGATCTGCATCGTGCTGGCCTATCCGCTTGCCTGGCTGATCGCACGCAGCCCCAAAAAGACCCGTGATCTGCTGGTGCTGCTGGTGATCCTGCCGTTCTGGTCCAATTTCCTGATCCGGGTCTACGCCTGGATGATCATCCTCGGGCCGCAAAGCTATTTCAGTCAGGCCCTCAACGGCCTGCTGGCGGTGTTCGGCATCGAGCCGGTGTCGCTGCTGTTTTCGCAGTTCGCCGTGATCATCGGCCTGGTGTACGTGCACCTGCCGTTCATGGTGCTGCCGCTTTACGCCAATCTCGAGAAGCACGATATGGCGTTGCTGGACGCTGCACAGGATCTGGGTGCCAATGCCTGGCAGCGTTTCTGGAAGGTGACCTGGCCGCTGTCGTTGCCCGGTATCTGGGCCGGGACCGCGCTGGTGTTCATCCCGGCGCTGGGCATGTTCGCCATTCCTGACCTCTTGGGGGGGACCGACAGCATGATGATCGGCAACCTGATCAAGCAGCAGTTTCTCGACAGCCGCGACTGGCCGTTCGGCTCGGTGCTCTCGATCATGCTGACACTGGCCGTGCTGCTGCTGGCCGCCTTCGCCGGCTGGGCCGGCAGCCGCGGCAAGGATAAACGATGAAGAAAGTCTCCCCGTGGGTCTGGGGCGCCGCGGCGCTGGTGTATCTGTTCCTGTATCTGCCGCTGGCCATCGTGGTGGTGTTCTCGTTCAACGATTCGGCGCTGAATGCCGAGTGGGTCGGCTTCACCTTCAAATGGTATCGGATGCTGTTCAACGATCCGGTGATGCTCGAAGCCGCGCTGCATACGCTCGTGATCGGGCTGGTCACCTGCGTGGCGGCGACGGTGCTCGGCACGCTGGCGGGGCTTGCGATGTACCGGTGGCGGCTGCGCCTGCTGCCCGCGCTGGTACTCATCCCGATCGCCATCCCCGAAATCCTGACTGGCGTGAGCCTGCTGATCTTCTTCGTCATGCTCAACATGACGCTGGGTCTCGTGTCGATCACGCTGTCGCACATTGCCTTCTGCATCGGCTTTGTCGCCATCGTGGTCCGCTCGCGGCTGCAGGGGATGGACGAGTCGCTGGTCGAGGCGGCGCGCGACCTGGGCGCGAGCCCGCTCACCGCCTTCCGCGCGGTGACGCTGCCGCTGATCATGCCCGGCATCATCGCTGGTGCGCTGATGGCGTTCACGCTGTCGATCGACGATTTCGTGATCTCGTTCTTCACCGCCGGGGTCGGCTCCAACACCCTGCCGCTGGAAATCTATTCGCGCGTCAAGGTGCCGATGAAGCTCAATCCGGAGGTGAACGCGGTGTCGACCCTGCTGATGCTGCTCACGCTCTCGCTGATCATGATCGTGAGCAAGGTGGCGCCTTCGGCGCTGCGCGCGCAATAGCCGGGCGTTGCCGCATGACAGGACAGGGTTCCTGCCTTGCCGTTCAGGGCTGCTGATATGGGCGCGACAACGCAGGCATGGGTGGGCTGGCATGCCCGCAATCCGTGGCATAATCGCCCCGGTCTGCGGCGTGTGCCGTGCCTTTTGGTTTGCTTTCCGGGGAGATCACACAGATGAAAAAGCTGCTTCTGGCACTGTCGTTGTTCGCCGGCCTGGCCCAGGCCGAAGAGGTGCTGCACGTCTACAACTGGAATAACTACATCGCGCCGGAGACGGTCAAGCGCTTCGAGAAGGAGTGCAAGTGCCGCGTGGTGCAGGACTATTACGGGGCGATGGAGGAAATGCTGGCCAAGTTCGCCGCTGGCGCCAAGGGCTACGACATCGTCGTACCCACCGGCTTCGCAATATCGCCGCTGGTCAAGCAGAACCTGGTGCAACCGCTCGACAAATCCAAGCTGCCCAATATCAAGAACGTCAACGCCGCGTTCATGAACACGCAGTTCGACAAGGGCAACCGCTTCTCGGTGCCGTACGCCTTCACCACCACGCTGGTGGGCTACAACGACAAGAAGATCAAGGAGCTGGGCCTGAACCCTGCTTCGTGGGCCATCATCTTCGATCCGAAGGTGCTCGCCAAGATCAAGGGCAAGGTCACCGTGCTCGACGACAGCCGCGAGCTGTTTGCCGCCGCGCTGATGTACAACGGCTACTCCGCCAATTCAAGCAATCCTGCCGAATGGAAGAAGGCCGCCGACACCATCAAGCAGGCCAAGCCGTACTGGGCCGCCTTCAACACCCAGAGCTACATCAAGGAGCTGACCGTAGGCAACATCTGGGTGGCGCACGGCTATTCGAACGACATGTTCCAGGCCAATCTCGATGCCAAGGCCGCCAAGCGCCCGTTCGGCATCGGCTACGGGCTGCAGAAGGAAGGCAACACCTTGTCGCTCGACAGCATGATGGTGCTCAGGAGCGCACCGCGCCCCGATCTTGCGCATAAGTTCATCAACTTCATGCTCGATGGCAAGAACTCGTCGGAGCTGACCAACATGATCGGCTCGGGCAATCCGAACAGCGCCGCCGCCCCGTTTGTGCAGCCGGAGATCAAGAAGATCAGCGCGGTGTTCCCGGATGCGGCCGCGATGAAGGGGCTGCAGCAGCTCAACGATGTGCAGGGCAAGCAACTGCGCGATATGAGCCGGCTGTGGACCGAGGTCAAGACCGCGAAGTGATCAGTGGTGGCGGCGTGTGCTGACAAGCCGCGCCGCCGTATCGCCGGGGCCGCGCCGCTGCCCTGGCCGAGCGCCGGGCAGGGCCCGGACTGGAATGCATTGACCTGGGCATGCGCTCCTTTCCTCCCGTCAGCTATCTTGCAGGCCATCTCCCGCCATCGCGCCTGTCCCGCTATTTCCTCGCCTGCTATCTGCTGATCATCCTGCTGTTGAGCTTCTATCCGTTCTCCGGATGGCACTACAACGGCGAGCCGGTGCTGGCGTTCTATCGCTATCCGCTGCCGTACTACTTCACGTTCTTCGACAACTTCGCCAACGTGCTGGCATATGTGCCGCTGGGTCTGGCACTGGTGCTGTCGTGGCGCCGGCGCTGGTATGCCTGGCCATTGGCAGTGCTGAGCGGCACCGGCCTTTCGGCCGCGGTCGAGTTCGCCCAGCAATTCCTGCCGGACCGTGTCGCCTCCAACCTGGACATCCTGGCCAACGGCTGCGGTGCGGTGATCGGCGCCACGCTCGGCTTGGTGGTCGGCAGCCGGCGCTGGCAGCGGCGCTGGCTGGTGCTGCGCCACCATTTCCTGGCACCCGGCGCACTGGGCGAGTGGAGCCTCGCGTGGCTGGGCCTGTGGTATGTGACGCAGCTTGATCCCTCGGTGCCGTTCCTTGGCGTGGTGGTCGAGGCCGTGGCGCTGCCGCAGCCGTTCATCTCGCCGCTGTCGGATGCGCGCCTGTTCCTCGATCTGCTCGAAAGCAGCGGCGTGGCCTTGCACCTGATCGGTGTGGCGTTGTTTGTCTCCATCCTGGTGCGGTATCAGCGGCAGGTGGTACCGGCCATGA
The DNA here is from genome assembly GCF_025642115.1 of Chitiniphilus purpureus. Lineage (GTDB taxonomy): Bacteria > Pseudomonadota > Gammaproteobacteria > Burkholderiales > Chitinibacteraceae > Chitiniphilus > Chitiniphilus purpureus. The sequence goes on along the minus strand of NZ_CP106753.1, from coordinate 3,858,681 downwards.
CGTTGGCGCTCGGCATCGGTCTGCTGATCAAGCTGTTCTTCGCCGGGGTGATGCTCAAGCGTGCCGAGTTCTTTGCCTGGATCAATCTCAATGTGCTGATCGGCGCAGGCGGCGGCATCGTGGTGCTGGCGGCCTGCGCGCGGCTGAACCGGCGATTGCGCGCGTTGCTGGGGGCGCTGGCTTCGGCCGCTGCGCTCGGCGTGAGCTGGGCCTGGCCGTTGGCTGCGCAGCTGTCGGCCACGTTGGCGCTGTTCCGCTGGCAGTACGGGCACCTGCAGCATTTCAGCGGGATGGCCGCCTTGATCGGCGATCTGTGGCCATACGGCGCGATCGTGCTGATGGTGGCGGTGGCTGCAACGCGCAGCGAGGCGTAGCGAGGCTAAGGGCGGATCTGCAGTGTCGCGGCCGGATTGGCAAAACGCTCGCCGGCCAGCAGCCGCGCCATCATCCGCGGATCGCGCCATTCCGCCCTGACCTGCTCCGAGAACACGATGTCGGCCAGCTGGATCTCGCCCATCCGCGCGTTGTATGCGTCTTCGCGGAAGGCCTGCGCATAGCCGGTATCGGTTTCATGGGCGATCACCGAGTGCAGCCGCACATCCGGACTCTCGCCGTTGCACATGTCGGTCTGGCGCAGCAGGGCGTCGATCACGACAAAGAACAGCCTTGCGAACTGCTCCGCCGATGGCGAGACGGGCAGGGCGATCCAGCGTGCCGAGAACTGCTGGCATAACCGGATGTATTCCGCATCGTCACGATCCCAATAGCAGATCGCATGATCGAAGGCATCGATGGCGTCCTTGATCGTGCCCTTCATCAGGCCGAAGTCATACACCATCTGCCCGTGATCCAGCGCATGCGCCTCCAGCAACACCTCCACCTTGTAGCTGTGCCCGTGGATGGAGCGGCTGCACCGGTCACTGGAGCAATTGCGCACGATGTGCGCACTTTCGAACTTGTACAGCTTGCGAATCAACATGAAGAATTTCCGAGTGAAGCACTCGGGTTTTATCAGATCGCCCGGTGGGCGGCAAGTTGCCGGAACCGACAGGCGTTCACCGCGGGAATGTCGCTGGTCCCCATGGCCGCCTGATAGCAATTTCGTATCTGTTTAATTACTAATGAAGAATAAACAAGAAAGGAATTGGAAATAAACGCATGGTGCAGTCCTTTGATATCGCAATTGGCCCGGCCAAAACATCTTTCCCGAACGTCGCAGACAAACGGCATGGATATCGAAGCGGACTACGCCATGCAAAAGCATTCAATTACATCAGAAAAAACTAATGATGTAGGGCAAGATATCGGAATTGTAGAAATTCCATTTAATTTCAAAGTGATTCAATTGTTCTGCTGCAATGCAAAAAGTGCTGGGACGGGCATTTATGTAGTGCGAAGCTGGTATGGGAGTGAAGCATGAGGGCAGACCACCTATCGTGCCGCCCAAGGGCAGTTGACAAGGAAATGGGGGTCGCCGGTAATCGGGGTTGCCGCCGGCCTATGGGTATTTGACCCATGGCGGCTTTAGGGTGTTCAAGTCTTTTCTTACTTGAAGATAACGCCCCCGTGCTCCAGAAAAAGCGCCTTTGGTCGCACGGACAATAGTCAATCAACGAGGATGGAGAACCCTGTCTATGTCGACCTCTCGACTGTCGCTAGCGCTCCTTCCTGCCATGCTGGCAGTCGCATATTCCTATGCGGCTTCCCCTGCCTGGCAAGAAGGCAATACCTATACCGCCGGCACCAAGGTGAGCTATTCGGGCCGCGAATATGAGGCTCTGGTAACCCACGTCGCCTATGTGGGCGCCAACTGGAACCCGGCTTCCACGCCGACACTGTGGAAGGACCTGGGCGTATCGACTGGCACCCCGACCCCGACTCCGGTGGCTCCGACCCCGACGCCGGTGGCCCCGACCCCGACCCCGGTCGTGCCGACCCCGACGCCGGTTGCCCCGACTCCGACTCCGACGGTGACCCCGACCCCGGCCACGCCGACACCGTCGACCTGCCACCAGGTATGGTCTGCCTCCGCTGTCTACAGCGGCGGCGCCCGCGTGACCCATAATGGCGTCAACTACGAAGCCAAGTGGTGGACCCAGGGCGACAACCCGGCACAATCCGGTGACTGGGGCGTTTGGAAGAACCTCGGCAACTGTGGCACCGGGGTGACCCCGACGCCGACGCCCACACCGCCGACGCCGACGCCGACTCCCACGCCGCCGACGCCGACGCCGACTCCCACGCCGCCGACCCCGACGCCGACGCCCACACCGCCGACGCCGACCCCGACGCCCACACCGCCCACTCCGACGCCGACTCCCACGCCGCCGACGCCCACGCCGACCCCGACCCCGACCCCGGGCACCGACTGCCGTCCGGACGGACTCGAGCCTTCCGGCGTGGCCAATGTGCCGTACTGCAAAGCCTACGATGCCGATGGCCGCGAAGTGCTGGCCAACGGGCTGAAGCGCCGCGTGATCGGCTACTTCACCAACTGGCGTACCGGCAAGAACGGCCTGCCCGCCTACCTCGCCTCGAATATTCCGTGGACCTCGCTGTCGCACATCAACTATGCGTTCGCGCACGTTGACAGCAGCAACCGCATCTCGGTTGGCGAAAACAACCCGGGCAATGCATCCACCGATATGGAATGGCCGGGCGTGCCGGGTGCCGAGATGGATCCGCAACTGCCGTACAAGGGCCACTTCAACCTCTTGAACAAGTACAAGAAGCTGAATCCTGGCGTGAAGACGCTGGTCTCGGTGGGCGGCTGGGCTGAAACCGGCGGCTACTTCGATGCCAACGGCAACCGCGTGTCCTCCGGTGGCTTCTACAGCATGACCACCAATGCCAACGGCAGCATCAACACCGCCGGCATCAATGCCTTCGCTGATTCCGTGGTCACCTTCCTGAAGAAGTACAACTTCGACGGCGTGGATATCGACTACGAATATCCGACCACCATGGCCAACGCCGGCAACCCGCTGGACTGGTCGGTGTCGTCGCCGCGTCTGGCTGGCCTGCAAGCGTCCTACCGCGAGCTGCTGAAGGTGCTGCGTGCCAAGCTGGATGCCGCCTCGGTGGCCGATGGCCGGTACTACATGCTGACCATCGCCTCGCCGTCCTCGGGTTACCTGCTGCGCGGCATGGAAACCTACCAGAGCGTGAAGTACCTCGATTACGTCAACATGATGACGTATGACCTGCATGGCGCCTGGAACGAGTTCGTCGGCCCGAACGCTGCACTGTTCGACGACGGCAAGGATGCCGAGCTTGCCAAGTGGTCGGTGTATACCACCGCCCAATACGGCGGCATCGGTTACCTGAACTCCGATTGGGCCTATCGCTACTTCCGCGGCAGCCTGCCGTCCGGCCGGATCAACGTCGGTATGCCGTTCTACACCCGCGGCTGGAAGAACGTCAGCGGCGGTACCAACGGTCTGTGGGGTTCCGCGCCGTCGTCCGTCTGCGACGTGGGTCTGACCCCGCCGTGCGGCAACGGTGCTTCCGGCATCGACAACATCTGGCACGATCTGGACGCGCAGGGCAAGGAACTGGGCGCCGGCTCCAACCCGATGTGGCACGCCAAGAACCTGGAGAAGGGCATCGCGGGTGACTACCTGCCGATGTACAAGCTCAGCGCCGCCGACATCACCGGCACCTACACCCGCTTCTACGATGCGACCCTGGTTGCGCCGTGGCTGTGGAATGCCGACAAGAAGGTGTTCCTCTCGACCGAGGATGAGCAGTCCATCCAGAAGAAGGCCGAGTGGATCAACAGCAACGGCATCGGTGGTGCGATGTTCTGGGAACTGGCTGGTGACTACGATTGGGACGGCAACAAGACCAATCTGAACGGCACCAAGGGCCAGTACGTCCAGGGTTCGACGCTGACCCGCCTCTTGGCGCAGAACTTCCAGAAGGCGACCCCGTACGGCAACAAGCGCGCCAAGCGTGCGATGCCGGCACAGGCCGTCAACCTGGAGTTCGCGGTGACCGAGTTCAAGCTGGGCGATCAGAACTACCCGATCAACCCCAAGCTGAAGATCACCAACAAGGGCACCACGGCGATCCCGGGCGGCTCCAAGGTCGAGTTCAACTACCCGGTCTCCGCGCCGAACAACATGTCCGATCAGTCCGGTACCGGCCTGCGCGTGACGGCTTCGGAGCATACCGGTCCGAACGTTGGCGGCTTCAAGGGTGACTTCCACACGGCATCGTTCACGCTGCCGAGCTGGCAAGCGATCGCCCCGGGTGCCACGATCGACGTAGCCCTCAACTACTACCTGCCGATTTCCGGCCCGTCCAACTACGTAGTGACGATTGGCGGCAAGGAATACGCAGTTGCGCAGGAATATCCGAACCTGCCGGTGGCCACGCTGCAGTAAATCGCAGCCGTTGTCGCCAGAACGGGCAAGCCTCCGGGCTTGCCCGTTTTTTTTCCGCCCCCCGGCCGGGCTGTCCTTGGCCATGCAATGACGATGGGCGCCTTTGCGGGATGTGGCCCCGATCACAGCACCGCGGCAGCGCGTCAACGCAGCCACGGTGCCGGGCATTAAAGGCTGCGGGGCGTCAAAACCAAGGAGAAACGCCATGAAGACCCTGATCCATGCCTTGCTGCTCGGCACGGCGCTGCTGGCAGGTGCCGCCCAGGCACAGCACGGGTGGCGCGAAGGCCGCCATTACCGCGAGGGCGAGGTCGTCGAATACCGCGGCCAGAGCTGGCGTGTGCTGCAAAACCACACCGCATGGCGCGGCGCCGGTTGGACGCCGGCTGCGGCACCGTCGTTGTGGGAGCCCGTACGTGGCCACCGCGGCCATCATCACGGGTACGCGCGTGACCGTCGCTATTACGATGAAAACGGCCACGATACCGGCCAATGGCGTGGCCCGAATGGCTACCCGGGGGATCCGGGCTATCGCGGTGACAAGCCGTGGAAGCGCGATCGCCACTGGCGGCCGGCGGGATGGGACCACGATCGGCGTTACCAGCGCGGCGAGTGGGTCTGGTACGACGGCTATGCCTATCAGGCCCGGCGCAACATCGGCCCCAGTGTGGAAGTGAACTGGCGTCCGGACCGTGCCCCTGATGTCTGGTTCAGGGTGACGCTGCCCTGAGCATGCAAGTTGACGGTGAAATGGCAGCCGGCTGATCAGAATATTCTGATTTTGCTGTCGATGGACTGTCTATTGCTTGTGCCCGATGGCGGCTCAGGCTTTCACCTGCTCCATTAATATCAAATGGTCATGCCTCTGGCATCAGAGGCTTGGCTCACTTTGACAACTATTAAATGGAGCTCGGAAATGAAAATCACGAGTACTGTGGGTGCGTTGATCTATGCAACACTGGCTGCGCTGGCCCATGGCTATACCCCGACACCGGACCACCCGGATAGGCCCAATCCGCTGACGCCGACCCCGGTCATCCCCACACCGGTCACGCCGCTGCCCTCACCGGTCATGCCCACCCCGCCGGACGGGTATACCGGGTGCAACTACTACAGTAAACAGGTCTCGCTCAAACCCGTCGGGGTCACCCCGGTGCTGCCACAGCCCTCGCCGACGCCTGTCACCGTGACGCCGGCGCCCATCACGCCGGTGGTCGCACCGGTCCCGGCCGCTGCCCCTACGCCAGCCTCTGCCTGGCAGGCAGAGCAGGTGTATACGGCGGGGCAGACTGTCACCTATCAAGGCGGGGAATACCGGGCACGCTGGTGGACCCAGGGCGAACGGCCGCAGGCCGGCGGCTGGGGTGCCTGGGAACTTGTCGCCACCAGTGCGGCGGTGCCTGAATGGGTACCGGAGCAGACCTTCGTTGCCGGCCAGCAGGCAAGTTATGACGGCAAGGTCTACCGGGCGCGCTGGTGGACGCAAGGCGAGGTGCCCGGGCCCCAGAGCGGTGCCTGGGAGTACCTGCGTCTGGACAGCCGCGTGAGCCTGGCCCAGGTCGATTTCCAAGGGCGCCTCACGGTGATGCGCTGCCGCAACTACGGCATCACCTCCCCGTACAACGTCGCGTTCTTCGAGGCCGGGGTCTACCAGATCGATAAGGTGACCGATCCGCTGCAGGTGGTCACGGCACTCAAGACCACCAGCGAAGCGGGCAGTGTGATCACGACCCGGCCGTGGCGCAATGAGCCGGGGCAGGAGGTCGTCTACACCTACCAGGGCATACAGACCGATGAGGTGAACAGGCCGCCGCTCAATGTGGTCGGTGGCAGGCAGATACCGTGGCTGTGCACCGCCGACGATGTCTGCCGCTATATCGGGCAGTAGCCAGCGGCTGATTGCGGCGCAAAGCGGGTCGGCTTTCGGGCTGGCCCGCTTTGCATTGGAACAGACCAAGACTGCGGGTAGCCGGCATAGTGCCAATCCGATTGTGAGCACGGCCATGGTGTGCGCGTCATCACTGACGATGCCAGGGACACCTGTTGCAGACTGTCGCCACACCTGCCGCTCATGACCTGCCGTGCCACAAGCGCCGCCTTCTTGACGGGGAAACTTGGCAGCAGCGACGTAGGTGGACAGGGGTGTGGATCATCGAAGAAGCGGCGCAGCGACGCATGCGCCCGGAAAGGAGAAAAAATGATGAGAAAACCATCTTTGCTGATCACGGCCCTTGGCCTGGGGCTGATCCTGATCGCAGGACAGGCGCTGGCCGCGCCACAATGGCGCGAAGGCCGCCACTACAGCGTAGGCGAGGTGGTGTACTACCAGGGGCAGCCGTTCCGGGTACTGCAGAGCCATACTGCCTGGCGCGGCGCGCGCTGGACGCCCCAGGCCGCGCCATCGTTGTGGGAGCCGGTACGCTATGCCCGGAATGATGGGCGGCATCGCTGGGATGACGACGACGATGACGACGACGAGGATGATGATGACGACCGCCGCCGCTGGCGTCGTCACGCGCATGATGACAAGCCCTGGGCGCGTGACCCGCATTGGCGGCCCGGCAACTGGGAGCGGGGCCACCGCTACCGCAAGGGCGAGTGGGTATGGCACGAAGGCTATGCCTATCGCGCCACCCGCAATGTCGATTCCGGCATCGAGATCAACTGGCGTCCACGCGAAGCTCCGGATGTCTGGGTCCGCGTGACCGTGCCCTGAATGCTGACGCGGTGCCGCTGCCAGCGCGGCGGCACCTGACCGTCCCGAACCGTAACCGCTTCAGGAAAGCTTGCGCAGCTGGGCCTGCAGCGTGGCGAGCTTGTCGGTCAGCTCGGCCACCAGCGCCCGATCCTTCGCCACCAGGTGCGGTGGTGCCTTGTCGGCGTAGCCGGGCTTGTCCAGCTTGGCCTGCATCTTGGCCAGCCCGTCCTCGACCTTGGCGATCTCCTTGGTCAGGCGCGCGCTTTCCGCGGCCTTGTCCACTTCCACCTTCAGCATCAGCCGGATCCCACCAGCCACCGCCACCGGGGCGTCGTCCTCGGGCAGTTGGGCCACCACGTGAACCTCGCTGAGCTTGGCCAGCGGGACGAGGTAGGCACCAAAGCGGGCCAGGGCCGCATCGCCTTCGATGAACAGCGGGACCTTCTGCGCTGGCGGCAGGCCCATTTCGCCTCGCAGATTGCGCGCGGCGAAGGCCAATGCCTGCAGCACCGCCACGTCGGCATTGGCGTTGGCATCGACCTTGGACAGATCCGCCTGGGGCCAGGCGGCCAGCATCAACGATTCCGTATCACGACGGCCGGCCAGCGGTGCCACCACCTGCCACAGTTCCTCGGTGATGAAGGGCATGATGGGATGGGTCAGGCGCAGGATCACTTCCAGTACCCGGATCAGGGTACGACGCGTGGCACGCTGGCGGGCGGCGTCGCCCTGCTGCAGCGATACCTTGGCCAGCTCGATGTACCAGTCGCAGTACTCGTTCCAGACGAATTCGTAGATCGCCTGGGCGGCAAGGTCGAAGCGGAAGGTATCGAGGGCCAGCGTGACCGCCTGCTCGGCCTCCTGCAGCCGGCCGATGATCCAGCGCTCGGCAAAACCATGATCAAGAGCGGCATCGGCGGCAAGGCCGCAGTCCTGCCCTTCCACATTCATCAGCACGAAGCGGGTGGCGTTCCACAGCTTGTTGCAGAAGTTGCGGTAGCCCTCGCAGCGTTTCTGATCGAAGTTGATCGAGCGGCCAAGGCTGGCGAGCGAGGCGAAGGTGAAGCGCAGCGCATCGACACCATACGCCGGGATGCCGTCGGGAAATTCCTTGCGTGTCTTGGCGGCCACCTGCGGGGCTTTTTCCGGGCGGCGCAGCCCTGAAGTGCGCTTTTCCAGCAGCGGGTCGAGCGCAATGCCGTCGATCAGATCCACCGGGTCGAGCACGTTGCCTTCGGACTTGGACATTTTCTTGCCCTCGCCGTCGCGCACCAGGCCATGGATGTAGACATGCTGGAACGGCACCTTGCCGGTGAAGTGCCGCGTCATCATGATCATCCGGGCCACCCAGAAGAAGATGATGTCGTAACCGGTAACCAGCACGCTGGACGGCAGGAAGGCCTTGAGTTCGGGCGTGCCGTCGGGCCAGCCCAGCGTGGAGAAGGGCACCAGCGCCGCGCTGAACCAGGTGTCGAGCACGTCATTGTCGCGCGACAGCGCCTTGCCACCGGCCTGCGCCTGCGCCTCGGCCTCGTTGCGTGCCACATAGACACGGCCGGTATCGTCGTACCACGCAGGGATCTGATGGCCCCACCACAGCTGCCGGCTGACGCACCAGTCCTGGATGTTGTTGAGCCAGGCATAGTAGGTGTTGACCCAGTCGCCCGGCACAAACTGCACCTCGCCGTTCTGGACGACTTCCAGCGCCTTTTGCGTGATGCTCTTGCCAGCGGCATCCTGCTTGCTCATCGCGACGAACCACTGGTCGGTCAGCATCGGCTCGACGATCTGCCCGGTGCGCTCACAGCGCGGCACCATCAGCTTGTGCGGTTTGACCTGGGCGAGCAGCCCCGCCGCTTCCAGGTCGGCCACGATGCGCTTGCGCGCTTCAAAGCGGTCCAGGCCGCGATAGGCGGCCGGGGCATTGTCGTTGATCCTGGCTTCGAGCGTGAGCACGCTGATCTGCGGCAGGCCGTGGCGTTGCCCGACCTGATAATCGTTGAAGTCGTGTGCCGGAGTCACCTTGACCACACCGGTGCCGAATGCCTTATCGACGTAGTCGTCGGCAATGACAGGGATCTGGCGATCGCACAGCGGCAGCTGCACCGCCTTGCCGATCAGATGGGCGTAGCGTTCGTCTTCCGGATGCACCATCACGGCCACGTCGCCCAGCATGGTCTCGGGGCGGGTCGTCGCCACTGTCAGCCTGCCCGAGCCGTCAGCGAGCGGGTAGTCGATATGCCACAGCTGGCCGTCTTCCTCTTCGCTCGCCACTTCGAGGTCCGACACTGCGGTCCCCAGCAGCGGATCCCAGTTCACCAGCCGCTTGCCACGGTAGAGCAACCCTTCCTCGTACAGCCGTACAAATACCTCGGTCACCACGGACGACATCTTCTCGTCCATCGTGAAGTACTCGCGCTGCCAATCCACCGATGCACCCATGCGGCGCATCTGCGCGGTGATGGTATTGCCGGACTGTTCCTTCCAGGCCCAGACCTTGTCGATGAAGGCGGTGCGGCCCAGGTCGTGCCGCGATACGCCCTGGGCTTCGAGCTGGCGCTCGACCACGATCTGCGTGGCGATGCCGGCGTGGTCGGTGCCGGGCAGCCAGAGCGTGTTCTCGCCCTTCATCCGGTGGTAGCGGGTCAGGCCATCCATGATGGTCTGGTTGAAGGCATGCCCCATGTGCAGCGTGCCGGTGACATTGGGCGGCGGCAGTTGGATGCAGAACGACGGGGTGGCCGGATCCATGCTGGGGCTGAAGTAGCGCGCGCTTTCCCAGCGCGGATACCAGCTGCGTTCGATGTCGGCGGGGTCAAAGCTCTTGGCAAGGCGTTCCAGGGCGGTGCTCATGGGCGATCGGGCGGGAAGCGGGCGGGGAAAAACGGGAAATTATACCGGCAAGCCGTGATTTACGGAGTGCTAGCCTCGTTGGCGTGGGTCATGCGCGGCGCCTTGCACGCATCGAGCGTGAACATTGCACTTGGCCTGGGTTTTGGCGCGCCGGTTGCCGACAATGCAAACGAGCCGTCAGCCCCGGGCGACCCGGTTTACCGTTACCCGTTCCAGCCTATTTGCAACGCAGGAGAACAGTCATGAGCGAAAAGCTGAAAGCCGACCAGGATGTGTTGCTGGATGATCTGCGTACCGTGATCACCGATACCGAGACCATCCTCAAGGATGCGGCCCAGGTCGGTGGCGAGCAGGCGCAGGCGATGCGCGACAAGGTCACCGCCAACCTGAATGCCGCGAAGTCGAAGTTGATCGAAACCGAGCAGTTGTTGGCCGAAAAGGCACGGGTGGCCGCCCAGGCCACCGACGAGTATGTCCATGCCCATCCGTGGACCTCGGTCACGGTGGCCGCAGGCGTGGGCTTTCTGCTCGGCCTCCTGGTCTCGCGCCGCTGACGCCGCGCAGCCGGAAAGGTGCAAGGGCGGCCCCCGTCGGGCGGGCCGCCCTTGCCGTGTCCACGATACCGCCGCACGCAGGTTTTGCATGAGCCAACAACAAACGTCTTCAGGGCCCCTACGCCGGCTGGTCGGCGGCATCCTCGGCCTGCTGCATGCCCATCTGGGCATTTTCAGCATCGAATTGGAAGAGGCGCGCGAGCGCCTGGTACGCACGCTGGTGCTGGGGGTGCTCGGCGCCGGCCTATGGGTGATGTGCCTGATCGCCTTTGCCTGGGCGCTGGTACTGGCATTGCCCGAGTCGTGGCGCGTACCGGTGCTGACGGTGGGGGGCATCGTGCTGCTGCTGCTGGGCGCGTTGCTGGTCCGCCTCGCCTGGAACGGCATGACGCGCGCGCCGCTGCCATTTGCCGTCACCTTGGAAGAACTGCGGCGTGATCGGGAGCGTTTGTCGTCATGAACCAGCACGCGAGAAGCACGCGCGAGGCGCGCAAGAAACTGCTGCAACTGGAAGCAGAGCTGCACCGGGTGGAGCTGACCGTCAGCCTGCACGATCTGCGCAACCCGTTCCGCAGCCGGGGCGAAAGTGGCTGGCTCAGCCGGATCTTCAAGCAGCCTGGCCCGCTGTTGACGCTGCTGGTGGGCACCATCGCCGGCAACCAACTGGGCGGGCTGTCGCGGTTGGTGCCGATGGCATTGGGAGCCTGGAAGGTGCTCAAGGCAGTCCGCCGCTTCCTGGCCCGGCGCCGCCATCCCCACTGAACGATATCGGGCGCTGCGTGAGGCGCCCAGCGTCGCGCCCGCTGCAGGCGGGGTGATCCACGGGTCAGTGCCACGCGGTGGCAGCGGTTTGGCCGCGTGGCCGATCGGTATCGGCAATGCCCGGGCCTAGTCCAGCAAGCCGCGTCGCCGCAGTTCCTCCTCCACCAGATGCGTGACACGTGGTGCGAGCTTGGCTTCCAGGTCATGACTGATCTGGGTGGCAAGCGTGGTGGCCGCCTCGGTGAAGAGCGTACTCATCAGCGTCTTGAAGTGCTGCCGCGAGAGCCGGTCCACTTCCATCGCGATATCCACTGCCAAGTGCGCGGCCACCCCCGCGGTCAATTCGGCCACGGTTGCCGCATCGAGCTTGGGCGTCGGCGGCGGTGCGATGGGCTCGGGTGGCGGTGGCACGATGGGGGCTGACGCGACCGGAGTTTCCGGCCAGACTGCTGCAGCCTCAGCCTCAGCCTCAGCCTCAGCCTCAGCCTCAGCCTCAGCCTCAGCCTCAGCCTCAGCCTCAGCCTCAGCCTCAGCCTCAGCCTCAGCCTCAGCCTCAGCCTCAGCCTCAGCCTCAGCCTCAGCCTCAGCCTCAGCCTCAGCCTCAGCCTCAGCCTCAGCCTCAGCCTCAGCCTCAGCCTCAGCCAATGCTGCAACAAACGCTGCTGCGACAGGCGCCGCGGCTTCGGGTGGCAGCGGTGCCGTTTCGGAGAGCGCATCCAGGTCGAATTCGATCGGCGGCTCGGCTGCGAAGACGATGCGCAGGTCAGGCTCAGAGGGCTGCTGGGCCAAGGCCATGGGATCCGGCAGCGCCTGACCCGGACCATGCCAGGTCGGGTTGGCCGGCATGCCGCCGCCGTGGGAGAACGCCACGGCCTGCGCCTGCCGATCGGTCGTCGGCGGCTGATGAACTGCGGTCTGCAGCAGCGCATCCGGCACATACGCTGACTGCGGCTCAGGCTCAGGCTCAGGCTCAGGCTCAGGCTCAGGCTCAGGCTCAGGCTCAGGCTCAGGCTCAGGCTCAGGCTCAGGCTCAGGCTCAGGCTCAGGCTCAGGCTCAGGCTCAGGCTCAGGCTCAGGCTCAGGCTCAGGCTCAGGCTCAGGCTCAGGCTCAGGCTCAGGCATTGCGTCGTGCTGTGCCGGGGCATCGGCAGGCGCGGCCACCAGTACCGTGTCGCCCGCATCCTGCTGGGCGGATGGCTCGTCTTCCCAGTCGAGCGTCACGTAATCGATGGTTTCCACCAGCAGCGGTGGTTCATCATCTTCCGCCTCGGGCTGCGCTGCATCGTCCCATTCGGCGGGCAGCGATGCGCGGGTCGTCTCCGGTTCCTCGGGCGGGCCGAACGGTGCCGGATCGGTGAGCAGCGCATCCAGGTCGAGCAGCGGCAGGTCCAGGAAGACCGGTTGCGGCGGCGGCGGGGTCGGCAGGTCCGCCGCAGCGGCGGCCGGCATCGGTCGGGGCGGTGGCAGGTCGAATTCGTCGGGCGGAAACATCAGGCCGCCATCCGCCGCTCCGGCAGCCGGGGCAGGGCCGGATGGCGCGCCCCGCGTCGGGAGGACTTCCTCGGTCAGCACCGGAATATCGTCGTCCAGTGCATCGGTCAGCACCGGGATGTCGTCGTTGGTCTGCGGTGCCCCACCGCCACGATGGCGCGCCATCAGGGCGTCCATCTTGTTGAACAGCGGGCTGACGCTGTCGTCCGGATCTTCCATCACCCCGCCTGCCGCTGTGCGGCCAGTTCGAGCATGTCCACGGCCTGCGGCGTGACGCCGCGTGCCTGATAGCTGCGCCAGCGCTCGCGCGCCTGATCGCGGGCCGCGTCATCGCGCTCCACGATCTCCAGCACGCGCTGATGGCCGTCCAGCTCCGCAGGGATTGCTGCTTCGGTCCAATTGAACAGCGCAGCCCTGTCGCTGAGCAGGGCCGGCCGATGGTCGATCACGATGGGCGTGACCGGTGCCAGCGGATCGTCCGCCGCGCAATGCGGCAGAAAGCCGATCTGCGGGATTTCCCACAGCAACCGGTCGAGTTCGCGGCTGTCGGCATCGCTGGCGGTCAGCACGTTGATGGTCAGCCGCTGTGCCAGGGCCTTGCCGACCAGCTGGCACAGCGCGTGTCCGCGATGCTTGACGTTGAAGTAGAAGGTGACGTCCATGCCGGCCCGGATCACGCTTTCCTCGTCACCGGTGCCTGCTGCGCGCGGGCACTGAGAAAGGCGACCAGCAGCGGCACCGGCCGGCCGGTGGCACCCTTGGCCGCACCGGATTTCCAGGCGGTGCCGGCGATATCCAGGTGCGCCCAGCGGTAGTCCTTGGCAAAGCGCGACAGGAAGCAGGCCGCGGTGACTGAGCCGGCAGGGCGGCCGCCGATATTGGCAAGATCGGCGAAATTGGATTTGAGCTGCTCCTGGTAGTCGTCCCACAGCGGCATGCGCCATGCCTTGTCGCCGGTGTGCTCCGCCGCGCCGAGCAGTTCGGCGGCCAGCGCTTCGTCGTTCGCGTACAGGCCGCTTGCCACATGGCCCAGTGCAATGATGCAGGCGCCGGTCAGCGTGGCGATGTCGATCACCGTCTCGGGCTGGAAGCGATGGGCGTAGGTGAGCGCATCGCACAGGATCAGCCGGCCCTCGGCATCGGTGTTGAGTACTTCGATGCTGATGCCGGCAAGGCTCTTGAGGATGTCGCCCGGCTTGGTGGCATTGCCCGCCGGCATGTTCTCGCACGCGGCGATCACGCCGACCAGATTGATGGGCAGCGCAAGTTCGGCGGCGGCCTGCAGTGTGCCGAGCACCGTGGCCGCACCGCACATGTCGTACTTCATCTCGTCCATGCCTTCGCCGGGCTTGATCGAAATCCCGCCCGAATCGAAGGTGATGCCCTTGCCGACCAGCGCCACCGGCTTCGCGCCTTTCTTGCCGCCGCGGTATTCGAGCACGATCAGCTTGGGTGGCTGGGTCGAGCCCTTGGCCACCGCAAGGAACGACGCCAGCCCTTCGGCCTCGAGTTCCGGCTGGTCGAGCACCATCACCTTGAGACCATGCGCCTTGGCCAGCCGTTGCGCCTCGTCGGCGAGATAGGTCGGTGTGCAGACATTGGGCGGCAGATTGCCCAGGTGCCGGGTCAGGTTCATCCCGCGCGCCACGGCCAGACCCTGCGCAAGACCTGCACGCGCCCCAGCGGTGTCGGCCTTGCGGGGCACGGCAAAATTCACGTTGGTCAGCGCCGGAAGCGGTTCGGGCGTGGATTTGAAGTCATCGAAACGATACGACTCCAGTACCAGGGCCTGCGCCAGCGCAGCCACCGAAGCCTCCAGGTCCAGCCCTTTGGGCAGCGCAAGATACAGGTCGGCGCTGGCGCCCTTGCCGGCGAGCAGGACCCGGGCCACGGCGGCCGTGGCGCTGCGCCAGCTGGCCGCGTCCGGTGTTTCGCCCAGTTGCAGCAGGACCAGCCGCCGCAACCTGCCGTTCATGACGAGATGGGCGCTGGCGATGCTGCCAGCCTTGGCCGCAAGTTCGCCTTGGGCGAGCAGCGTGCTGAGTGCACCGCCCGTCGCCTCGTCGAGTTTCTGGTACGACGACGGCAGCTTCTGCCCTGTCAGCGGCAGCAGGATGCTGTCGCCCTGGGCTTTTTCGGGGCTGAGGGGATTTATGCTAAATTCCACGGCGGACCTCCTGAGGCAGTGCCGGACGGGCGCGGCGCACGGCCGCAGACAAGATTAGCCGGTGTGGCCTGTGGCGCACCTGACGCATTCTTACAAGAGTTCGCCGATTATTTCCCAGCCCCCCGCATAAGTCAAAAACGCATGCTGTTTCGCAAGAGCCTGATCCACGAGATGTCCTGGGTGGCACTCGCCGTATTCGTCGTGGTGCTGCTGCTGGTGATGACAACGCAGATCGTGCGTTTTCTCGGGCAGGCGGCAGTCGGCTCGTTGGCCTCGGGCGCAGTCTGGGCCATGATGGGCTTCACTTCGATCCGCTACCTGCCCACGTTGCTGTCGCTGATGCTGTTCGCCGCGGTCCTGTCGGTGATGATGCGGCTGTGGCGCGACAACGAGATGGTGATCTGGTTTGCCAGCGGCCGCTCGGTGCGCGACTTCGTGGCGCCGGTGCTCGAATTCACGCTGCCCATTGTGGCGCTGATCGCCGCGCTTGCGCTGTTCGTCTCGCCCTGGGCGATGAAAAAGGGCGACGAGTTCCGCAAGGAGTCGCTGTCGCGGCAGGAGATCACCCAGGTGGCACCGGGGGTGTTCCGCGAATCGGGCGGTTCGGACCGGGTGTACTTCGTCGAGAGCTTTGGCGAAGGCGCGAGCGGCAGCAACGTGTTCGTCCAGATGCGGCGCGAGGACAAGCTTTCGATCATCCTGGCGCAGCGCGGTGGCCTTACCTTGGGGCCGGATGGCGAGCGCTGGCTGTGGCTGGGCGAAGGGCGCGCGTACTCCGGCGTGCCCGGTTCGGCGCAGTTCGAGGTGCTCACCTTCGACAAGGCCAACCTGCTGGTCAGCCAGAACGAGCGCGCGGCGACCAGTGTCTCCACCCGTGCCACCCAAAGCCACGAACTGTGGGAGAGCGACAAGCTGGAGCATCAGGCCGAACTGGCATGGCGCATGGCGTTGCCGGTCTCGGCGCTGATCCTGTCACTGGCGGCGGTGCCGCTCGCGTTCTTCAATCCGCGCGGTGGACGGGCGTTCAATCTGGTGTTCGCCGCCTTCCTGTACTTCTTCTATTACAACTGCATCAACCTGTTCCAGGTATGGATCGCCACCGGCAGGATCCCGCCCTGGCTTGGCATGTGGCCGCTGCATGGGGCGGCGCTGTGCCTGACACTATGGCTGTACCGCTGGCGCAGCCGCTTGCGGGGGGTACGATGAGCCTGCTTGCGCGCTATCTCTCCAAGGAGCTGACCGTCTTCGTGCTGTCCACGCTGGGCGGGCTGCTCGGGCTCTATACCTTCTTCGATCTGATCGCCGAGCTGTCCGACCTGGGCCAGGGCGGCTATCGCCTGCTCGACGCGGTGTATTTCGTGTTGCTGCGCACCCCGGGCAATGCCTACGAGCTGATGCCGATCGCGGTGCTGATCGGCGCGATCTTCGCGCTTGCCAACCTGGCCGGGCATTCCGAGCTGACGGTGATGCGTGCCTCGGGCGTCTCGGTGGCACGGCTGCTGGCCTGGCTGATGCTGGCCGGCGCCTGCTATGCCACGGTGACGGTGGCGCTGGGCGAGGTGGTGGTGCCGCATGCGGAGCGCATGGCCAACCAGCACCGGTTGTCGGCCACCAAGAAGCTGCTGGTCGGCGAGTTCCGCTCCGGGGTCTGGGTCAAGGACGACCGGCAGATCGTCAACATCGGCGAGATGCTGCCCGACCTGACCATCCGCGGCATCCGCATCTATGAACTGGGCCAGGGTCTGGTGCTGACCCGCATCCTGGAGGGGGGCGAGGGGCAGTACCAGGACAACGGGCGGTGGCAGCTTGCGCCGGCGCGCGAGACCCGCTTCGGCAAGGACATGCAGGGGGTGCAGGTGGTCAATCCGACCAGCCTGGAGTGGAAGACCGCGATCACGCCGGAGATGCTGGCGGTGCTGCTGGTCGAGCCTGCGCAGATGTCGGCCCGGTCGCTGTTCCGTTATATCGACCATCTGGCACGCAACAAGCAGCAGACCAGCCGCTATGAGCTGGCGCTGTGGGGCAAGCTGTTCTACCCGCTCGCCTGCCTGTCGATGATGGTGATCGCGCTGCCATTTGCCCAGGCGCAGCGCCGTGCCGCCAATGTGGGTGCACGGCTGTTCGTCGGCATCCTCGCCGGGCTGGCATTCCATTTCCTGAACCGGGTGGTGGTCTACCTGGGGCAGCTCAATCACTGGCCGGCGCCGCTGGTCGTCTCCATCCCCACGCTGCTTTTCATGGCGATCGCGCTGGTGTTGCTGTGGCGGCAGGAGCGGCGCTGATCCGATCCATCCGGGAGCAAACTACCGTGCATATCCTACTGACAGGCGGTGCGGGCTATATCGGCTCGCACACCTACATCGAGTTGAGTGCCGCCGGCTTCACGCCGGTGATCTTCGACAATTTCAGCAATGCCAAGCCCGAGGTGCTGGCCCGGCTGGAGCGCATCACCGGACGCCCGGTGGCGCATATGCAGGGGGATATCCGCGCCAGCGCGGATCTTGCCGCGGCGTTCCGCCGCTGGCCGATCGCCGCGGTGGTCCACTTCGCCGGGCTCAAGGCGGTGGGCGAGTCGGTGGCACAGCCGCTGCTGTACTACGACAACAACGTGGTCGGCACCGTGCGGCTGCTGGAGGCGATGGGCGCGGCCGGGGTACGGCGTCTGGTGTTCTCGTCGTCGGCCACGGTGTACGGCGATCCGCATGCCGTGCCGATCCGCGAGGACTTTCCACTGTCGGCCACCAATCCGTATGGGCGTACCAAGCTCATGATCGAGGACATGCTGCGTGACCACCACCACGCCTGCCCGGATTGGGAGATCGCCATCCTGCGCTACTTCAACCCGGTGGGTGCGCACGCCTCAGGTCTGATCGGCGAGGACCCGCGCGGCATTCCCAACAACCTCCTGCCCTATATTTCCCAGGTGGCGGTCGGCAAGCGCGACGAGCTGTCGGTGTTCGGCGGTGACTATCCGACCCCGGACGGCACTGGGGTGCGCGACTACATCCACGTGGTGGACCTGGCGCGTGGGCATGTGAAGGCCCTGCAGAAGATCGAGGGCGCAAGCGGCTGCCTCGCCGTGAACCTCGGTACCGGCCAGGGCTATTCGGTGCTGGAGATGGTGCGCGCGTTCGAGACCGCGAGCGGCCGCGCGGTGCCCTACCGGATCGTCGCACGCCGGCCGGGCGACGTGGCGAGCTGCTACGCCGATCCGGCCAGTGCGGCCGAACGCCTGGGCTGGCGTGCCGAGAAAGGCTTGGCCGAGATGTGCGCCGACGCCTGGCGCTGGCAACAGGGCAATCCGGACGGCTATCCGGGCTGACAGTTCAGGGCTGTGGCGCCCTGGCGGGCCGGCTTACAACGGGATCGGCCTCGCGCGTTCCCAAGCGGCCCCGGGGCCGTTATCCTTGCGGCAAGGAGAACACATGCACGCAGCCGATTTCGTCCAGTGGTTCCGGCAGGCCGCGCCGTACATCCACGCGTTCCGGGGGCGTACCTTCGTGATCGCGTTGGGCGGCGAGGTGGTCCGCGAAGGGCGTTTTGTCACACTGACCCACGACATCAACCTGTTGGCGAGCCTGGGAGTGCGTCTGGTGGTGGTGCACGGCGCGCGGCCGCAGATCGAGGCGCGCATGGCCGAGCGCGGTCTGGCGACGCGCTATCACCGTGGCCTGCGCGTCACCGACGGTGAATCGCTCGAATGCGTGATCCAGGCGGTGGGCCAGGTGCGGGTGGAGATCGAGGCGCTGCTGTCCAGCGGTCTGGCCAATTCGCCGATGGCCAATGCCGATATCCGCGTGGCCGCCGGCAACTTCATCACCGCGCAGCCGATGGGCGTGGTCGACGGCATCGACCTGATGTACACCGGTGAAGTGCGCAAGGTGGACACACTGGCGATCGGGCAACGGCTGCAGGACGGCGAGCTGGTGCTGCTCTCGACGCTGGGCTATTCGCCCACCGGCGAGATCTTCAACGTGCCGCTGGAGGACGTGGCCACCAGCACGGCGATCGCGCTCAAGGCCGACAAGCTCCTGTTCCTGTTCGGCCACGACGGGGTGGTCGATGCCGCCGGCGAGCTGCAGACTGAGCTGACCGCATCGGCGGCCGAGGAATTCCTGGAGGCGCATCCGGAGGCCAACGAGGATATCCGGCTGTATCTGCCGTGCGCGTTGCGCGCCGTGCGCAGCCAGGTGAACCGGGCGCACCTGATCAGCCACCACGTGGACGGCGGCCTGCTGATGGAGTTGTTCACCCACGAAGGCATCGGCACCATGATTTCGCGCGAGCCGCTCGAAACGCTGCGCCAGGCCGATATCGACGACGTGGGCGGCATGCTGGCGCTGATCGAGCCGCTCGAAGAGGCGGGCGTGCTGGTCAAGCGCGGCCGTGAGCTGATCGAGCGGGAGATCCATCGCTACTCGGTGCTGGAGCATGACGGCAAGATCATCGGCTGCGTGGCCTTCCATCCGTTTGCGGAAAGCAGGATGGCCGAGCTTGCGTGCCTGGTAATCCATCCGGACTATCGCGACGCCGATCGCGGCGCCGAGCTGCTGCGCCATGTGGAGCAGCGCGCACGCAGCCAGGGCATGGGCCAGCTGTTCGCACTGACCACGCGCACCAGCCACTGGTTTGTCGAGCGCGGTTTCCGGCAGGCGTCGGTGGACGAGCTGCCGATGGAGAAAAAGCAGCTATACAATTACCAGCGGCGCTCCAAGGTATTCATCAAACCGCTGCGCCGCTGAGCCACGTTGCGGCCCGCAGGCTTACAAACCACAAGAACAGGAGGCAGCATCGCGGCCGCAGGCGGGCGCGAGCGGAACCACCCGATGCGCACCCTTACCACCCCTGGATCGCTGCGTACCCGGCTGATCGTCGCCAGCATTCTCGTGCAATGCACGATCCTGGCGTTTCTGCTGTTCAACACGTCGCGCATCTGGAGCGAAGCGACCGCCGAGACCACGGCGGTGCGGGTGCAGGAGTTGTCGCGCCTGCTGAATGCGGCGTTTTCCGGGCCACTGTTCAACAACGATTTTTCGCGCGCCGCCGATCTGATCGATACCATCCGCGCGCCCGAAGGGATCGACTACCTGGTGCTGCTGGATGCGCAGCGCAACGTGGTCGCCGCGCGCGGTTGGGATATCACCCACCCGCTGCCGCCGACCTCGCCCCTGGATGGACACGACCCGATCCCGGCGCTGATCCATGCCAGTTCCACCATCGAATACGGTGGCGAGGTGCTGGGCGAGCTGCGCTTTGGCATCACCACCGGCATCATGCGCGAGGCGATCAACCGGCTCACCTTCCAGAACGCGATGACCATGATCGCCGGCATCGTCGCCTCGTCGGCCTTGATGGCGCTGCTCGGGCTGTGGCTGACGCATCGGCTCTACAAGCTGCTGGCGGCGGTCGAGACCGGCGCTGCCGGCGACTATGCCGACCTGCCGGTGCCGCGCGGCGACGACGAGGTGGCGCAGCTGGCGCGGCGCTTCAACGACATGTCGCACTCGATCCGCGAGCGCATGGTGGCACTGCGCCACAATGAGGAAAAATTCCACGCCATCGCCGACTACACCTATTCCACCGAACTATGGCTGGACCCGGAGGGCAAGCTTGTCTGGGTCAACGCATCGGTGACACGGCTGGCCGGCTACTCGGTCAACGAGTGCCTGCGTCTTGGTGATTTTCCGCTGTCGCTCGCCAGCCCGGACGAGCGCATGCGCCTGATGGAAGCACTCGACCGGGCGCTGATCGAACGCTCGTCGGTGCAGGATTTCGAGTTCCGGGCGGTGCGCCGCGACGGCTCGCTGTTCTGGGCGGCCGCCTCGTGGCAGCCGCTCTACGACAGCCGCGGTGATTACCTCGGGCTGCGGGCCAGCATCCGCGACAATTCCGAGCTGAAGGACGACCGGCTGGCGCTCCGCAAGGCAGTGATCGAGCTGCGCCAGATCCAGGCGCTGGGCCAGGGCTATCTGCAGCGCGCCGAGGCCGAGCGCGCGCGCCTGACCGCACTGTTGTCGGCGATGCGTTTCGGCGTGCTGTTCGTCGATCAGGACAACCGCGTGGTGTTCCACAACCCGGCGTTCTGTGCGCTGTGGGGCATCCCGATGCAGGTGAGCATCGTCGACAAGCCCATCGGCCAGGTGCTGCAGCAGGCGGAGAACCGGCCGGCGATCGGTGACATCCTCGCGCACTACCTGCAGGAGGCGGCGCAGATCGATGACCGGGTGGACTACGGCGAGCTGGTGATGAACGACGGCCGGGTGCTGACGCAGCAGTGCTACCGGGTCGGTGGCGGCCAGGGCAATCGCGGGCGGATGTGGATCTACGAGGATGTGACGCAGGAGCGGCAGCTGGCCGAGCGCATGATCAGCCTTGCCGAGCGCGACGCGCTCACCGGCCTTTACAACCGCCACCGCTTCCAGCAGGAACTCGAGCGCATGGTCTCGGAGGCCGACCGCCGGCAAACCTCGATGGCGCTGCTGTTCTTCGACCTGGATGAATTCAAGTACGTCAACGATACCTTCGGCCATGGCATCGGCGACGAGCTGCTGAACGCGATCGCGCGCGAGATCGGTGCACAGGTGCGGCGGCACGAAGTGCTCTCGCGCCTGGGCGGCGACGAGTTCGCCATCCTGGTGCCGGACTGCACCGAGTTCGAGGTGGGCAAGCTCGCCGAGCGCATCGTCGCCAGCATCGCGCAGATCCAGTTCAAGATCGACGGCCACCTGCTGCGGCCGTCCTCATCGGTGGGCGTCGCGCTGTTCCCGCAGCACGCCAGCAGCCCGGGCGAGTTGGTGGCGCATGCCGATTCGGCAATGTACCAGGCCAAGGCGGCCGGCAAGGCCACCTGGCGGCTGTACCGGCCGGATGCCGACCCCTCCCGCACCGCGCTCAATCGTCTGTCGTGGAAGGACCGTATCGTCGAGGCGCTGGAACAGGACGGTTTCGAGCTGCACTTCCAGGGCGTCTACGGCGCAAAGGACCGGCAACTGGCGCACCTGGAGGCGTTGGTCCGCATGCACGATACGCAGAACCCGGGCAACCTCATCCTGCCCGGGCACTTCATCCCGCATGCTGAGAAGACCGGCAAGATCGTCGACATCGACCGCTGGGTGATCAAGCGCACCATCGAGCTGCTTGCGGGCCGGCCGCATATCCCGTCGATTGCGATCAATGTCTCCGGGCGCTCGTTCGACGAACCCGAACTGCCCGAATTCATCAGCCGCCTGCTCAGCCTGCACCGTGTCGATCCGCGGCGGCTGCTGGTCGAGCTGACCGAGACGGCGGCCGTGTCCGACCTGCGCGACGCGCAGCGCTTCATCGATGCGCTGCGTGCCACCGGCTGTACCGTATGCCTGGACGACTTCGGCAACGGCTTCGCCTCGTTCGCCTACCTGAAGCAGCTCAAGGCCGACATCCTCAAGATCGACGGCTTCTTCGTGCGCGATCTGGCACACGACCGCGACAGTCAGGTGTTCGTGCGGGGCATCGTCGACATGGCGCATGCCATGGAAAAAACCACGATTGCCGAATTCGTCGAAAACGAAACCATCTACGACATGCTGGTCGAATTCGGAGTGGACCTGGTCCAGGGCTACTACCTGGACAAGCCCCATCGCGACCATCCTGGCCTGACGGAGATCTGAACCATGTTCCACAATCCCAGCGACGACGAGATCCGCGCCCTGCTGCAGCGTGTGCGGCGGATCGCGGTGGTCGGGCTCTCGCCCAACCCCGACCGCCCAAGCTACGGCGTGTCCCGGTTCATGCAGCGAATGGGCTACACCATCGTCCCGGTGCGTCCCAAGGTGGGTGAGGTGCTGGGCGAACGCGCCTACGATACCTTGTCCGAAGTGCCCGACGCCATCGATCTGGTGAACGTGTTCCGCCGCGCCGAGGAGATCGATCCGGTGATCGACGCGGCGATCGCACTCAAGGTGCCCGCGGTCTGGATCCAGCTTGGCATCGTCAATGAGGCGGCCGCCGAGCGGGCACGTGCCGCCGGCATCACTGTGGTGATGGACCGCTGCATCAAGATCGAGTACGCCCGGCTGTGCCGCTAGCCGGATGATTGCCAGCGCCCCGCCGGCCGATTAGCCTAGCGGCTTGACTGCCTCGGGCGCGCTGGCGCCTGCACCGGCAGGGCCGCGTGGGCTGCCGGATTTTGTTCTTCCAGGTTTTTGGATATCTCATGAAGCTGCGTTTCACCAAGATGCAGGGCCTTGGCAATGATTTCATCGTGCTTGACGGCGTGCGCGAGCGCATCGCGCTCGATCCGGCCACGGTGCAACGGCTGGGTGACCGGCACTTCGGCATCGGTTTCGACCAGCTGCTGCTGGTGGAGCCGCCGGCCGATCCCAGGCACGATTTCCGCTACCGCATCTTCAATGCCAGCGGTGAGGAGGTCGAGCACTGCGGCAACGGCGCGCGCTGCTTCCTCAAGTTCGTACGCGACGTCGGCTTGACCGACAAGACCGAGCTGGCGGTGGAAACGGCGCGCGGCGTCATTTATCCCCGGCTGGAGGCCAACGGCGAGGTCACGGTCGACATGGGGCCGCCGGCGTTGCTGCCTGCGCAGGTGCCGTTCGTGGCCGAGCGTGACGACATCGTCCATCCGCTTGAGGTGGCGGGGCGCGTGGTCGGGATCACCGTGGTGTCGATGGGCAATCCGCATGCGGTGCAACTGGTCGACGATGTCGACACCGATCTGGTGCAGACGCTGGGACCGCTGATCGAGCGCCATCCGCGCTTTCCGCACAAGGTGAACGCCGGCTTCATGCAGATCGTCGGCCGCGACGAGATCCGGTTGCGCGTCTACGAGCGCGGCGCGGGCGAGACCCTGGCATGCGGCACCGGGGCCTGTGCCGCGGTGGTGGCCGGCATACGGCGTGGCCTGCTCGATGCGACAGTACGCGTGCATACCCGCGGTGGCGGGCTCATCATCGCCTGGGCGGGGCCGGGCACGCCGGTGTTGATGACGGGGCCGGCCGCCACGGTCTTTGAAGGCACCATCGTGCTGTAAGCAGCCGATCAGTCGCAGGCGGCGGTGCCGGCACGTCGCGTATCGCCATCGTGAATTCAGATGGGTAGGAGAGCAGCATGCAATCGCAGGAAGTCCTGGCCTGGTTGAAGAACAACCCGGGCTTTTTCGACGACTACGCCGACGACATGGCGGAAATCTTCGTCCCCCACAATCACCGTGGGCAGGCGGTCTCGCTGGCCGAGCGGCAGCTGTTGACCCTGCGCGACAAGACCCGCGCGCTGGAGTCGCGTCTGACCGAGCTGTTGCAGTTCGGCGAGGACAACGACGCCATCTCGGACAAGCTGCATCGGCTGACGCTGGATCTGATCCAGGCCGAGGACCTGTCCGGGGTGATCGGCACACTTGAATATCATCTGCGCGAGCGCTTTCGCGTGCCGCATGTGGCGATCCGGCTTTGGCTGCCAAGCGATTCGGGGCTGCGCGAATTCGAGCGGGTGGGCGAGAGCGTGGTGCGACTGGCGCAGAATCTGGTATCGCCCTACTGTGGCCCCTACGTGACCGAGGAGGTGCTGGCCTGGTTCGATGAGGCCGGCCCACAGCTCAAATCGTTTGCCCAGTTTGCGCTGCGTACCGGCGAGGAGCCTTTCGGCATCCTGGTGCTGGCCAGCGAGGACGAGGAACGCTTCTATCCGGATATGGGCACGCTGTATCTGCAGCGGCTCTCCGAACTGGTCTCGGCGGCGGTGCGCCGGCTGGTACCGACCACGGTGCCGGTGCAGGTGGAGGAGATCCCGGACGGCGGACCTGCCGCGTCGTGACCCTGTCGCCGTTCGCCCATTTCGACCGCTATCTTGCTGGCGAAAAGCAGGCGAGCGAACACACGCGTCGCGCCTACGGCGACGATCTGGCCCGGCTCGCCGCATTGGCCAAGGACCGCGATCTGGCGACGCTGCAACCCACCGACATCCGGGGCTTCGTGCGTCAGCTCGCAGCCCAGGGTCTGAGCGCGGCGAGCATCGCCCGGGCGCTGTCGGCCTGGCGCACCTTCTACCGCATCATGAAACGCGACCTGGGCTGGGGTGCCAGCCCGGCCACCGGCATCCGCCCTCCCAAGCGTGCGCCGCGCCTGCCGGCGGCGATGACGGTGGATGCGGTGGCCGGGCTGCTGGACAACCTGCCCGACGACACCCCGCTGGCCTGCCGGGACAAGGCCATGTTCGAGCTGGCGTACTCATCGGGGCTGCGTGTCTCGGAGCTTGCGGGTCTGCCGCTGGCTGCGTTGGATCTGGAGCACGGCCTGGCCCGTGTGACCGGCAAGGGCAACAAGACGCGGGTGGTGCCGCTGGGACGGGTGGCAGCCGAGGCGATCCGGCGCTGGCTGCTGCAACGGGCACGGCTGGCGCAACCGGGCGAGACCCATGTATTCGTCGGCAAGACCGGCCGGGGTCTGACCACCCGCGCCATCGAAGCCCGGCTCGCCACCTGGCGGCAACGGCTGGGGATCGCCGAGCGGCTCTACCCGCACAAACTGCGCCACAGCTGCGCCACGCATCTGCTGCAAAGCACGCACGACCTGCGCGCGGTGCAGGAGCTGCTGGGCCACGCGCATCTGGCGACCACCCAGGTCTACACCCATCTGGACTATCAGGCGCTGGCCCAGGCATATGACCAGTTCCACCCGCGCGCCAAGCGGCAGGAGGATGGGAAGTAGGCGTGCAGGGAAGGCCGTGCAACGCGGCGGCTGTGCCGGTGGCTCATGGCTTGCGTTGCCAATCCGGGCGCGGCCAGGATGGACTTCCCGGCGCCGGCAGAAGGGCTTGTGGCAAGGCCCGCTCCAAGCGCACGCTTTTCTGAGGCCGATACACGGCACCTGACCGGTGTCCGCGCTACGCCTGGGTGGGGAAGGTCAGCATGATCCCTCTGGCGCCGTGCGGCGCGCCGCCTGATGCGCTGGACAACGGCTCGGGGGCTGCGTACCCCGCTGCGGATGGTGGCCTTCTTGGCAAGGCGTTCCAGCGGTGGGCCTGTTCAGCGCCACGCCGACCCTGGACAGCGAACGTTGCATTGACAAGCGGCAGCCCAGGAGGCACCCGCCCACGGTCCTGCCTGTTCAGTCGTGCAATGTCCGCATGGCATGCTCGTAGTCGGCCTGGGCTGCCTTCATCCGGGATTGATGGACCTGCATGTAGTCGGTGTATTCGACATCGGACATCCTGCGATCCAGATAGCGCTGCCTGACCCGTGCCGCGCCCTGTTCCTGCTGCTGGCGGATCTGCTCGTAGCGTTTGGTTTCGTTGACGCGCGCCACGGCACGGCGCTGCCTGCCCTGTTCGGCGATGTCCGCCAATTGATCCTGCTGGCGTTCCTCGGCCGTGACCGCAACAACCGCCCCTTGCGGGTGGAAGAAGGCCCTTCTGCGCAGGTAGCCGAACATGAACCAGGGCTCGTGCGCGCTTTCCAGCGCATAGCCGTAGTCAAGGTTGCTGCTGCCCGGTATCAGCACCGGCGTGCTGCCGTTGCGCAAGCCCTCAATAGCTGCCTCCTCTTGCCGGATCAGCTCGTCCCAATTGGGTTTGGGCACACCAGGAGGCGTGGAAGGAACGGGTTTGATGCCGGGTACCGGTCGGGCCTGTGCCGCCGCCTGCATGCGCCGGTACTGCGCTATGTTGTGTTGATGGACAGCGATCCGGCGCTCGTGCTCCCGCTTCTGGCCCTGGCCGGGAGGAAACCAGTCCGCATCGTCCACCCCAAATGGCTTGAACCAGGCGCGGGAATCGTGCATCAGGGTCGAGAACAGGTGATGCGCGGCGGCTGGCGCCTGCTGTCTGGCCGCGGCTTCCCACTGTTGTTTCAAGCCCTGCTGCCATTCCTCGCGTTTTTTCTCGGTCAGCTGATCCTTGCTGCTGCTCCACACGCGGCCAAGGGGGATGAGGATTGCCGCGGCGTGCTCCTTCCAGGTCTTCCTGGCATTGAGGAATGCCACTTCCTTCCTGATTTGCGCATCCGTGATCCGGAAGTCCTCGATGTCCTGCTGGCGCGACGGGGTGGCCGTATTGACGAGGCCGGGTAGCTGATGCATCCGGCCCAGCATCGCATGGCGCCACGCCAGATAGACCCCCTGATGATGGTGCAGCAGCTGGGCCAGCGTGGCGCGGGGTTGGCGCTCGGTGGGGTACAGCGTGTGCCTGCTGACCTTGTCGGGTGGGGTGGTCGGTGGAAACGCCTTCGGGTCCAGCGGCGTGGCGTCGAGGTAGGCGTTGAAGGCAGCGATCGTCGCCGGGGCGATCTTGAAGTTGTTCTGGCGGGCTGCGGTATTGAATTCCTCGGGCAGCAGCAGCGGCACGCCGGCGATCAACGCCTCGCGGTACATCTGCGCCAGCGGCAGCTGCGAAAGCTTCTCGTGATCGCCCCCCACCGCCCGGCCCTGGTCCTTGGGCGGGTAGCCGCCGCCCACGTCCGAATGCACGCCAGGGTAGACGATCTCCTTGCGCAGGCTGCCGCCACCGATCGCATCCAGCGGGAACTAGCCGCGCACCTCGTGTGCCGCGACCAGATGCACGCAGCGGATCCCGTCGGGGATCGCCATGTTCCGGATGCTGGCCCAGCCATAGTGCCCGTCCATGCCCACGCTGGGGCCCCAGTTGGCCAGGCCCACCGAGGCCACGGTATCGAACACGCCGATGAAGTCCACCGTCAACGGCAGGCCGGCGATGCCGCCGCCGTAGGCCTCTCTCAGCCAGTTTAGGAACACCCGCGCCTTGGCCGCACCGCGGGAAAAGCCGAAGACCGAGACCCGGATGCGCCGGAGCCTCGGGGTGCGGCGCTGCAACGGCTGCCGCTGCGCGATGGCCTGCGCCAGCTCGGCGGCGCAGCGCTGCAGGATCCGGGCGCGCACCGCGCTGCCGCTGTCGTCGCGGCCCAGGTCGTATGCTTCTAGTATCTTGTCCCACTGGCCGTTGGCATTGGCCATGCGCCGGGCCAGCTTGGCGTCCTGCACCCAGCGTTGCGGGTCGGGCGTGCCCAGGATGCTGTGCAGATGGTTGGTGACCTGCAGCAGTGCCCAGCAGATGCGCGCCTCGCCGTGGGTGGCAAAGCCCAGGCCATCCTTGCGGTCGGAGATTTCGCGCTGTTTGCCGTTTTCGGTCACGAAGCCATTGAGGCCGGTATCGCCCAGCTCCTTGAACGGCGTGCCCACCCCGGGGATGTAGGTCTTGCGGTAGTTGGCTTTGTCGCTGGCACGCTGCTTGGACCAGGTGGCCGTTTCGTCGGGTTTGGGCTCACCCCTGGCAATGGCAAGCTGCTTGACCGTCGCCTCCCCGGGATAGGCTTCGTACAATCTGGCGACATTGCTGTGGCAATTGCCGGGGGTATCGCGGTATTTGTTGTTGTTGGTGCCGTCGAAGAAGAAACCGAGGTGGATGTCTTCTTCGCAGCGCAGGCAATTGGGGGCGTCTTTATTTGCTTCAAGTATTCGTTCTTCGGAACCTCGAAGCTTGAGTGGAGTCGGCGAACATTTCTCTGCAAATCGAGCGCTCATTATTCTTCTTCCTTATAGTTGAGTTCGCACATTCTCTTATCTTTGATGACCCATTTTTTTTTGCATTCTTCGACAAACCATGCGCATGAGTTTTTATCGCCTTCCGGGTTTGGAGAATTTTTTATGGAGTCCTCTTGACAGGCATCTCGGAATCGCGCCGCTCTAGCCTCGTAAGAGTCCCTCGGATACTTCGGAAAACTCTTCATGCATTCCTTCTTTCCATGCCTCGCCACGCAGGCTTCCTGCGGCTCCAGTTTCTCGCGCCCTGCCCACCCCAGCGTGCCGGGCTCGTGCGGCGAAACCAGCAATTCCAGTTGATTGCCCGGATGGAACAGCACGTAGAGATCACCTGGCGCGGTGTATTCGGGGATGGCCAGTTCGGCTTGGTGGTTTTGCGTCTTCCATTCGTTGCTCTTGCGGGTGGAGAGGTCCAGCGCCACCCATTCCACCTTCAACTTGAGGCCGGGGTGCCAGGTCCTGGGCAGGCTGACGCAGCAGTTCTGCCCGCTGCCCTCGAACGGGCCGACGCTGCCGCCGCCGACGGCGTCTCCGGTGGTGCCGTTGGCCCAGCGCAGGGTGTAGTCGATCCCGAACTCATGGTCGTAATTGACGCCACGGCTGCTGGCCATGAAGGTGTCGGGGTCGGACGCGGGGGCACTGGCTGCGCTGGCGGGTGTGGATGCGGATGCCGAAACGGCATCGGTGGGCTGGCAGCCCAGCAGCGGCAACAGGCAAAGCAGGATCAGATAGCGTAAAAGCATGGCAGGGCTCGCAGGCAGGATAGGTGGGCTGAGTGGCCGCGCCGGTCCGTTAGGGCAAGGCATTGTTCGGGACCAAAGGGCTGGAACGGCGTGTCCACCCCGGGGATGTCGGTCTTGCGGTAGTTGTCCCTGGCGCTGCTGAGCGTACTGGGCCAGACCGCCTTCTTGTCGGGCAGCGGGCTGCCGCGCGCGATGGCAAGCTGGGAAACGGTGGGATAGCCGACATACGCCTCGTAGAGCCGGGCGACATTGCTGTGGCAATTGCCGGGGGTGTCGCGGTATTTGTTGTTGTTGGTGCCGTCGAAGAAGAAACCGAGGTAGATGTCTTCTTCGCAGCGCAGGCAATTGGGTTGGTCAATGTTTCTCTTTGATATTTCTTCTTCCGCTTGCTTGAGATCAAGAGGGTTTTTCCGGTCTAACTTCTCTGCAAATCGAGTGCTCACTTATTCTTGCTCCATGTAATCGAGTTCGCACATTTTTTTGTCAGAGATAATCCACTTTTCTCGGCATTCCTTTTGCATTCTTTCGCACGCAGCTCTGTCACCATTTTCATTTGAAGAGCCTTTTAGTGCGTCTGGCGTGCAATTTCTCCGCATCCGCTCAGCAAATGCTTCATTGGAGTTCCCCGGATACTTCGGAAAATTCTTCATGCATTCCTTCTTTCCATGCCTCGCGACGCAGGCTTCCAGTGGCGTCAACTGCTCCCGCCCTGCCCACCCCGGCGTGCCGGGCTCGTGCGCCGAAACCATGAGTTCCAGTTGCTTGCCGGAATGGAACAGCAGATACAGATCGCCGGGTTGCCGATATTCCGGAATCGGGTAGACCTTGCTGGTCTTTTCGTCGCCGGCATCGCCGGCGATTTCCATCCATTCGATATCCACCTGCACCGCCAGGCCGGGACGCCAGATCCTGGACAGGCTGACGCAGCAGTTCTGCCCGCTGTCCTCGAACGGGCCGACATTGCTGCCGCCCACGGCGTCCTTCTTGTTGCCATCCAGCCAGTACAAGGTGTAGCGGATGGCATACTCACGGTCGTAATTGACGCCACGGCTGCTGGCCATGAAGGTGTCGGGGTCGGATGCGGGGGCACTGGCTGCGCTGGCGGGTGCGGCCTTCGGCACGGCGTCCTTGGGTTGGCAGCCGGTCAGCGCGACGCTGGCGAGCAGCAGGCCATATCGCCACCGGCTACTCATGGGTGTCCTGCTTGCCGGGTTGTCCCACGGCCGCCGGTTCGAGGCGGGCTGCCGCATAACCCAGGATATCCGGATGCTCCAGCAGCCCTTGCCCCAGCGCCTCCCGGTACAGGCGCTGGCTGAGCGCGTGCAGCGCGGCAGGCTGTGCGGGCAGGTGCCCGGCCAGGCTGTGCATCTGACGCAGGCTGTGAGCCAGGGTGTCTGGATAGCTGCTGTCGAGCAATGCGCCGGACTGGGCCTCGCCCAGCGTCAATCCCTGCCGTGCGATGCGGGCCTGGTTCGAGCCGGTGATGGACTGTATTTGCCCGGCCCGGTCGAAGTACCACCAGGTGTGGATGGGCGCGAGCAGTTCGGCCTGCTGTGGTGCATCCAGTGCAAGCAGCAGTTGAGGCAGGATGCGGGTGTCGGCATAGCGCAGCAGGTAACGTGTCCGTTCCGGCAGGATGGTGACATCCGCGTAGTGGGCGAAATGCTGCTGCAACTGTTCGGCCGATAGCGGACTGGCCAGGAAACTGAGGCTGGGTTGGCCGCAGGTCTGCTCCAGCAATTGCACGGCGAGTGCCGGCAGGGGATCGCCGGGCTGCGCCAAGTGCTGCAGCAGAGGCGAGATTTCCGGTGTGGCGCCCGGTTGCCCGGCGTAGAGCGAAAGCCAGCGGCCCAGCGTAGTCAGGCGATGCCGCTTGCCATGGTGGAAGGCATGGTCCAGCAGGGCATACAGTCGCAGCGTCTGCTGTGTTGCCGCTGCGGCTTGCCAGTCTGCCCATAGCAAATGGCGTGCCGCGCTGGAGTAGGGGTCGATGCGCATGTCAGTAGGTCTTGATGGCAAACGGGCTGCCGGTTTCCATGGCCTGGAGGATACAGCTCTCGCATATGCCGTTCGGGAACTGGATTTGCGGCGCATTCAGGCTCGCCGGCCCATCGAAGCTGTAGCTGCTGGCCTTGATGCTGATCTGGCCCGGCGCATGCAGGTCGATCCGGCCGTCCCGCATCCGGATAGCGGCCCCGCCGCAATTGAGCAGCATCTCCGCCTTGGCCACCCCTTCCAGTTTGTGCTGGTTGGCGTGCAGCCGCACATTCTGGTCGCCCACGATCTCCACATCGCCACTCTGCGCCTGCAGCTGCGCATGGCCCCTCGCGGTGATCAGCTTGAGATTCACCTTGTCCGCCACGCCCTGCACGAACAGGCTGATCCGGCTGCCCACGTTGTGAATCCAACGCCGGGCGGTGCTCTGCTGGGTGTCGCGCTGGCTGAGGGTGTCCAGGTTCTGCCCGCTGTTCAGCACCAGCGCGTGGGCAGTGGTCAGCGCGATGCCGGCCGGGGCGCTGGCGAGCAGGATGGCCTGTTGCCCGGGCTGCTCCTTCGCGGTCTTGCCTTGTTCGTCGGTGTTGGAACCGGCTTCCCAGGCCTTGAGCGCTTCGTTCAGGTGATCCAGGTGGCCGTGCTGGGTCTTGGCTTGCTTTTCGCCTTCAACATCCACCGTGTCCGGGCCGATCTCAGCCGGGTCGGCCAGTTGGTGTTGCGCGGTGTCGCTGAGGGTCTGTGCCAGTTGTTGCGCGGCTTCAAGCTGCGCCTGGGCCTGCGCCCGGTCCAGCTGCTGGCCAGCGGCGCCGGGTTGGGCTTCGGTGCTGAGCAGCAGCCCGTGCGCGGCGCGCAGGGCACCGGCGTGGTCGGTGCGCAGTTCGAAGCCGTCGCCACGGGGTTCAGCCTTGCCATCACGGCGCGGGTGGGCGAGGTAGCCCTGGTTGAGCTGGGTCTTGCCGTGTTCGGACGAGAGCTTGAGGCGCAGCTCGCCCTGGGTGTCGTCGAACAGCAGCTCGTTGTAGCGGGTGGTGCCGAACTCCTGGCTCTTGATGCCGGACAGGGTGTGGTTGGCCGGCAGGCTGCCGGCGCCGGAGAAGGTGGGCGGCAGGTGGCTGCCGTTGTAGAGGGTGCCGACCACCAGCGGCCGGTCGATGTCGCCCTCCACGAAGTCCACCAGCACTTCCTGGCCGATGCGCGGGATGAACTGGTGGCCCCACTGCGCCCCGGCGCTGGGGTAGGCGACGCGGAGCCAGCAGCTGGAACGCTCGTCCTGGTTGGCGCCGAAGTCCGGGTGTTCCGGGCGGCGCTGCCAGTGCAGCTGCACCTTGATCCGGCCGTAGGGGTCGGTATGCACTTCCTGGCCGGCCGGGCCGACCACGGTGGCGGTCTGCACGCCGGGGGCGGTGGGCCTGGCATGCTCGGTGTGGCTGTATAAAGGCGGCAGCGGGATGCCGCGGCGCTGGGCGTCGAAGTCGACCTGGAACGGCGCGGCCTCCCCAGCGGATTCGCCCAACTGGGCCAGCAATCCGCCCGGCAGGTTGTTGCGGGCGCGGAAGGTGAGCCGGGTGGCGACGAACTCGCGCTGCTCGGGCGCGTCGGCGTCGTGGTGTGGGTGGTCGCGCAGCTGGAACCATTCGCCCACCCGCAGGCTGCGCAGTGTGCCGCTGCCGGCAAAGCCCTTTTTGTGCGCATCCAGCGCCTGCTGGCGCAGCCGGGCATAGCGGGCCAGCGCGTCGTCGTCGCTGGCGTAGTACAGCGTCTGCGCGTCGTAGTCCGCCAAGGTGCGCTCGGCCTGCGCGCCACCGTCGCCCTGGTCGATCCCCGTGCCGTCCTGGGCCTGCAGCGTCGCCACCGGCCGGTAGTCGAAGCTGGCCAGCGCCACCTGGGCGGTGCCCAGCTGGCGGGCGCTGGTCCAGCCGGTGAGGCTGTCCTCGGTCTCGGTGGCATCGGCGCGATGGAAGCGCACGCTGCCCTGCTGGGCCTGCGGCAGTGCATAGGGGTCGTCGAACACCACCAGCGTCACCTTGGGCGGGTCACCGGCGGCGTGCTCGAAGCGATAGGCCAGCCCTTCCTCGGCCAGCAGCCGGCTGACGAAGGCGAGATCGGTCTCGCGGTACTGCAGGCAATACGAGCGCAGCGGGTAGGTCTCGCGCAGTTCGAAGCGCACGGCAAAGCCGGCGGCGAACACCGGGTTGCCGGCCAGGTGTTCATCGAGCACGGCGCGGACGATGTCGGGGACGGTGCGGTCCTGGAACACCCGGCTGGTGCGGCGGTGGGCCAGCAGCGCGAGCGGGGGTTCGATGGTCAGCGCATAGCGGGCGAAGCCACCATCGGCGGGCAGCGCCTCGGCGCGGGTGACGAGGCCACCGCGCACCAGCTCACCGCCGTCGGCGGTCGCCAGGCCCAGCTGCGCCGGCAGGCCGAGCAGCGCCTTCAGCTCCAGGTCCACCGACGGCGACAGGCATTCAACGCGGTAGCGGTAAGGCTGGGACAGCGCCTCGCTGCCCGTGGCGCTGTGCGGCAGCAGCGTCCCGCCCCAGTGCGCCCCGTCGCCCAGCTGCAGCGTGACCAGGCGCTGGTCCTGCGTGAAGGCGCTGGCGAACGAGGACAGCAGGGTGGCAAAGTCCATGGAAGTTGAGCGATGGCGTCAGAAAGGCGCAATGGTAGCGTTGGCCAATCTTTTACTCAAAGGGCATAGCGTGAAATAGGGTGGACGACCGATGGGCGGTCATATGGATCAGGCAGTGACCCTCAGCCGAGGCCGTCGTGCGCCTCATGGATACAGTGCACTGGAAAAGCTTGGTGACTGGGAGCAAGGCTGCGACGGTTGGCTGCCGTCCTCACTCGCGAGCCGGCCCGTCGGCTCCAGCGCGCCGGGCATTCCATGTTCGGGCATTGGTCTGCGCAAGGGGCGCCGGTGCAAAAAAAACGGGCCTTGCGGCCCGCCAATCACTCTCCCAGAGAAAACAACGGCATGTCGTTCACAGGCCGGGGGTCGGCGGCGTGCCGCCTTCGCTTTCCCACAGGTCCAGGTCCTTGTCTTCGGGGGCGCCGCAACGAGCGCGGCGACCCGTGGCGCAGCTGCACAGGGCAAGGGCGGTCAGGCCCAGCCCGGCGACGATCAACCAGCCATTGCGTGTCATGGTGCGCTCCTTCGATCAGCCCTTGGCCTTGACGGTCAGGTTGTTGGTCACATTGCCGACACCCTGCACACCACGCGTCACCTGCTCGGCGCTGGTCTTCTGGGCCTCGTTGTCCACTTCGCCGGTCAGCGTCACATGGCCGGATTTGCTGTCGACGTCCACGGTCAGCGTCTTGAGGCTGACATCGGCAGCGAGCGCAGCCTTCACCTTGGTGGTGAGTGCCGCATCGTCGATCGCCTCGCCGGCGCGGGCCGTGCCGCTGGCAACCGTATCGCCTGCAGCCGACACGGCCGAAGCCGCATCGGAGTGGGTATTGTCGACCGGGGTGGGTTCGGTCAACTCGCTGGCAGGGGCACTTGCAGCCATCGACATGTCGGTGGGTTCTTCCTTCTTGCTGCAGGCGGCCATCAGACCGACCAGCAACAGGGGGGCCAGGGCGAGGGTGACTTTACGGTGCTGCATGGGTTTCTCCTTTGTTGTGGCATGAATGCTGGGGTGGCACCGGCGCTATTCCCAGTAGGGCCGGGCTTCGAAATAGGTATGGGCTGCTTGGGCCCATTCCGGCCGACTCATGTCAGGCCAGTTGGCAGCGGAAAACAACGGCGCCTGGGTCAGGTCCAGCCGCTGGGTGTTGAGGAGCAGCCGACGCTCATGCGGCGCATGGGCCAGCGCATGCCAGGGCACGGCGAGCAGGCTTTCCGGTCGCGTGGTGTCGGGCGCGATCACCACATACGCCAGCCGTCCTTGATGCAGATCGACGATCAGGCTGTGCACCGTGCCGAGTGTCGTGCCGTCCAGACCAGCCACGGCGTAGTGCTGCAGCTCGTCCGTCGCGGCAAGACGGCTGCCTGGACCGCTGCCACTCTCGGCCGCTGCTGGCGATCCGGGCGACGGTTCGACCGCGACGAGCTTTTCCTCGTGCGGAATGCAGCGCACGCCGGCGTCTTCAGTGGGCGGTTCGGTGTCGTATACGATGCCGCTGTTGAGGTTCCAGGTGGACATACCGCTCTCCTGCCGGCTAGCCGCGCGGCGCGAGCCCGGCTGCCGCGAAGCGATCGTGGCCGGCCCGGCGGGGCGAATGGATGCGGGAGCGGCCCTCATGCACGGGCTCGCCTTCACCGCGCTGTGTGCGGACGGGGCGGGCACCCGGCCGCGCAAGGCGTTCGGCAAGTTGCTCCAGACTGTCAGGGTCAATGGCGAAGTCGAGTACACGCATGGTCAGGCCGTCGCGTAGTGCGCCTCGCGGCGCGCATATTCGTTGAGGCGGTTGTAGAGGGTCTTCAGGCTCACTCCCAGCGCCTCGGCGGTCTTGCGCTTGTTGCCGGCGAACTTGTCCA
This sequence comes from Chitiniphilus purpureus, assembly GCF_025642115.1. Lineage (GTDB taxonomy): Bacteria > Pseudomonadota > Gammaproteobacteria > Burkholderiales > Chitinibacteraceae > Chitiniphilus > Chitiniphilus purpureus. The sequence continues at coordinate 3,823,012 of NZ_CP106753.1, read as the reverse complement.
GCGTGGCGATGATCATCCGCCGCTCCACATCGGGCAGCGCCGTGCCCACTTCGAACTCCAGTACGCCTGGCCGGCTGATCGGGCGGCTGCCCATGCCGGGCAGCGGTAATTCGGGGTCCATATCCACCCAGATCTCAGCCAGGATGTAGGCGCGCTGCAGGCAGTTCTTCAGCTCCCGTACGTTGCCCGGCCAGGGATGGCGCAGGATGGCGGCCTCGCTCGACTCGCTGAGCTTCTTGCGCGTGCCGTGCTCGCGGTTGAGCTCGCCCAGGAAATGGCGGGCCAGCAGCAGCACGTCGTCGCCCCGGTCGCGCAGCGGCGGCAGTGCGATCGGGAACACCGCGAGGCGGTAGAGCAGGTCCTCACGCAGGTTGCCTTCCGCCACTGCCTGATGCGGATCGCGATTGGTGGCGGCCACCACCCGTACATTGCAGCGCATTTCGCGCTCGCCGCCCACCCGGGTGAAGCGACGGGTTTCCAGCACGCGCAGCAGGCGCACCTGCATGTCGAGCGGCATTTCGGTGATTTCATCGAGGAACAGCGTGCCGCCCTCCGCCCGTTCGAACACGCCCGGGTGGGTACGGTTGGCGCCGGTGAAGGCGCCTTTTTCATAGCCGAACAGCTCGGCCTCGATCAGGGAGGCGGGCAGCGCGCCGCAGTTGACGGCAACGAACGGTTCCTTGGCGCGCTGGCTGAGCTGGTGCACGGTCTGCGCAACCAGTTCCTTGCCGCAGCCGCTTTCGCCGACCACCAGCACAGCCGCTTCGGTCGGTGCGACGCGTTCGATCAGCGAAAACACGTCGCGCATGACGGGCGATGCACCGTACATGGTGCCAAAGCGCTGTAGTTCGCGCTGCGTGGCATTGGTGGCACGCACCGGCATGGCGACGACATTGTCGTGGCGGGTCTGGCTGGCGTGGTCTGGGAAGGTGTCAAACATGGGAATTCCTCGCTGTGATGCTGCAGGTCGGGCGGAGTTGCCCGGCGCACTGGCGTGGATCATGTGCAGTGGATCATGTGCAGTGGATCATGTGCAAAGACTACTGGCCCCCCCCGCAACTGGCGACGCAAGCCATTCCTAACCTCGCGTCAGTGCTGCCGCAAAGCGCTGTCGGAGCAGGACTACAGCCGCTGGCACGCATCCTGCATGCAGGACCCATATCGGATTGCAGCGGGAGGGGGCGATGCGCTTGCGGGTCAGGATGGCAAGGGCAGGGCGGCGGGTGATGGTGGCGGGGCGGCTGCTCAAGGCGGCGGCTGGCTGCTGGTCGGCGCACCGGGCATCCACCATGGGGGCGGCCATCGCCTTCTACACCTTGTTCTCGATGGGACCGGTGCTGATCATCGCGATTGCGATTGCCGGCTATTTCTACGGCCGCGACGCAGCGCAGCTTGAGCTGCTGTCGGAGATCCAGGCCCTGATGGGCCCCAATGCGGCGGTCGCGGTCAGCGCGGTGATCGACAGCGCGCAGATCTCCGGTCAGCCTACCTGGCACACACTGCTGGCCCTTGGCACCAGCATCTTCGCCGCGACCACCGTGTTCAGCGAACTCAAGGGCAGCCTGGACGTGATCTGGGGCACGCGCTCGCAGCGCCAGGGCGTACTGACGCTGTTGCGGGCCCGGTTGCTGTCGTTCGGCATCGTGGTCAGCGCCGGCTTCGTGCTGCTGGCCTCGCTCCTGGTATCGACTGCGCTCAACCTGATGCAGGATCGGTATGCAGCGTGGTTCGGCGAGGGCCTGCTGCTGATGGAGCTGGCCAATCTGCTGGTCACGCTGGCAGTGGTCACGCTGCTGTTCGCTTCGATCTACAAATTGCTGCCGGACGAGCCCATTCCCTGGCGTGACGTGTGGTTCAGTGCCTTGATCACCGCTGGGCTCTACATGGTCGGCAAAAGCCTGATTGCACTGTATCTGGGCACCACGGCAGTGGGCTCGTCCTACGGCGCCGCCGGTGCGCTGGTGCTGGTGCTGGTGTGGATCTACTACGCTGCGCAAATTTTTCTCTTCGGTGCAGAGCTTGCACGGCAGGTGACGATATTGCGCAGCGGCATGCGCGCCCAGGCGCGTCGATTGGTGCAGCTGAACCGCCAGCGCGCGGCAGGTGCCAGCACTGCGCCGGCCAGGGCGTGACTGTTGCATTGGCGTCGTTGGTCCAAGCGCCAGGCAGGCTGGGCGGCGTCTGTCTGCCCTCTGGAACCGCGCCTGAGGGACCGGAATGCATAAGGGAGTGCGTAGGAAATACTGCTGTCCCAGCTCGTAAAAACGCCACGGCACCCGCGTTGGACGGGTGCCGTGGCTTATGGCTGTGGCAAAGGGCCGCCGCAGCGGCCCGTCACCCTCAGTGCATCGCGCCACCGCGTGCGCCGGCTGCCTGACCGTATTCGGCCATCAGTTCCTCGCGTCGTTGCGCCATGGTCTCCCCCAGCGCTTGCAGATCGAGCGACTTGGCCGAACGCGCCTTGGCGAACATTTCCTTTTCCTCTTCCTTCACGTGGTGCTGCACATACTCGCTCAGCACCATGTAGAGCGCGTCGTAGCGTGTGCTTTTGACATCGCGGTTGCCTTCGAGCTGGGCGATCAGTTCCTTGGCACTGGCGTGCTCGATCTCGGCTTCGTCCAGCAGTTCGCCTTCTTCGCGCAGCGCTGCGCGCAGCGCCGGATAGAAGATCTCCTCTTCCAGTTGGGTGTGGATCTTCAGCTCCATACAGGTTTCGGCTGCGATCCGGGTCTTTTCCTCGACGGCGCCCTTTTCCTTGGCCGCCTGGAACGCCTGGAACAGCTTCTTGACGCGGGCGTGGTCATCCTTGAGCGACTTGACGGCGTCGCTGCGGGTTGCACGCTTGGCCTGGGTGCCGCTGCTGCGCGAGCGGGTCGCCGTCGTGGCACTGCTCTTGGTCTGGCTGCGGCTGGTGGTGCTGCGCTTGCTGGTCTGGCTGGAAGACGTGCTTTTCATGATCGACTCCTGATGAGACGGGAACAGTATCCGGGGCACGAAGCCCCGATGCGTAGTGTCCACCTTAGCGGGTAAGCCGCAGCGCGCCTGTCGGTGATGGGCGCGGCGCGCTGTCCGCTGATTCCCACTTGCCGGATCAGATCGCGATCCTGTCGACGAAGGCACGTGTCCAGCAGCGGTGCCATTCGAGGCTGGCCAGGAGGCGGTCGGCCAGCGTCGCGTCGGCCGCGCCGATGTGGATCGCCTCGCGGTCGGCGCCGCCCTGCGCTTCGATCTGTATCAGCGGAATACCGGCATCCTCGAGCAACGGTGTGGCCGACGTGCTGAGCGCGATCGGCTTGCCGTGCGCATAGGCTTCGGCGATGAAGGTCTTGGCGCGGCCGATCTGGCGCAGCGCATCCAGATCGGTGGTCTCGGCCAGCACCAGCACGGCGTCGAAGAACAGCGACGGACCGTTCTCATAGGTGAAATCGGGCCGGGTCTGGGCGGCGCCGCCACTGGGCAGGCCACCGAGCGTGGGCCCGATCAGCACGCTGCGCACGCCGCGCGCCTTGAGTGCATCGAGCACCGGCTGCGCAAGTGCAGCGTCGAATCGCCCGGCCGCCAGCACCGCCACCTTGCGGCCGACCACCGGAAAGGGCTGCTGGTTCATCGACAGCGCCGGGGAGGACGCGGGCGACGGCCCGGTGCCGCAGTCTTCATCCGGGCACAGCAGCCCCAGCGGGCGTGCCACGCCGTTGCACAATCCGGCATCGATGCGCTGCAGGTGCTGCACCATGCGCTCGCGCACGTGCACTGCCGTCACGTGCGACAGCTCGAACACCAGGGCGTCGCGCAAATGCCGCTGCTCGGGGAGCGTAAGGCTGGCGTAGAACAGCCGCGCCTGGCTGTAGTGATCGGCGAAGCGTTCGGGCTTGCCGCGCAGCTTGTGGCCGGACAGCGGCTCGGGAAAGCTGCGGTAGCCATCCGGCAGTGCGCCCAGATGCGCAGGGGCGCCGGTATCGAGCGAACTGGGTGCGTAGGCCACCTTGCCCAGCGGTATCTGATGCTGGCCCAGCCCGTCGCGCTGATGGTGATGGAACGGGCAGACCGGCCGGTTGATCGGCAGCTGGGCAAAGTTGGGCCCGCCCAGCCGCAGCAACTGCGTATCGGTGTACGAGAACAGCCGTCCTTGCAGCAACGGGTCGTTGCTGAAATCAATGCCCGGCACCACGTGCCCGGGATGGAAGGCCACCTGCTCGGTCTCGGCGAAGAAGTTTTCCGGGTTGCGGTCCAACACCAGCCTGCCCACCCGCGTCACCGGCACCAGTTCCTCGGGGATGATCTTGGTCGGGTCGAGCACGTCGATGTCCAGCTCCTCGGCCTCGGCTTCGGTCAGCAGCTGCAACCCGAGCTCCCATTCCGGGAACTGGCCGGTCTCGATCGCTTCCCACAGGTCGCGCCGGTGGAAGTCCGGGTCCTTGCCGTTGAGCTTCTGCGCCTCGTCCCACGCCATGCCATGCACCCCGAGCTGCGGCTTCCAGTGGAACTTCACCAGCGTGGTCTGGCCTTGCGCATTGACCAGGCGGAAGGTATGCACACCGAAGCCTTCCATCATCCGGTAGCTGCGCGGGATGGCCCGGTCGGACATCGTCCACATGATCATGTGCAGCGATTCGGGCGTGAGCGAGACAAAATCCCAGAAGGTGTCGTGTGCGCTCTGCGCCTGCGGGATCTCGTTGTGCGGCTCCGGCTTGACCGCGTGGACCAGGTCGGGGAATTTCATCGCATCCTGGATGAAGAACACCGGGATGTTGTTGCCCACCAGGTCGAAATTGCCTTGTTCGGTGTAGAACTTGACCGCGAAGCCACGCACGTCGCGTACCGTATCGGCCGAGCCGCGCGATCCGGCCACGGTGGAAAAGCGCACGAACACCGGGGTGCGGCGACCGGCCTCTCCAAGGAAATGGGCCGCCGTGATCGGGGAGAGATCGTCATAGGCCTCGAAATAACCATGTGCTGCCGCTCCCCGCGCGTGAACCACCCGTTCGGGGATACGCTCGTGATCGAAGTGGGTGATCTTTTCCCGCAGGATGAAATCTTCGAGCAGCGTCGGCCCGCGCACGCCGGCCTTGAGCGAATTGGCGTCGTCTTCGACGCCGGTGCCCTGCTGGGTGGTGATGTGCGTCAGGTTGCGCGGCAGGTGGTTGCGTGCGAGGTCTTCGATCTTGCGATTGAGGGGCTGCGGAGCGTCTGGCATCGGTCGGATTCCTTAGAAACGGGCGCGGGAAGATGAAACGCCGCGCGGCGCTCACGGCAAAGCCGCGGCGCCGCGCGAATGGGCCGAGGGAGATCAGAAGATCAGATACAGCAGGAGCAATACGGAGAGCGGAACGCCCAGCAACCAGGCGATAAAGTACTTACCCATGGTGTCCTCCTTCTAAGCGCTGATGCTTCGAAGTTACGCCCTGCCCGGGCAGCTGACTGTCGGCGGTGATTGCGACCCGCTGTCGGCGGTTTCCCACCCTGGGGCAGCGCATGCCGCCGCTTGGCACCGGTTGCCGCCGCGCCGGCCTTGTGACCGCGCCTGCCCGTGCCCTCTCAGCGTGGCACTAATGCGACTGCAGCAGCGCAGCCACTTCGACGGGCTCCGGTGCATAGGCCCCGTGGCGGGTGCAGGCAAGCGCGGCCGCCGCTGCGGCGTAGTCCAGGTGCTGGGCCGGGGTGGCGTCGGGGCGCTGCAGCAGGCTGGCCATCCAGGCGCCCATGCTGGCGTCGCCCGCACCGACCGTGTCGGCTACGCTGATGGCAAAGGCCGGGCGGCGCCAGACCGCGCCGTCGGCAAACAGGGTCATGCCGGCGGCGCCCTGCGTGAACAGCAACTGGGCGTCGGGGGCCCAGCCGCGCAGCGTGGCCAGCGCCTGCGGTTGCGATTGCGTTGGAAACAGCCGCTCCAGATCCTCGTCCGATACCTTGATGCAGTCGGCCAGCTGCACCATCACGCGCAGCGTCTCCTGGTATTGCCTGTCCATCAGGTTGCGATGGTTGGGGTCGAATGCGATGCGCCGGCCGGCAGCCTTGGCCTTGCGTGCCAGATCGACCAACCGCCCGGCGAGTGGCGCGCGCGCCAGGCTGATCGAGCCGAAGTGCACCGTCTGTGCATGCTGCAGCCAATCCTGCGGCAGTTGTGCCGGATCGAAGTGAAGGTCGGCGCTGTTGTCGCCGACGAAGAAATAGCATGGCGGATCGCGCGAGGGCACCATCGCCAGCAGCGGCGGCCTGTCCACCTGCTGCATGAAGCGCAGGTCCAATCCTGCCGCGCGCGACAGCGCCACCAGCTCGTCACCGAACACATCAAGGCTGACCGCGCCGGCGAAGGCGGTGGCGACACCCAGCCGGGCGCCTGCGCGCGCCACATTCCAGCAGGCGCCGCCGGGGACGGCGCGCCAGTGTGTCCCATCATCACGGATGAAGTCGGTGAGTGCTTCGCCGAAGACGACGAACCGGGCCATGTCCGGCGCCGTGCGACTACAGCGCCGCCGGCCGCCGTTCCCGCGCGGTGGGGGCTTCGGTGGCGGGCAGCCCGGGCGCGGTGCGCAGCCAGGCGATGAATTCGTCGGCCGGCAATGGGCGGTTGAACAGGAAGCCCTGGATCGCATCGGTGCCGGCGTTGCGCAGGAAGGCAAGCTGCTCCTGGTTTTCGACGCCTTCGGCCAGGACCGACATGCCGAGCGTCTTGCCCAGGCCGATGATGGCCAGCACGATGGCCGCGTCGTTGGGATCGGTGGTCAGATCGCGCACAAAGCTCTGGTCCACCTTGAGCTTGTCAAAGGCAAAGCGCTTCAGGTACGACAGGCTGGAATAACCGGTACCGAAGTCGTCGATCGAGAGCTTGACGCCCAGGCGCTTGAGGCCGTGCAGCATCGCCATCACGTGCTCCACCTCCTGCATCACCACCGATTCGGTCACCTCCAGCTCCAGGCATTGCGCTTCCAGCCCGGACGCGGCAAGCGCATCGGCCACGATTTCGAGCAGGTTGGCCTGGTGCAACTGCAGTGGCGACAGGTTGACCGCGATGGTCAACGGGGGCACCCCCGCCGCCTGCCACGCCGCCGCCTGGCGGCAGGCTTCGCGCAGCACCCAGTTGCCCATCGGCACCACCAGCCGCGATTCCTCGGCCACCGGGATGAACTTGCCCGGCGGGATCAGCCCGTGCTCGGGATGGCGCCAGCGGATCAGCGCCTCGGCGCCGATCACCTCGCCGCTGGCGAGGTCCGCCTGCGGCTGGTAGAACAGCTCGAACTCGCTGTTGGCGAGTGCCTGACGCATGCTCGTCTCCAGCTGCAGCCGTTCCGAGGCGAGGATGTTGAGGTCAGCGGTGAAGTACTGGTAGTTGCTGCGCCCGTTGGCCTTGGCCTGGTACATCGCCACGTCGGCGTTGCGGATCAGCGTGTCCGAGTCCTGGCCGTCGTCCGGGTAGACGGCGATGCCGATCGAGGTGGAACTGGCAAAGCCGCCGGCTTCCAGCTCAAACGGTTCGGCGAAGGATTCGAGGATCTGCTCGGAGATCTGCCCGGCATACAACGCGTCCTGGATGTCCGAGAGCACCACCACGAATTCGTCCCCACCCAGCCGGGCGAGGATGTCGGATTTGTTGACGATGCGGCGCAACCGTTCGGCCACCTGCATCAGCACCTGGTCGCCGGCCGCGTGGCCCAGCGAATCGTTGATGGTCTTGAAGCGGTCCAGGTCGAGGAACAGCACCGCCAGCTGGCGCTGGTAGCGCTCGGCCGCCGCCACGGCCAGCCGCAGCTCATCGCGCAGCAGGTTGCGGTTGGCAAGGCCGGTGACGGTATCGAAGTTGGCAAGCTCGGTGATCCGCTCCTGCGCCTGCCGCCGCTCGGTGACATCGGTCACGGTGCCGATCAGCCGCCGGGGCCGGTTGTGCTCGTCCATCTCGACGAAGCGGCCGCGGCTCTGGAACCAGTGATATCCGCCATCCTTGAGGCGGCGTCGATATTCGATGACCAGTTGGTTGGATGCGCCGGTGTAGTAGTCGCGCACCGCTCGCAGCACGCGCTCGCGGTCGGCCGCGTGCAGCTGGTTCTTCCATTTCTCGAACGTCTCGACCAGCTCGCCCGGCTCGTAGCCCAGAAGCCGGTCGTACTCCGGGCTGGTGACAGCGGTGCGGCGGCTCTCCAGCGGCATGTCAAAGAGCCCGGTGTTGGAGGCCTCCAGCGCCAGCCGCAGCTGCTGTTCGCTCTTGACGATGGCCTCCTCGGCCATGCGCCGCTCGGAGATGTCGCGCACCACCGCGCAGTTGTACTCGCGGCCCTTGAATACGATGTAGTTGGAATAGACCTCGATCGGGAATTCCTCGCCGGTACGGGTCTTGAACGTGACTTCGTCGAACAGGTGCTTGTGCTCGCGCAGCCGTTGCCAGAAGCGTGGCCAGCTTTCGGGCTTGAAGCCGGGGTTGATGTCCTTGAGCCGCATCGAGAGCAGCTCGCCCTCGCTGTAGCCGAGCCGATGGCAGGCGGTGGCGTTGACGTAGCGGATCGTGCCGCTGTCGTCCAGCCACACCGCCATGTCGGCGCCGCGCTCGACCGCCACCTTGGTCAGGTACAGGTCGGCCTCGGCCTGTTCCAGCCGCTTGAGCTTCTGCAGCACATACAGCACCAGCCCGGCACAGGTCAGCAGCATCAGGCAGGCGATGCCGAGGTTGATCAGGTTCTCGCGGCGCCAGCCGTTCAATACCGCGTCGTGATCCATGCCGATGCTGACACCGAGCGGCCAGCCCGAGACATGCTGCCAGCCGTAGATGCGGCGCACGCCGTCGATGACCCGCCCGTCGCGGTATATGCCTGCCTCCTCGCTCAGGAACCCGTTGGTGAAGAATGGCAGGCGCGCGATGCTGCGCTGGTTCTCGCGCGTATCGTCGGGGAAATACATCAGTGTGACGCCGTCGTCGCGGAACACCCGCAGCGTGAGCTGCCGACGCACATTGATGGAATGGTAGAAATCGGCGAAGAAGCCCGGCGACAGGCCGGCGACCAGCACACCGGCGAAGCGCCCGCCGGTGCCGGCAAGGCCAGTGGCGACCGGGATGATGTCGCCGCTGTCGGGGTCGATGGTGCGCTCGGCGATGTACTGCGGCGTGGCCGGCTGGGCACGGATGGCCTGGAAGTAGCGCTCCTGCGAGAGATTGCGCTGCGGCGCCGGGTAGCTGCGGGTGGTGGCGGCGAGGCGGCCCTGTTCGTCGATCACCATCAGTGAGTTGAGCTGGGGATAGCGCAGCACGACGCGCCGCAGATAGGCATACAGGCATTCGTCGTCGGCGGCGGCAAGGCAGGAGCGGAACAGCGCATCCTGCTGGATCGCGTACAGCGCGTTCACGCTGGTTTCCAACGTGCGGCCGATGTGCTCCTCGCTGGTGCGGGCCAGCGTCAGCAGCTGTTGCTCGGCCTTGTCCTGCGTTTCCTGGTAGCTGCGCAGCGAAGACCAGCCCAGTGCACCCAGCGTGAACAGCATCACCATCAGCGACAGCATCACGAGCAATACCCGGATGCGCGCGAATGAATGACCGTCGTCTTGCTCCCGAGGCGGGGGCGGCGGGGTCACGATGCTCGATCTCCTGAAGGCGCGGCGCGGTGCGCCGCTGTTATCGGTACCTGCGACGGTACCATGCTCGGTTCATTCTTGGGCCAAAGCGCCACGCTGGCAAGCGCGAAGCGATCCGCCGCCGCCGGGCGCACCGTGCCACGGGGGGGCGCGGCACGGCGTGCAGGGTCAGCGGGCGATCACCGCCGCCAGGTCGTGCGTGTCGGCAAGCTGCCTGGCGGCAGCCTCGGCCGCCTGCCGGTCGGGGTAGGGGCCGAGCCGCACCCGGTGCAGCGTGCCCGCCGACTGAATCGCAAGCGGTGCGCCCGGCGTCAGCTCACCGGCCAGGCGCGCATGGAAGGCCTGGGCGTTGGCCAGCGACGAGAAGGCACCCAGCTGCAGGTAGACGCCGCCCGGGCCAGCCACGGATTCGGGCGCCGGCGGACGCGCCGGCGGGGCCTCCACCGTGGCAAGCACCGTGGCCGGGGGTGGACTGCCACCGGGGCCCAGGCTCTCGACGATCACCTCGGCGCTGCCGTCGACCGCGTAGCCGAGCCGGCAGGCCGCGACGAACGACAGATCGATCACCCGCCCCTTGTGGAAGGGGCCGCGGTCGTTGACCCGCACCACCACGCTGCGGCCATTCTTCACGTTGGTCACCCGGGCGTAGCTGGGCACTGGCAGCACCGGTGAGGCGGCGGTCATGGCGAACATGTCGTAGATCTCGCCGCTGGAGGTCTTCTGGCCGTGGAACTTGCGGCCGTACCACGAACCGACGCCGCGCGCGCGGTACCCGCCCACCTGCCTGAGCGGTACGAAGTGCTGGCCGAGCACGGTATATGGGTTGTTGGCGAAGCGATGCAGCGGCTCGGCGCGGGGCAGGGGCTCGGGCACCTCGTCGATCCAGTCGGGCAAGGCGAGCGGACCGTCGTCCTTGTAGAAGGCGCCCCCACCGGCCCGGGTGTAGACGCAGGGGTTGCTGCCCGGCGGCGGTGCCTGCGGTGGCGGTTCGGCCCCTGGTCTGGCCGTCACTGGCGGCTGCGGCTGCGGCTGGGACGGCGCCGGGGCGCGGCCGGGCGTGCTCGAGCAGGCGGCAAGCAGGATGGCACAGGCGCCCAGGCCGATGATCTTCAAGCTGGCTTTCAAACGGACACCTCCAAAACAAATGTGAGGAGTGAGGGGTGAGGCGTGAGGTGCAAGAGCAACGTCAAAAACGGCGCGCCGTGGCTGGTGTACTTGAAGTCACCTCTCACTCCTCACGCCTCACCATCTATCCCTTCATCAGCTTGCGGTCGCGCTGCACACTCATCAGAAGGCCGAAGCTGGCGAGGATGGAGACCATCGAGGTGCCGCCATAGGAAATCAGCGGCAGCGGCACGCCGACCACGGGCAGGATGCCCGACACCATGCCCATGTTGACGAAGGCATAGGTGAAGAAATTGAGCGCGATCGACCCGGCAAGCAGCCGGCCGAAGGTGGTGGAGGCGGCATGCGAGATCAGCAGGCCGCGGCCGATCACCAGCAGATAGAGTCCGATCAGCGCCACATTGCCGATCAGGCCGAATTCCTCGCCGTAGACGGCGAAGATGAAGTCGGTGGTGCGCTCGGGAATGAAGTCAAGATGGGTCTGGGTGCCGGCGAGCCAGCCCTTGCCGAACCAGCCGCCGGAGCCGATGGCGATGGTGCCCTGGATGATGTGGTAGCCCGCCCCCAACGGATCGCTGGTCGGGTCAAGCATGGTGCTGATGCGGCGGCATTGGTACTCGTGCAGGATCTGGACACACAGCGTCCAGTGCGTCACCACGTAGGCCAGCACACCGAAGGCGATGATGCCAAGCCCGATCACGCGCCAGGCCAGCCCGGCGAAGAACAGCACGTAGAAGCCCGAGGAGGCGATCAGCAACGCCGTGCCAAGATCGGGCTGTTTCAGGATCAACGCCACCGGCACCACCATGATCAGCGCCGCGACCACGAAGTGCCGCCAGTCCAGGTGCGCCTCGTGATGGTGGAAATACCAGGCGAGCATCAGCGGCAGCGCGATCCGCATCAGTTCGGAGGGCTGGATACGGGTGATGCCGACATTGAGCCAGCGCGTGGCGCCATGGCTCGTGACACCGAAGAACTCGACTGCCAGCAGCAGTACCACGCCGGTGACGTAGGCCGGCAGTGCCAGGCGCATCCAGGTCTGCTGACGGATGCTGGCCACGCACCACATCAGCGCCAGCGAAATGCCCATGAAGGTCATCTTGTCCGAGACGCGCTCGGTATCCTGGTTCGACGCCGAGTACAGCAGCACCGCCGAGATCAGGAACACCAGCAGCGTGAACAGCAGCAGCCACGGATCGATCGGTTGCTTGAAGCGTTGCCAGAGCTGCTTAATCACTGTGCGGTTCCGGGGAAGGGGCGGGCGCGGCCTCGGGCGCGACAGGCTCGGGCTCCTTGCCCAACAGATAGTAGTCGAGCGCCTTGCGCGCGATCGGCGCGGCGGCGGTGGCACCCCAGCCGCCATTCTCCACGATCACCGCCAGCGCAATCCTAGGCTGTTCGAGCGGGGCGAAGGCGATGAACCACGAGTGATCGCGCAGCCGTTCGTGGATGCTGTGCGCGCTGTACTTGGCTCCCCTGAGCGAGAACACCTGGGCGGTGCCGGTCTTGCCGCCCGCGGTGTAGCCGGCGTTGCGGAATACGCTGGCGGCGGTGCCGCTGGTGATGACGCTGGCGAGCCCACGCAGCACCCGCTCGGTGTTCCCGCGCTGCCAGGGCAGCACCCGCTCGGGGCGCGGTGCCACTGGCACGCGCGTACCGGTATTGGGATCGACGATATCGGCCACCACGTGCGGCCGGTAGGCGACGCCATGGTTGGTCAGCGTGGCCATCGCATGCGCCATCTGCAGCGGCGTGTAGCTGTTGTAACCCTGGCCGATGCCGATCGACACCGTTTCGCCGGCGTACCATTTCTGTTGTGCCGGATTGCGGAACCGTTTGCGTTTCCACTCCGGGCTCGGCAGCACGCCGGGCCGCTCGCCCGGCAGGTCGATGCCGGTCTGGCGGCCGAAGTCGAGCCCGGCCATGAAGTCGGCGATGTAGTCGATGCCCATCTGCACCGCCAGCTGGTAGTAGTAGGTGTCGCTCGACACGGTGAGCGAGCGGTCGAAGTTCATGCTGCCGTGGCCGCCGGCCTTGGAGTCGCGAAAGCGATGCCCGCCGAACAGGAAGTAGCCCGGGTCGGCGATGGTCTGGCGCACCAGCGGGAAATCGCCCTCCAGTGCCGCCATCGCCATGAAGGGTTTGAAGGTGGAGCCGGGCGGGTATTCACCACGCAGCGCCCGGTTCAGCAGCGGCTTGTCCGGGCTTTCGTTCAAATCCTTCCAGCTTTGCGGATCGATGCCGTCAACGAACAGGTTGGGGTCGAACCCCGGCATCGAGACGAAGGCGAGCACACCGCCGTTGGCCGGGTCGATCGCCACCAGCGCGCCACGCCGGCCGGCGAACAGCGTCTCGACCACGCGCTGCAGCCGGATGTCCACCGACAGCATCAGATCGTGCCCAGGGCGCGGCGAGACACGGCGCAAGGTACGCACGGCACGGCCGTTCGCGTCGATCTCGACCTCCTCGAAGCCGGTCACGCCATGCAGGTAGCGCTCATAGCTCGCTTCGATGCCGATCTTGCCGATGTGCTCGCTGCCGCGGTAATTGGCGAGCATGCCGTTCTTTTCCAGCTCGGTCAGGTCGCGGTCGTTGATGCGCCCGATGTAGCCGACCAGGTGCGAGCCCACCTCGCCCTGTGGATAGTGGCGGAATAGCCGTGCCTTGATCTCGACCCCCGGAAAGCGGTAACTGCTGGCCGCAAAGCGTGCCACTTCGGCATCGGTGAGCCGGGTCTTGATCGGCAATGATTCGAATTCCTTGCTCTCCTCCTGCAGCTTCTTGAAGCGGCGCCGGTCCTTGGGTGTGATCGGCACGATCTGGTTGAGCTCGGTGATGAGCGTGTCCAGGTCGGCTATCCGGGCCGGGACGACCTCCAGCGTATAGGCCGAGTAGTTGTGCGCCAGGATCTCGCCATTGCGGTCGCGGATGATGCCGCGCGAGGGCGGCACCGGCACCAGCGAGATACGGTTGGCCTCGGCCAGCGTCATGTACTTGTCGTGCTGGATGCCCTGCAGCCAGACAAAGCGTGCCAGCAGCACGCCGAACAGGATCAGCACGAACAGCACCGCGGTCACGAGCCGCAGCTCGTAGGCGCTGCGCTCGGCCCGGCCGTTCTTCAACTCGTTGCTGCTGTTGCGGCGCGTCTTGCCCCGGGGCGGCGCGCCGAACATGGGACGCCGGCTCATATCGAATCGGGCACGCGCGTCCGCTGGTAGACCAGCAGCAGATTGGAAAGCGGCACCCACAAAAACGCGGCGACGAAGGGGCTGACGAAGTAGCCGGGGCCGACCGTCTCCGAACCGATGGCAAAGCGCAGCCCGGCCATCAAGAGCTGCGCCAGCAGCAGCAGGCCCAGCACCACCAACGCCTGCTGCCAGAATGGATAGATGTTGATCCGGCGCTGGCGCGACAGCACCAGATAGCTGATCACCGAATACGCCAGTGCATGCTGGCCCAGGATGTTGCTGTTGGCCACGTCCATCACCACGCCAAGCAGGAAGGCCCAGCCCACGCCGATCCGGCGCGGCTGGTTCAGCGTCCAGTACAGCAGCAGCAGCGCAACGAAATCGGGCGCGAAGTGCCCGCCGGCCAGTTGCCACGGCAGCAGGTTGAGCATGAGCGCACCCAGCAGGGTCAGGAAGATCAGGCTGGGGCGTACCGGGCGCAGGAGGTGGCTGGAAACGGGCATCAGGGCGCTCGCTTGGCGGCAACGGCTGAGGCATCCGGATAGGGTGCCGGCGCCGCCGGGTTGTCCAGGATCAGCAGAAAGCGATGCTGGCCGATGCCGGCAAGTGCCTGTGCCTCGATACGCGGAAACGGCGACCCTGCCTGTCGCTCGATCCGGGCCACCTTGGCCACCGGCAGCCCCGGCGCGTACAGGCCGTCCAGCCCGGAGGTGATGAGCGTGTCGCCGACCTTGATGTCGGCGTTGGGCGGCAGGTAGCGCACTTCGAGCGGATGGCCCGCGCCCATGCCGTAGACCACGGTGCGCAACTGGCTGCGCTGCACCATCACCGGCACCACATGGTTGCGGTCGCTGATCAGCCGCACCTCGGCAGTCAGGGGCTGCACCCGCACCACCTGACCGACCACGCCGCTGGTATCGACGACGATCTTGCCCGGCCGCGTACCCCGCTGTTCGCCCGAGTCGACGATCAGCTTGGCCGAGAACGGATCGCGGCCGTTGTACAGGATCTCGGCCAACTGGCTGGGCCGGCTGGTGGTGCGGCGATGTTCGGAGAGCGCGCGCAGCTGCGCGTTCTCGGCTGCCACGGCGTCAAGCTGCATCGCCTTGGCGCGTGCGGTCAGCAACGCATCGTTGAGCTTGCGGTTCTCGGCGATCAGCTCGGTCTGCCGGGTGAAGAAATCGCGTGCCGAATGCAGCGCAGCGAACGGCGCGGTGGCCAGCCATTGGAACGGGTAGAGCACGAACGACACCTGTTCGCGCAGCCGGCCCAGCATCGCGTAATGCGCATCGCCCACCATCAGGACGATGGAGAGCGTCGAAAAGATCAGAAGCCGCGTCAGCGGCTTCGGGCCTTGCTTGAAAAAGGCGGGTTGGGTCGCTTGCATGGGGTACGGTGCTGACGAATCAAACAGGCGGGGTCCAGCCCCGCCTCACGGTACAAGCGAGGATCAGTCGTTGATGAAGATCGCGATGCCGCCCTTGTCCAGCTTCTCGAGCGCCCGGCCCGAGCCGCGCACCACGCAGGTGAGCGGATCGTCGGCGACGATCACCGGCAGGCCGGTCTCTTCCATCAACAGCCGGTCAAGGTCGCGCAGCAGCGCGCCGCCGCCGGTCAACACCATGCCCTTCTCGGCGATGTCGGCACCCAGTTCGGGCGGGGTCTGTTCCAGCGACTGCTTCACCGCCGACACGATCTGGTTCAACGGCTCGGTCAGCGCTTCGAGGATTTCGTTGGACGAGATGGTGAACGAGCGCGGGATGCCCTCGGCCAGGTTGCGGCCCTTCACCTCCATCTCGCGCACCTCGGCGCCGGGGAAGGCCGAGCCGATGCGCTTCTTGATGTCCTCGGCGGTGGTGTCGCCGATCAGCATGCCGTAGTTGCGGCGGATGTAGTTGATGATGGACTCGTCGAACTTGTCGCCTCCCACCCGCACCGACGAGGCGTAGACCACGCCGCCCAGCGAGATCACGCCCACCTCGGTGGTGCCGCCGCCGATGTCCACCACCATCGAACCGGTGGCCTCCTCGACCGGCAGGCCGGCGCCGATCGCAGCTGCCATCGGTTCCTCGATCAGCTCGACCTTGCGTGCGCCGGCACCCAGGGCCGATTCGCGGATGGCGCGCTTCTCCACCTGGGTGGAGCCGTAGGGCACACAGATCACGATGCGCGGCGGCGAGCTGAACAGCCGGCTGGGATTCACCTTCTTGATGAAATGCTTGAGCATCTGCTCGGTGATGGTGAAGTCGGCGATCACGCCGTCCTTCATCGGGCGGATAGCGGTGATGCTGCCCGGCGTGCGTCCCAGCATCTTCTTCGCTTCAGCGCCCACGGCCAGGATGGTCTTCTTGCCCGACGGCCCGCCTTCCTGCTGGATGGCGACGACCGAAGGTTCGTCCAGCACGATGCCCTTGCCCTGCATGTAGATCAAGGTGTTGGCGGTACCCAGGTCAATGGCGATGTCGTTGGCGAAATAGCCGGAAAGCATACCTAGCATCGTATTCTCGCAATTGGTGTTTCGTGGAACGGGACGACGCAGAGCGCCGCCCCGGTAGGGAATCCTGTCGTCGTGGAAACCGCAGGCGGTCCCCGGTTCCGCCGGCGCGGCAGCGGCATCGCCCCGGGCCTGGCCCGGTTTGGGCGAAACAAACCCGGTATGATACCCTAAGGCGCCTCAGGTTGGGGGGCCGCTTTGTTAACGGCGCCACGTACGCGGCACCCCGCAAGCGAAAGGAAAATCACACCATGTCGCTGTCGTCCGACGACGTCAAACGTATCGCCCGGCTCGCGCGCATCGCCGTCACCGACGCCGAGCTTGCCGCCACCCAGACTCAGCTGAACCGCATCCTGCATCTGATCGACCAGATGCGCGCCGTCGATACTGCCGGCATCGCGCCGATGGCGCACGCCCAGGATGTGCACCTGCGGCTGCGCGAGGACGAGGTCACCGCGCCCGATCGGCGCGAGGCGTTCCAGGCGGTGGCGCCTGCGGTGGAAAACGGCCTTTATCTGGTACCCAAGGTGATCGAATGAGTCTCTCCCACGTCCGTGCCCATTTCGACGAGGCGGCTGCGCTGCTGGAGCGGGTACGCGCCGACGATGCGTTCTTCGCCGCCATCGATGCCGCGGCCAAGGTGCTGGTGCACGCTTTCCGCAATGGCGGCAAGGCCATCTCCTGCGGCAACGGCGGTTCGCACTGCGATGCGATGCATTTCGCCGAGGAACTGTCGGGCCGCTACCGCGACGATCGCCCGGCCATGCCGGCGATGGCGGTATCCGATCCGTCGCATATCACCTGTGTCGGCAACGACTATGGCTTCAACGAGATCTTCGCGCGCCAGGTGGCGGCATTCGGCCGCCCGGGCGACGTGCTGCTCGGCATCACCACCAGCGGCAATTCGGCCAACGTGATCCGCGCGGTCGAAGAGGCGCGGGTGCGCGGCATGCAGGTCATCCTGCTGATGGGCAAGGATGGCGGCAAGCTCAAGGGCGCGGCCGATGTCGAGATCATCGTGCCGCACTTCGGCTACGCCGACCGCATCCAGGAAATCCACATCAAGGTCATCCACACGCTGATCGATCTGGTCGAGCGTGGCATGGGCCACGTGCCCGCCAACTGAAATCCCCACATGATCGAATCCTCGCTCAAGCAACTGGCCGCAGCACTGGCGGCCAAACAGGTCTCCGCCGTCGAGCTCGCTACCGAATTCCTCGATCGTGCCGAGCGGCACAACGGCGCGCTCAACGTCTATATCACGCTCGATCGCCAGAAGACGCTGGCTGAAGCGCGGGCAGCCGACCAGGCGCGCGCCGATGGCAGCGCGGGGCCGCTTGCCGGCATCCCGGTGGCGCACAAGGATATCTTCTGCCAGGAAGGCTGGCGCACCACCTGCGGCTCGAAGATGCTCGGCGACTTCGTCTCGCCGTACTCGGCGCATGTCGTGGAGCAGTGCCAGGCCGCGGGCCTAGTCACGCTCGGCCGCACCAACATGGATGAGTTCGCCATGGGCTCGTCCAACGAGAACAGCCATTTCGGCGCGGTGAAGAACCCCTGGGATGGTGCCGCCGTGCCGGGTGGCAGCTCGGGTGGCTCGGCCGCCGCCGTTGCGGCGCGGCTCGCTCCGATCGCCACCGGCACCGACACCGGCGGCTCGATCCGGCAGCCGGCGAGCTTCTGCGGCATCACCGGCATCAAGCCGACCTACGGCGTGGTATCGCGCTTTGGCATGATCGCCTACGCCAGCTCGCTCGATCAGGGCGGCCCGATGGCCAGGAGCGCCGAGGATTGTGCGCTGCTCCTGAACGTGATGGCGGAGTTCGATGCGCGTGACGCGACCAGCCTTGCGCGCGAACGCGAGGACTACGCCCGCGATCTGGATCGACCGCTGGCCGGCCTGCGCATTGGCCTGCCCAAGGAATACTTCGCCGATGGCCTCGCGCAGGACGTGGCCGGTGTCATCGACGCGGCCATCGCCGAGTACCGCAAGCTCGGGGCCGAGGTGGTCGAGGTCAGCCTGCCCAACACCGAGCTGGCGATCCCGTCGTACTACGTGATCGCGCCGGCCGAGGCGTCGAGCAACCTCAGCCGCTTCGATGGCGTGCGCTACGGCCATCGTGCCGCACAGTTCGACGGCCTCAATGGCATGTACGAACAGACCCGCGCCGAGGGCTTCGGCTGGGAAGTGAAGCGCCGCATCCTGACCGGCACCTATGTGCTCTCGCACGGCTACTACGACGCCTACTATCTGCAGGCGCAGAAGATCCGCCGGCTGATCGCCAACGATTTCCAGGCCGCCTTTGCCCAGTGCGACGTGATCGCCGGCCCGGTGGCGCCGACCACGGCGTGGAACCTGGGCGAGAAGCGCGACGATCCGGTGGCGATGTACCTTGCCGACATCTACACGCTGGGCGTGAACCTCGCCGGCCTGCCGGCGCTGAGCGTACCGGCCGGCTTCGGCAGCAACGGCCGCCCGGTGGGCCTGCAGCTGATCGGCAACTATTTCAGCGAGGCGCGCTTGTTGAACGCGGCCCATCGGTTCCAGCTGGCAACCGACTGGCACTGCAAGGCGCCCGCCCTGTGATCCGACCAGGGAAGGAAGACGCGGGAAGAGGGCGGGGCAACGGCGCGCTGGCATGCCGCTGTCCCTGTTTGCTCCTTCCCTCCCTGCCTTCCCGCTCTTGATGCGAGACATGCAATGAAGTGGGAAGTCGTCATCGGGCTGGAAGTGCATACCCAGCTCACCACCCAGTCCAAGATCTTCTCGGGTGCCAGCACCGCCTTCGGTGCCGCGCCCAACACGCAGACCGCCGTGGTCGATATCGCCTTGCCCGGCGCGCTGCCGGTGATGAACAAGATGGCTGTCGAGAAGGCCATCCAGTTCGGCCTTGCCATCGGCGGCAAGGTGAACCGCCGCTCGGTGTTCGCCCGCAAGAATTACTTCTACCCCGATCTGCCCAAGGGCTACCAGATCAGCCAGTTCGAGCTGCCGGTGGTCGAGGGCGGCAGCCTCACCATCCATGTCGACGGCGTCGACAAGGTGATCAACCTGACCCGCGCCCATCTGGAAGAAGATGCCGGCAAATCGGTGCACGAGGATTTCCACGGCGCATCGGGCATCGATCTGAACCGCGCCGGCACGCCGCTGTTGGAAATCGTGTCCGAGCCGGAAATGCGTTCGGCGGCCGAGGCGGTGGCGTATGCCAAGGCGCTGTACTCCTTGGTGACCTGGATCGGCATCTGCGACGGCAATATGCAGGAGGGCTCGTTCCGCTGCGACGTGAACGTGTCGGTGCGCCCTGAAGGGCAGGCCGAGTTCGGCACCCGGCGCGAGATCAAGAACCTCAACAGCTTCAAGTTCATTGAGCAGGCGATCAAGGCCGAGGTGCAGTACCAGATCGAGCTGATCGAGGATGGCGGCAAGGTGCAGCAGGCCACCGTGCTGTTCAACCCGGATACCGGCGAAACCCGTGCCATGCGCAGCAAGGAAGACGCGCACGACTACCGCTATTTCCCCGACCCGGACCTGCCGCCGCTGGTGATTTCCGAGGAATGGATCGAGCGGGTACGCGGCGAACTGCCGGAGTTGCCGGCAGCGATGCAGGCGCGCTTCGTGCAGCAATACGGCATTCCCGCCTACGACGCCGTGACGCTGACCGCCTCCAAGGCCCTCGCGGCCTACTACGAGGCCACGGTGGCTGCCGGTGCCGACGCCAAGCTCGCCAGCAACTGGATCATGGGCGACATCAGCGCCACGCTGAACCGCGAGGAAAAGGACATCAGCGCAAGCCCGGTCGCGGCCGACGCATTGGCCGCGCTGATCAAGCGGGTGATGGACAGCACCCTCAACAACAAGACCGCCAAGGATGTGCTCAGGAAGATGTGGGAAGAGGGGTTGCCCGCCGACGCCATCATCGAACGGGATGGCCTGAAGCAGGAGACCGATACCGGCGCGATCGAAGCCATTGTCGATGCGGTGCTCGCAGCCAACCCCAAGGCGATCGAGGAATACCGTGCCGGCAAGGAAAAGGCGCTCAACGCCCTGGTGGGGCAGGTGATGAAGGGCAGCGGCGGCAAAGCCAATCCGGCGATGGCGCTGGAACTTTTGAAGAAAAAAGTCGGCTGAGTCTACCGATCCCAAGAAAAGCGGGCCTGGCCCGCTTTTTTTATCCGCCAAGGGATCGTTGGCGGGGTGATGCGGTTGCGCCTGGAACGGCTGCCCTGGCAGGCGCCCCCGCGTCACCGCCCCCGCCCAGCGCGCTCAAGGACCACACAATGACCAAATGGCTGATCGTTTCGCTCTTCATCGTCTGCGGCATCCATGTGCACTACCGCGGCCGGGTGCGGCACGGCTTCTGGCGGCAGTTGACCGACCATTCAAGCTTCATGGCGCCGATCAATTGCTTCATGTACCTGTTCTCCAGGGTGCCGACCACGCCCTACGTACCGGTCAGCGCGTTCCCGGAACTGGAAAGGCTGCGCGCGGCATGGCCGGCGATGCGGGCCGAGGCCGAGGCGCTGTTTTCCGAGGGGCATATCAAGGCATCGGCCCGGCGTGACGATGCCGGGTTCAATTCCTTTTTCAAGAGCGGCTGGAAGCGCTTCTATCTCAAGTGGTACGGCACGCCGCACCCATCGGCGCAGCAGCTGTGCCCGCAGACCTCGCAATTGCTGGCCGGCATGCCGACGGTGAAGGCCGCGATGTTCGCCGCGCTGCCGCCGGGCAGCCGGCTGGTGCGCCACCGCGACCCGTACGCGGGCTCGCTGCGCTATCACCTTGGGCTGATCACCCCCAACGACGACGCCTGCTTCATCGAAGTGGACGGCGAGCGCTACAGCTGGCGCGACGGCGAGGCGGTGATCTTCGACGAGACCTACATCCACTACGCCGACAACCAGACCACCACCAACCGCATCATCCTGTTCTGCGATCTGGAGCGGCCCATGCGCTATCGCTGGGCGCAATGGGTCAACCGGGCGGTCGGCCGCGTGCTGCTGGCCGCGGCGGCCTCGCCCAACCAGGAGGGCGACCGCACCGGCGCGCTCAACAAGGCATTCGGGGTGCTCTACGCGGTGCGCCAAGCGGGCAAGGCGCTCAAGCGGCGCAGCAAGCCGGCGTACTACGCGGCGAAGTGGGCGCTGATCCTGTCGGTGCTGGGGTTGATCCTGCTGTAACAGGTGCCGGTTCCGGAACCGTTGCCGGGACACAGGGTTAGAATGGCCGCTTCGACCCACCGGCAAAGGTGCCCCATGCAACTTGTCATCGGCAACAAGAACTATTCCTCCTGGTCGCTGCGGCCCTGGCTTGGTCTCAAGATGGCCGGCATCGCCTTCGAGGAGATCCTGATCCCGCTCTATCAGGAAGGCAGCAAGGCCGAGATGCTGAAGTATTCGCCGACCGGCCGGGTCCCCGCATTGCTGGACGGCGAGCTGGCGGTGTGGGATTCGCTTGCCATCGCCGAGTACATCGCCGAGAAGTTCCCCGACCGGCAACTGTGGCCGCAGGACGCGGCGGCACGCGCGGTGGCGCGCTCGGTCTGCGCCGAGATGCACTCGGGCTTCCAGGCGCTGCGCACGCTGTGCAGCATGGATATCCGGGCGCGTCGGCAGGTCGGGCTCACGCCCGAGGTCGCTGCGGACATCGAGCGCATCGTTGCGATCTGGACCGATTGCAGGAACCGCTTTGCCGGCGGGGCTCCGTTTCTGTTCGGCCGCTTCAGCTGGGCCGATGCGTTCTACGCGCCGGTGGTGCTGCGCTTTGTCACCTACGGCATCACCGTGCCGGACGACGCGCAGCGTTACATGGAGACGGTGCTGGCACTGCCGCCCGTGCAGGAATGGATCGAGGCCGGCCGCGCCGAGCCGTGGGAATTGCATTTCTGAGGTTGCCCAAAAAATAGGCAGGCGTTAGAATGCCGGCCTTTTTCGCGCCTTGTTCCCGCGCCATGCGCATCGGCCCTTATACCTTGCCCAACCGCCTCGCTGTCGCGCCAATGGCCGGCGTGACCGACCGGCTGTTCCGTCAGCTGTGCCGCCGTTTCGGGGCAGGGTATGCCGTGTCCGAGATGATCAGCGCCAACAATGCCTTGTGGGACAACCCCAAGACCCGGCGCCGGATGGATCACAGTGGCGAGCCCGAACCGATCGCGGTGCAGATCGCCGGTTCCGACCCGCAGCAGTTGGCCGAGGCGGCACGCCTGAACGTGCGTTTCGGTGCGCAGATCATCGATATCAACATGGGCTGTCCGGCCAAGAAGGTATGCAACAAGCTTGCGGGCTCGGCGTTGCTGCAGAATGAGGCGCTGGTCGGCGAGATCCTGCGTGCCGTGGTGGGTGCGGTCGATGTGCCGGTGACGCTCAAGACCCGGCTGGGGTTCCGCAACGGCGAGGAGAACATCCTGCGGGTGGCGGCGCTGGCGCAGGAGGCTGGCGTGGCGGCCATCGCCATCCACGGGCGTACCCGCGAGGACATGTACAACGGCCACGCACGCTACGGCCTGATCCGCGAGGCCAAGCGCATGCTGTCGATCCCGGTGATCGCCAATGGCGACATCGTCACGCCCCAGGATGCCGACGCAGTGCTAAAACAGACCGGCGCGGACGCGATCATGATCGGCCGTGCGGCCCAGGGCCGGCCTTGGCTGTTCCGCGAGATCGGCCATTTCCTGGCGACCGGCCAAATGCTGCCGCCGCCCCGCGTGGACGAGATCCGCGACGTCCTGCTCGAACATCTGGACGCGCTCTATGGCTTCTACGGCGAATACGGCGGCTGCCGCATCGCCCGCAAACACATTGCCTGGTACACCAAGGGGTTGCCGGGCAGCAATCCATTCCGGCAGGCCATGTACCAGCTGGAGAGCACCACCGAGCAAAAGAGGGAGACGCGGGCCTATTTCGATGGGCTGGCGATGCAGAGCGAGTATTTGCAGTATGTCGACCCGCCAGGGGACGATCTGCACCAAGAACAATCGGGGGACGCATGACTGAACAGGCCGAACGCGCCACGCTGCGCGAAGGCGATCCGATCGCGGAGGCCATCGTGGCTTCGCTGGAACAGTATTTCCATGACCTGGACGGCGAAGCGCCGTGCGCGCTGTACGACATGGTGCTGGCACGCGTGGAAAAGCCGCTGCTGCGGCTGGTGCTGGCCCGTGTGGGGGGCAATCAGACACGCGCAGCCGAGATGCTGGGGATCAACCGCAATACGCTGCGCAAGAAGCTGCAGGGCTACGACCTGCTGTAACCAGATCGACAACGGACCGGCCCGCGCGGCGTGGCCGGCGCAAGTGAGAACCGAGGAACCACATGAGCAAAATCCAGCGTGCGCTGATCAGCGTATCCGACAAGACCGGCGTGCTCGACTTCGCGCGCGCGCTTGCCGCGCAAGGGGTCGAGATCCTTTCGACCGGCGGTACCGCCAAGCTGTTGGCCGAGAACGGCGTGGCCGTGGTCGAGGTGGGCGAGTACACCGGGTTCCCCGAGATGCTCGACGGCCGCGTGAAGACGTTGCACCCCAAGATCCATGGCGGCATCCTCGGCCGGCGTGATCTGGACGCCCACGTCGGCACGATGAAGGAACACGGCATCGGCAACATCGATCTGGTCTGCGTCAACCTGTATCCGTTCGAGGCGACCATCGCCAAGCCCGACTGCAGCTTCGAGGACGCCATCGAGAACATCGACATCGGCGGCCCGGCCATGGTGCGTTCGGCCGCCAAGAACCACGCCCATGTCGCCATCGTCACCGATGCGGCCGACTATGCCGGCCTGATCGACGAAATGCAGGCGAACGGCGGCGTGCTCAGCCTTGCCACCCGTATCGAGCTGGCCAAGAAGGCGTTCAGCCATACCGCCGCCTACGATGGCGCCATCTCCAACTACCTGACCGCACTGACGGCCGAGGGCGGGAAGGCGGCCTATCCGCAGCGCCTCAACCTGCAGTTCGAGAAGGTGCAGGACATGCGCTACGGCGAGAATCCGCACCAGAGCGCCGCGTTCTACCGCGACCTGCATCCCGCCCCGGGCAGCCTTGCCAACTACCGGCAGCACCAGGGCAAGGAACTGAGCTACAACAACATCGCCGACGCCGATGCCGCCTGGGAGGCGGTCAAGCAGTTCGAGCAGCCGGCCTGCGTGATCGTCAAGCATGCCAATCCGTGTGGCGTCGCCGTCGCGGCCGATTCCTACAGCGCCTACCAGCTGGCGTTTGCCACTGACACCACCAGCGCCTTCGGCGGCATCATCGCCTTCAACAAGCCGATCGATGTCGATACTGTCGAAGCCGTATCCAAGCAGTTCATGGAAGTGCTGATCGCCCCGGGCTACACCGAGGCTGCACTGGCACTGCTGGCGAAGAAGGTGAACGTGCGCGTGCTCGAAGTCGCCATCGAGACCGGCGAGAACAAGTTCGATCTGAAGCGCGTTGGCGGCGGCCTGTTGGTGCAGACCCCGGATACCCATACGCTGACACTGGCCGATCTGAAGATCGTGACGCAGATCCAGCCGACCGAGTCCCAACTCAAGGACCTGCTGTTCGCCTGGAACGTGGCCAAGTTCGTCAAATCGAACGCCATCGTGTTTGCTGGCCGCGGTCAGACGCTGGGTATCGGTGCCGGTCAGATGAGCCGGGTGGACAGTACCAAGATCGCTGCGATCAAGGCGCGCAATGCCGGTCTCGATCTGCGCGGCTCGGCGGCGGCATCGGATGCCTTCTTCCCGTTCCGCGACGGCGTGGATGTGATCGCCGAGAACGGCGTTTCCGCCATCATCCAGCCAGGCGGCTCGGTGCGCGACGACGAAGTGATCGCCGCGGCGGACGAGCACGGCATTGCGATGGTGTTCACCGGCGTGCGCCACTTCCGCCATTGATTCGGGGCTGGGCCGTGCCTGGACTTTGTCACCGCATCCCTCGTGTACATCAAGGTACACGTCGGGCTTCGGTTTCGCGTCCAGACACGGCTCGCTCCCGAATCGGGGCCATGGATTTGCCAACGGCCGCGGCCGTCGCGCGGCTCGACGTACACGTCGCCGCCGCGTTCCGTGCCCTCGTGCGGCTCGCTCCCGAATCGCGGGTTTGGTGCGCTGTGTGGCGCTCGGTTCGCTTGGGTTTGCTGGCCCGACTGTAGTAGTGGGATTCGATTGCGCAAGGCGCTTCGCTTTTGCGGGGTGCCGAAGATTTGAAGTACCAACGTGGCATGATCTGTGGCCGCTGGTTTTGAGATTCTGATTTGAAGGCAGGAGCTGGAAGGGACGTGGATTACCCTTCGCTCTTCCCCCTTCTCCCTTCCCAAGGTGCTGTGATGAATATTCTTGTGATTGGTAACGGCGGCCGCGAACACGCGCTGGCGTGGAAGCTGGCGCAGAGTCCGCGCGTCGCCAAGGTGTTCGTCGCACCGGGCAATGCCGGGACCGCGCTCGATCCCAATCTGGTCAACGTGCCGGCCGCGTCCATCGATGAATGGCTGGCGCTGGCCACCAACGAGCAGATCGCCTTCACCGTCGTCGGCCCGGAAGCACCGCTGGCGCAAGGCGTGGTCGACCGTTTCCGCGCTGCCGGCCTCAAGGTGTTCGGCCCCACCCGCGCTGCGGCGCAGCTGGAATGGTCCAAGGATTTCGCCAAGTCCTTCATGCAGCGGCATGGCATCCCCACCGCGGCCTACCAGACCTTCAGCGACGCGGGCGCCGCGCATGCCTATGTCGAGGCGGCGGGCGCGCCCATCGTGATCAAGGCCGACGGCCTTGCCGCCGGCAAGGGCGTGGTGGTGGCGATGACGCTGGACGAAGCGCACGCCGCCATCGATCAGATGCTGGCCGACAACAAGTTCGGTGATGCCGGCGCGCGGGTGGTGATCGAGGAATTCCTCGAAGGCGAGGAAGCGAGCTTCATCGTGATGGTCGACGGCAGGCATGTGCTGCCCATGGCCTCCAGCCAGGACCACAAGCGCCTGCTGGACGGCGATGCCGGCCCCAACACCGGCGGCATGGGTGCCTACAGCCCGGCACCGGTGGTCACGCCCGAGGTGCATGCGCGTGCGATGCGCGAGGTAATCCTGCCCACGGTGGCGGGCATGGCCAAGGATGGGGTGGACTACACGGGCTTTCTGTACGCCGGCCTGATGGTCGATGCCGAAGGCGGCGTCAAGGTGGTGGAATTCAACTGCCGCTTCGGCGATCCGGAAACCCAGCCGGTGATGATGCGGCTCAAGAGCGATCTTGCCGCGCTGATCGAGGCCGGTATCGACGGCGAGCTGGACCAGGTCGAGGCCGAATGGGATCGGCGCGTGGCGCTGGGCGTGGTGCTGGCGGCGGCCAACTATCCGGATAGTCCGCGCAAGGGCGACCTGATCACCGGCCTGCCCGGCGTGCTGGAGGATGCGCATGTATTCCACGCCGGCACCGCGCTGGACGCGGACGGTCGCCCGGTGACCGCAGGCGGGCGGGTGTTGTGCGTCACCGCGCTGGGGGACAGCTTCAAGCTTGCGCACAAGCGCGCCTACGAATTGGCCGACACGGTGCAGTTCGCCGGCATGCAGTACCGCCGCGACATCGGTTGGCGCGCCATCGCCCGCAAGTGACACGCCGGCCGGTCCGCCGGCCGCACCAGGTTTGATCGGGCGCAACAAAGGCAGCACTGGTGCTCAATAGAATGGCAATCATTCTCAGTTGAGGAGATTGCCATGCGCGTCCTTTCCGAACTCGTCCCCGGCCGGCCGGCGGTGGTGGACGACATCCGCTGCCTGCCCGAACTGACACGGCGTCTGGCGGCGCTGGGCCTGCGCGTGGGCCGGCAGGTGGTGCTGGTGCGGCGCGCCTGGCTTGGCGGCCCGGTGCAGGTGCGGGTCGGCGCCACCGAATTCATGCTGCGGCGCGCCGAGGCAGCCGCCATCTCGGTCTGGCTGCCGGAGGACCGGCCATGAAGCGCATCGCCCTGGTGGGCATGCCCAATACCGGCAAATCCACGCTGTTCAACCGGCTGAGCGGCGGCAACGCGCGCGTGGCCAACTGGCCCGGTCTGACGGTCGAGCTGGCGGCGCGCAAGGTGCTGCTGGGCGCGCATATGGTCGAGCTGGTCGACCTGCCCGGCATCCACGATCTGAGTGGCGGGGCCGAGGATGAACGGATCACGCAGCAGTTCCTGGCGCAGGCCCCGCTGCAA
Source organism: Chitiniphilus purpureus (assembly GCF_025642115.1). Lineage (GTDB taxonomy): Bacteria > Pseudomonadota > Gammaproteobacteria > Burkholderiales > Chitinibacteraceae > Chitiniphilus > Chitiniphilus purpureus. The sequence continues at coordinate 3,795,492 of NZ_CP106753.1, read as the reverse complement.
GGCGTGCTGATGGTGCTCAATGCGCTGCAGCTGGACCGGCAGCTGGCGCTGGCGTTGCAGCTGAAGGCGCTGGGCTTTCCGCTGGTGGTGGCGCTCAACATGAGCGACGAGGCACGGCGCGCCGGCGTTCACGTCGACTGCGTCGGGCTGGCCGCTGAGCTGGGCTGCCCGGTGCTGCTGATCGCGGCCAAGCATGGCGACGGGATACCGGCGCTGCGCACGGCACTGGGGCGGCTGGCCGATGGCGCGGTCCAGCTGCCCACGGCCGGTACCCCACCGCCTGCCGAGGGCCAGCATGCCGAGGAGGCGCGTCTGTACGCAGCCTACGTCACCCGTGCGGCCACGCTGCCACCCGGGCTGACCCAGCGGCTCGACCGTTGGGCGCTGCATCCACTGGCGGGGCTCGTGCTGTTCGTCACGATGATGTTCCTGCTGTTCCAGCTCACCTACGCGCTCGGCGCGCCGTTGCAGGATGGGCTGGAGCAGGCCGCGTCCTGGCTGGGCGAGCACGCCGTGGACCCGCTGCTTGCACCGCTGCCGGCCTGGCTGGCTGGCCTCCTCAAGGGCGGTCTTTGGGACGGGGTGGTCACCGTGCTCACCTTCGCGCCCATCATCTTCCTGTTCTTCTGCCTGATGGCGGTGATCGAGGATTCGGGCTACTTCGCCCGTGCCGCGTTCCTCGCCGACGCGTTGATGGCGCGCGCCGGGCTCGACGGACGTGGCTTCGTGATGCTGATGATGGGATTCGGCTGCAATGTGCCGGCGCTGATGGGCACCCGGGTGATCCGCGATGGCAAGGCGCGCCGGCTCGCCATGCTGGCGATCCCATTCGCCTTGTGCACCGCCCGGCTGCAGATCTTCCTGTTCCTCGCCGGCGCATTGTTCACCCCGGCGCAGGCGCCGTGGGTGTTGCTGTCGCTCTATCTGATCAGCATCGCGCTGGCATTGGGCACCGCCCTGCTGCTGCGCCGCTGGTTCGTCTCGGCCGAACCGTTCGCACTGGAGCTGCCGCCTTACCGGCTGCCGCTGCCGGGCCAGGTATGGCGCCGGGGTTGGCACGAGACTCGGGCATTCCTGCGGTTGGCCAGCACCATGATCGTGCTCGGCGTGGCGCTGGTGTGGGCGTTGACCCACTACCCCAGCCAGGAGGCAAGCTACGCGCATACCCTGGCCAGGGTGTTCGAGCCCGTGCTGGCGCCGATCGGCATCGACGGGCTGCTGGCGATCCCGCTGCTGTTCGGCTTCGTGGCCAAGGAGGTGGTGCTGGGCGCGCTGGCAGTGCTGGCCGGGCAGGAGGGCGAAGCGCTGGCGGCGGTGCTCACGCAGACGCTGGACCCGGTTTCCGCCTACAGCTTCATGCTGTTCACGCTCACCTATGTGCCCTGCGTGTCGGCGGTCGCCACGCTGTACAAAGAGTCGGGCAGCCTGCGCTATGCCGCCTTTGCCGTGGTCTGGTCGCTGGGCCTGGCCTGGCTGCTGTGCCTGGCGTTCTACCAGGGCGCGCGCCTGATCTTCTAGGCACTGCCGATCCAACCCGCCTGGCTGCGTTGCGCGCACTTGCCGTACCGCGCGTACCGCCGGTGATTGAAGGCAGTACGCTGCATCGCCGGTGAGGACGGCGGGCCCTGCCTGCCAGGACCGCATCGCTGGATTTGGGCTGTGGCGCCAAGCAGGCACACGGGGTGGCGCACTGTCGCCTGTACCGGGATTTATCCAGGCAAAACAAGGCTTGGAGCGTGTTTCCCGGTACAATCGCGGGTTTCGACCGCCCACCTTGTCGCGCCGGCGATGAATCTTCTCGTGCTTGGCATCAACCACCAGACCGCGCCCTTGGCCGTGCGCGAGCGGCTGGCCTTCGCCCAGACCGAGCTCTCCGAGGCCCTGACCACGCTGCATGCGTTGCCGGGCATCAGCGAGGCGGCGATCCTGTCGACCTGCAATCGCACCGAGCTGTACGTGAACGCGCGCGAGGTCGGGCCGGTGCTGGACTGGTTCGCGGCCAGCCGCGGTCGCAGCGCCCACGAACTGGTGCCGCATCTGTACCAGTTCGGTGGCGAGGCGGCGGCGCGGCATGCGTTCCGCGTGGCTGCCGGGCTCGATTCGATGGTGCTGGGCGAGACGCAGATCCTCGGCCAGCTCAAGGAAGCCGAGCGCATCGCCCGTGAAAGCGGCAGCCTCGGGGTGTTGCTCAACGGCCTTTTCCAGCGCGCCTTCCAGGTGGCCAAGGAAGTGCGCAGCGAAACGCGCATCGGCGCCGCGTCGGTGTCGATGGCTGCCGCGGCGGTGCGACTGGCCGAACGGCTCTACCCGTCGGTGGCCGAATGCAGGGTGTTGTTCATCGGCGCGGGCGAGATGATCGAGCTGTGCGCGGCGCACTTCTGTGCACAGCGGCCGCGCGCGGTCGCGGTGGCCAACCGCACGCTGGAGCGTGGCGCCAGATTGGCGCAGCAGTACGGCGGCCAGACCATGCTGCTGCCCGATCTGGCCGAGCGCATGGCCGAATTCGACATCGTGGTCTCCTGTACCGCTGCGCCACTGGCCATCGTCGGCAAGGGCATGGTCGAGCGCGCGCTCAAGCGGCGCAAGCACAAGCCCATCTTCATCGTCGATCTGGCGGTCCCGCGCGATGTGGAGCCCGAGGTGGCCGAGCTGCCCGATGCCTACCTCTACACGGTGGACGATCTGGCCGAGGTGGTCAGCGAAGGCGTGGCCGCGCGCGCCAGCGAGGCGCAGGCGGCCGAGCTGCTGGTCGAGGACGGGGTGCAGCAGTTCCGGCAGTGGCTGGCCGGGCGCGCGCTGGTGCCCACCATCCGCGAGCTGAAGGATCACGCCGAGCGCATCGCGCGGCACGAACTGGCACGTGCCAGGAAGCGCATCGCCGCCGGCGAGCCCGCCGACGACGTACTGGCGCGGCTTACCGAGCAGCTTGCGGCCAAGCTCCTGCACGCGCCGCTTGCCGCGCTCAATGCAGCACCGCCCGAGGAACAGGCCGAACTGGTCGCCGCCACGCGGCGTATCTTCCGGCTGCACGAATAGAACGCGCCGTGCCTGTATCCCGGCATGGCCTCAAGAGATCACAACCGTCATGAAAGCATCCATCGTCCAAAAACTCGCGCAACTGGCCGACCGGCTGGAGGAAGTGGGCGCGCTGCTCGCCTCGGAAGAGGCGACGCGCAACATGGACCAGTACCGCAAGCTCACCCGCGAGCACGCCGAGCTCACACCGGTGGTCGAGCTCTATCACCGCTATCAGCAGGCCGAGGCCGACCGCACCACCGCCGGGGAGCTGCTGGCCGACCCGGACATGCGCGAGATGGCGGAGGAGGAGATCAGGACGGCGGATGCCGCGATCGCCACGCTGGGGCTGGAACTGCAGAAGGCGCTGCTGCCGCGCGACCCCAACGACGAGCGCAACATCTTCCTTGAAATCCGTGCCGGCACCGGTGGTGACGAATCGGCGCTGTTCGCTGCGGATCTGTTCCGCATGTATTCCCGCTACGCCGAGCGCAATCGCTGGCAGGTGGAGATCGTCTCGGCCAGCGAATCGGACCTGGGCGGCTACAAGGAGGTGATTGCCCGGCTGGTGGGGCACGGCGCCTACTCCCGGCTCAAGTTCGAGTCGGGCGGACATCGGGTGCAGCGGGTGCCGGCCACCGAGACCCAGGGGCGCATCCATACCAGCGCCTGCACGGTGGCGGTGATGCCCGAGGCCGACGAGCTGGAGGAGGTGAACATCAATCCAGCCGATATCCGCATCGATACCTTCCGCGCCAGCGGCGCGGGCGGCCAGCACATCAACAAGACCGACTCGGCGATCCGCATCACCCACTTTCCGACCGGCATCGTGGTCGAGTGCCAGGATGATCGCAGCCAACACAAGAACAAGGCCCGCGCGATGGCGGTGCTGGCGGCGCGTATCAACGACAAGCTGCGCTCCGAGGTGCAGGCCAGGGAGGCGGCCGAGCGCCGCAGCCTGATCGGCTCGGGCGACCGCTCCGAGCGCATCCGCACCTACAACTTCCCGCAGGGGCGCATGACCGATCACCGTATCAACCTCACCCTCTACAAGCTCGACCAGATCATGGACGGCGATCTGGAGGAGCTGACCCAGGCGCTGATCAACGAGCATCAGGCCGAGCTGCTGGCGCAACTGGCGGAGTAAGCCCGATATCGCGGTCTGTCGCGTCACCGCCGGTGCCGGTGCCGGCCCAGCGTGGTCCTGCCACTGTGGCGGGCCCGGTGCAGGCATGGCGGCGGCCGGTGCCGCCCTGATCGCAGCGCTCTCGGCAGGCCCTAAGGCTCGATTAACTGGATGCCCGGCAGGTTGGCCGTGCTCACCTCGCGCACGATGCCGATGAATTCGCGCAGGTAGGCGGTGCCGGCGCGCTCGGCGGGCACCGCGGCGTGCAGTTCCGACTGCAGGCCGGCACCGATGGGCTTGGCTTGCACGTAGCCGCGCTCGATATAGTGCTGCACGCTCCAGCGCGGCAGCGCCGCCACGCCACGCCGGCTCGCCACCAGCTGCAGGATCGCCACCGTCAGCTCGCTGGTGCGCCGGCGCGGGTTGATGCCGGCCGGCTTGAGCACCTTGCGGATCAGGTCGAGCATGTCGTCCGGCACCGGGTAGGTGATCAGCGTCTCCCCGGCGAAGTCGGCTGCCGTGAGGCTCGGCTTGGCGGCCAGCGGGTGATCCTTGGCCACAAGGCCGACCATGTCGAAGGCGAACAGTGGAAAGTAGGCGATACGCGCCTCGTTGTCGCGCTCCGAGACGATGGCAAGATCGGCGCGGTCTTCGAACAGCAGCCCCACCGGGTCGGCATGGAAGCCGGACACGATATCCAGCTCCACCTCGGGCCAGCGCTCGCGGAACGAATCCATGGCCGGCATCAGCCAGTCGAAGCAGGTATGGCACTCCACCGCGATGCGCAACTGCCCGGCCTCGCCCTCGCGCAGCTTGGCGATGTCGCGCTCGATGGCGGCCACGCGCGGCAGTACTTCGCCTGCCAGCGCCAGCAGCTTCTCGCCTGCCGGGGTGAAGCGCAGCGGCGCCTGCTTGCGTGCGAACAGCGGCAGGCCGTAGTGCTCCTCCAGCAGTCGGATCTGGTGCGAGAGCGCCGATTGCGTCAGGAACAGCCGCTCGGCGGCACGGGTCAGGCTGCCGGCATCGCGGATGGCCGACAGGGTGCGCAGGTGGCGCAGCTCCAGCAACGACTGCATTGAATTCCTCTCATACCTGCAGCAAAAAGAATGAGTTTGAATCATAGGCATCGGGCATTGATCATGCAAACCATATTCATGGAAAACGGGGTTTGCAATGACAGTGGCTCATGTTCTTGGCTTTCCACGCATTGGGCGGCATCGGGAACTCAAGTTCGCGCTGGAAGCGTTCTGGCGTGGCGAGATCGGCGAGGCCGAGCTTGCCGCGGTCGGCTCGCGCCTGCGGCGCCAGCACTGGGACTGGCAGCGCGAGGCGGGGCTGGACTGCGTGGCAGTGGGCGATTTCGCCTGGTATGACCAGGTGCTCAGTACCGCCGCGCTGCTGGGCGCGCTGCCGGCCCGCTTCGGCTTCGACGCCCGTGCGCTCACCCTTGGGCAGTACTTCGAACTGGCGCGTGGCAACGCCGCGCAGCCGGCGCTGGAAATGACCAAGTGGTTCGACACCAACTACCACTATCTGGTCCCGGAACTGGACGATCACACCCGCTTCGACGGCGGCATCGACTGGTTCTTCGACGAGATCGACGAAGCACGCGCGCATGGCCACACGGTCAAGCCGGTGCTGCTCGGGCCGCTGTCGTTCCTGCACCTGGCCAAGGCCAGGCGTCCCGGGCTCGACAAGCTTGGCTTCGCCGCGCGCGTGGTGCCCGCGTACCGCCGCATCCTGGAGCGGCTGGTGGCACAGGGTGTGGCCTGGGTGCAGCTGGACGAGCCCATCCTCGGGCTGGCGCTCGATCCGGCCTGGGCAGCGGCGTTCGAACCGGTGTACCGGGAGCTCGCGTCATGCGGCGTGAAGCTGCTGCTGGCGAGCTATTTCGGCAGTGCAGCCGGGCATGCCGATCTGCTCAAGGCACTGCCGGTGGCCGGGGTGCACCTGGACCTGGTGTGCGCGCCGCAGCAGCTGGACGCCTTCCTTGCCGGATGGCCGCAGCACAAGGTGCTCTCGGCCGGGGTGATCGACGGCCGCAACATCTGGGCGGCCGACCTGTCGGCAAGGCTCGCGCAGCTGGAGGCGGCGCACGCTCAGCTGGGCGGGCAGCTGTGGATCGCCAGCAGCTGCTCGCTGCTGCACTGCCCGGTGGATCTGGATGCGGAGGACGCACTCGATGGCGAACTGCACGGCTGGCTGGCCTTCGCCAGGCAGAAGCTTGGCGAGGTGGCGGTGCTGCGGCGCGCGCTGCGGCACGGCCATGCGGCGGTGGCACCGCAACTGGCGGCCAGCGACGCGGTGGCCAGGCGCCGCCGGATCTCGCGCCGTATCCACAACCTCGCAGTCAAGGCGCGGGTCGCGGCGCTGACGGCAGAGGATGCCTGCCGCGCCAGCCCCTACCCGCTGCGCGCCACGGCGCAGCGAGCCTGGCTGAAGCTGCCATTGCTGCCGACCACTACCGTGGGCTCGTTCCCGCAGACCGACGGCATCCGTGCCGCACGTGCCGCCTGCCGGCGGGGCGAACTGTCCGAGGCCGACTACACCGCGGCGATGCAGGCCGAGATCCGCAAGGCGGTGCAGCGGCAGGAGGCGCTGGGGCTGGACGTGCTGGTGCATGGCGAAGCCGAGCGCAACGACATGGTCGAATACTTCGCCACGCAGCTCTCCGGTTTCGCCTTCACCCGCTTCGGCTGGGTGCAAAGCTATGGCAGCCGCTGCGTCAAGCCGCCCATCCTCTTTGGCGATGTGATGCGCCCCAAGGCAATGACCGTGGCCTGGAGCCGCTATGCGCAGTCGCTTACGACCAAGCCGATGAAGGGCATGCTCACCGGCCCGGTGACCCTGCTGCAATGGTCGTTCGTGCGCGACGACCAGCCGCGCGAGCAGACCTGCCTGCAGCTTGCGCTGGCGATCCGCGATGAGGTGGCGGACCTGGAGGCCGCCGGCATCCGGGTGATCCAGATCGACGAACCGGCGTTCCGCGAAGGGCTGCCGTTGCATCGCGGCGAGTGGGACGCCTACCTGGAATGGGCCGGGCGCGCGTTCCGCATCGCCTCCTGCGGGGTCGCAGACAGCACCCAGATCCACACCCATATGTGCTACTCGGAGTTCAATGACATCCTGCCGGCCATCGCGGCGCTGGATGCCGACGTGATCACCCTGGAAACCAGCCGCTCGGACATGGAACTGCTCGACGCCTTCGGCAGCTTCGCCTATCCGAACGGCATCGGGCCGGGGGTGTACGACATCCATAGCCCACGGGTGCCACCAGTGGTCGAGATGCTGCGGCTGATCGGCAAGGCGCTCGCCGTGCTGCCGGCCGAGCGCCTGTGGATCAACCCCGATTGCGGCCTGAAGACGCGCAGCTGGCCCGAGGCCGAGGCGGCGTTGGCCCATATGCTGCAGGCCGTGCGCGCAGCGCGTGCGGCGCTGACCGAGGGGCGGGCGCTACCGGTGCCTGGCCCCGTCGCCACGGGTTATGGCGCGTGTGACCGTGGCATCGTGGCCTGGCCATGAGCAGGGCGGTGCTTGGGTTGCCTGGGCTCAATCGGTCAGGATCACCGGTGAGGCCGTCGGCATCCTGCCACCGCGCAGCGCCGGCGGTGGGGTGATGCCCATCGACACATAGATGCTGGTGAGCTTGTCCACGCCGATCTGCGCCGGCCGGATCCAGTCGGCCGGCACGTACAGCAGGCCGCCGCCGATCGGGACCGGGGCGGTCGGGACCAGTATCGCGTGGTAGATGCGCCCATCCAGCTCGACCGGCTCGGGGTTGGGCAGCAGTGCCAGCACTGCCACGCCCTCGCCACCGAAAAAGCACCACACTGGGCTCATGGCGCCGATGTCCGCTTCCTGTTTCTGGTCCAGCAGGGCGACAAAGCGGTCCGCCAGGTTGTAGAGGCTGCCGATCAAAGGAATGCGGCGCAGGGTCATGTCCACCAGTTTTGCCAGCGGCCGCCGCAGGCCGGATTGCACTGCCACCCCAAGTGGATAGATGGCGACGATCAGCAGCAGCGTGCCGCTCAGATAGGCCAGATACGGATTGCTGGCAAAGGGCTGGCCGAGCGTGGCGAACAGCCCGCCGATCAGGCTGTCCGGCCCGATAAAGCGGTTGATGAGGCTGATGACCCAGCTGACCAGCGCCAGGGTCACCGTCAGCGGCAGCAGGGCGAACAGCCCGGCCAGCCAAGTGGCGAACAGGGTGCGCAGGCTATGTTTGAGCATGGGGCAGCGGGGCTCCGTTGAACCGTTGAACGCGGCGACAAGGCACGCCTGCCTATGGTGCAGGGCCTGCGCGGGGCATGGAGCGGCAATTCTGCCCTGAGCGGGCTTCAGCGCGCCACATCACCATCCGGCAGCGGACGCCGCCATGCCGGCCATTGTGCATAGGTGACTGCCCGCAGCAGCCATTCGACCGGGCCATAGGCATGCCGGCGCATCCACCAGGCGCTCAGCGGCAGTTGGGCCGCGTAGATCGTCAGCGCCAGCAGCAACACCGGCAGCGGTGCCAGGTGGCCGATCAGGCCCAGCCCGTAGCCGGTGAAGATGAAGGCGCACAGCAGCGATTGCAGCAGGTAATTGCTCAGCGCCATCTGCCCCAGCGGCGCCAGCCGTGCCGCCAGCCGCCGTCCCGGCCCGGTACGCACTGCCAGCAGCAGCATGGCCACATAGCTTGCACTCAGCAGTGGCGCGGTGGCCAGCCCGATCCCCAACGCCACCAGCGCAAGGCCGCTGCTGCCCAGCCACAATGATCCATAGCTGTAGCAGAGCGCACCGGCGAGCCCCGGCGGCAGGCAGCCCAGCACGATGCGCCACAGTACCGTGGGGCGGCCGGGCAGGGCGGAGAGCGCATGCAGCTTGCCCGCGGCAAGGCCCGCCAGGAACATCGCCAGCGCCGAGGGGCCCTGGACGAACACCACCACGAACCAGACGTCCTCGGTCAGCTCGCGCCAGCGCTGGGCGATCACGTCCGCGGCATCGCCGCGATACGCCAGCGTCGCCCGTTGCGCCTGCGCCAGCAGCGCGGGCAGGTCCAGCTGTTGTCCGGCCAGCGTGATCGCCAGTCCGATCAGCAACCACGCCGCTGCACTGGTCAGCACCAGCGCCACGGCGATGCGCAGCGCCGATTGCGGCGCCAGATGGCGCAGTTGCAGCAGCAGCGCGCCAAGCAGCGCATAGATGAGCAGGATGTCGCCGTAGTACAGCAACACCGCATGCAGCGCGCCCAGTACGGCAAGCCCCATCAGCCGGCGGCGAAAGCGTGGCACGAACGCCACCCGGGCGCGTTCGGCCGAGGCCAGCTGCAGCGTGAAGCTGTAGCCGAACAGGAACGAGAACAGCAGGTAGAACTTGGTTTCGAACAGCAGCGACACCAGCGCGCGCACGGCCAGATCGAGCGGACGGCCAAAGCCCGGATCGGGCACGCCCAGCCCGTAGTAGGCCGAGGCGAACGCGGTGATGTTCACCACCAGGATGCCCAGCAGCGCAAAGCCGCGCAGCGCATCCACTTCCAGCAGGCGTCCGTCCGCCTGCGGCGCAGTGGCGGAGGGACTCATCGGCCGGCCCGCAATCGGCGCATCAGCAGGGGGCACAGCAACGCCACGCTGTGCCTGGCGTTGTGGGCGGGGTCGAGTGCGATCCGGCCGGCCGGATTGCCTGGCAGTCGTATCCGGCCGGCGCTGGCCTCGATCGGGGCCTGCTGGCTGCATACCCCGTGGAACGACCAGCCCAGGCTCACCCCGGCCTTGCCGCAGCGCCGCATGGTGCGGGCCCGATGAGGGCGGTTGCGGGCAACATGCGGCACGGCGGCAGCGGGGGGCTGCCGCTGCCGCATCGCGTGTCTTTCCGGAGCGATTGGGTGCATGGGGGCAAATGATTGATCGACGGGTTGGTCCATTTAAGGGGCGCGCCTGCGGCTGTCAATCCGGCGGTGGGCTGTCATGCCGCGGCAATAGTTCCAGCGCTGTCTCCGTGCACCCGGTTTTTACTGAAGCTGAACGTGCAACCATCACAAGGAGGGAGAAATGTCTTCGTTCGGTTTGTTCCTGATCGGCGTGGTGCTGGCCATCCTCGGGCTGGGCTACGGCGCCCATCTGGCCGGCATCGCACTGCACTGGATCGTGGTCGGTGGGGTGGTATTGCTGGGGGTCGGCATCCTGGCTGGCGTATCGCGCACCCGGCTCAAGGATCCGCCGTAGTAGGCCGGTTGTCCGATGGGGGCGGAGCGGCGCTGCGGCGGCATGGCTGTCGCCCCCCATGCCAAGGCATGCCCCGGGGCGGCTGGCCAACAGGGGCAGCCTGCCATTCCCCGCGCCGGATGAGGTCCGACCAGACGCCGTGGGCCGCCTGACCGGCACGAGGCTAACGCGGATGTGCCGGGTTGGCGGCATGTGCGGTGGCGATGGCCTGATTGAGGCGGTCCAGCAGCGTTGCCGGCACCTGGTGGCTGCATAGCAGGTGGCGCGCGTTGCCGGCAGGCAGGTCCGGCAGCGGGAGCGCCGCCACGTTGTATTGCCGCAGGATGGGCTGACGTTGCCAGTAGTCGAATTCGCTCGGGTCGAAAAAGGCGTAGTCCACCCGCCCGCGCGCCACCATCGCAAGATTCTGTGCCGGGTTCTGCGCGCTGCGGTCCACCTGCGCGCCACGCGCCGCCAGCAGGCCATCCAGATAGGTACCGTAGGCGAAGCTCGCGATCAGGCCCGGCATGAGTTTGGGGTCGGTCAGCAGCCTGGCGGCATTGCCGTGGCGCCTGAGCTGCTCCACCAGCGTGCTCCGGGTGACCACGAGCATCGGCGGATCGCGGTACAGGGCGTTGGAAAACCAGCCAAGGCGCAACCGCTCCGGCGTCTTGAACCAGCCGATCGAGCACATGGGCTGCCCGCCGTATCCGATCTCCTGCAGTGCGCGCTTCGGGGGGCGGAACTCGTAGCGCGCGGCGATCCCGGCCGCGGACAGCATGGCCTGGGTCTGGCGCAGCAGGAAGCCTGCGGGCCGGCCCTGGCTGTCGGTGTAGTAGAACGGCGGCTTGTCCGGGTAGGTGAGCAGCAATGGCGCTTCCTCGGCCCGGGTCAGGCCAAGGGGAAGGAAGAGCAGCAAGGCGGTCTTGCGCATGGCGTAGCCTGTGTGTCGTTGCACTGGGCCTCGTCGACAGCGCCAGGCAGCTCGTCGGCCGGCACTGCGCCCGCCCGATGCCCTGTTGTCGCCGAACCCGCGCGCATCTGCCGGATATGCCATGTGCTGAGCTTCCTGCCGGGGTGGCGCCCTGCGGATCAGCGTGCGCCGTATACCATGCGTGCCGCAAAACCGCGCCGCAACGGCGCGATCTGGTCCAATGCCAGCAGGCCCAGGCTGCGGCCGTGCTTGAGCCAGGGCGCGGGCGAGTCGAACAGGGTGATCAGGCTGTCGGTGAACGCGGTGACAAGACCTGCGTCCTTGCGTCGCAGCCGTGCATAGCGGGCCAGTGTCTCGGGCTCGCCCAGATGAGCCGGGCCGACCGCGCACAGCACGTCGGCCAGCGTCGCGGCATCGCGCAATCCCAGGTTCAGGCCCTGTCCTGCGACCGGATGCAGCGTCTGCGCCGCGTTGCCGATCAGCGCGACACGCCGTGCGACCACCCGGTCGAGTGTCTTGAGTGCCAACGCAAAGCTGGCGCGCGGCCCGACCGCGCTGAAACCGGCCACCCTCCCGCCCAGCCGGGCACCGATCTCGGCCAGGAAGTCCTGGTCCGACAGCGCCAGGCGTGCCTCTGCCGCTTCCGGGGTCTGCGTCCAGACCAGATTGAAATCGCGGCCGCGTGGCAGCAGCGCCAGCGGGCCGTCGTCGGCAAAGCGCTCATGGGCGATGCCGTGATGCGACGTGTTCGGGGTCAGCGTGGCGAGCACGGCGTGCTGGGCATAGGGCTTGACCTGACGCGCCACATCGTCGAGCTGCTCGACCAGACCACCGCCGTCGGCCAGGACCACCAGCCGGCAGGTCAGCGTATGCGGCCCGGTGGGGGTGGTGAGGCGCAGCTCGGCAAAGCGCGTCAGCCGGCGTATCGCTTCCACCCGGCACCCCAGGGCCACGGCACAGCCCCGCGCCTGCAGCCGTTGCTGCGCGGTGCCGGCCAGCGCGGCGTAGCCGACCACGTAGCCCAGTGCCGGCAAGCCCAGTTCGGATGCGCAGAGTCGCACCCGGCCCAGACTGCCGGCCTGCGAAACGTGCACCTGCTCGATGGCGGTGGCCTGGAGCGCTGCGTCGTCCCACAGGCCCAGGGATTCCAGTGCTTCGCGGCTGGCATGCGAGAGCGCCAGTGCGCGCGGGTCGGCCTCCACCCCGGTGCGGGCTTCCAGCAGCAGGGCGCGGTGCCCGGTGCGGGCGAGGCGGGCGGCCAGCAGCGCGCCGACCGGGCCGCCGCCGACGATGGCGATGTCGATATGGTCGGCAAGGGGGGGAGCGTGCATGGGGGTGTCCGTGTCAGTGCCGCTGTGCCAGCAGTGCCTCGATCGCCGCCACGCTGCGTGGGCAGGCGTCGGTCAGCACCTCATGGCCGTCTGCGGTAATGGCCACGTCATCCTCGATCCGCACGCCGATGTGCTCGAATTCGGGTGGCACGTTGGCGGCCGGCCGGATGTACAACCCCGGCTCCACGGTGAACACCATGCCCGGTGCAAGTTCGCGCCACTGGCCCGCCACCTTGTAGGCCCCCACGTCGTGCACGTCCATCCCCAGCCAGTGGCCGGTGCGGTGCATGTAGAACTGCCGGTAGCTTTCCTGTTCCAGCACCGCGTCGAGTGAACCGGAGAGCAGCTTCAGGTCCACGAGGCCCTGGGCGAGCACCCGCACCGCGGCGTCGTGCATGGCATGCCACGGCAGACCCGGGCGCGCCTGGGCCAGGGCGGCGGCGTGCGCGGCCAGCACCAGTTCGTACACCGCCTTCTGCGGCCCGCTGAAGCGGCCGTTCACCGGGAAGGTCCGTGTGATATCGCTGGCGTAGCCCTGGTATTCGCAGCCGGCGTCGATCAGCAACAGGTCGCCATCGACCAGCACGCGGTCATTTTCCACGTAATGCAGCACGCAGGCATTGGGGCCGCTGGCGACGATGCTGCCGTAGGCCGGAAAGCGACTGCCGTGGCGGTAGAACTCGTGCAGCAGCTCGGCTTCGACGGCATATTCGGGCAGGCCGGGCCGGGCGGCCAGCATGGCGCGGATATGCGCACCGCAGTTGATGCGCGCGGCTTCGCGCATGATGCCCAGTTCATGTTCGTCCTTGAACAGCCGCATCTCGTCGATGGCACTGCGCACATCATGGATTTCGCCAGGCGCGCTCACGCCGGCGCGCGCCTGGGCACGCACCGCGTTCACCCACTTGGCGATGCGTGCATCCCAATCGGCGTTCACGCCGAACAGGGTGTGGATACGCGGCTGGTTGGCAAGCAGCCTGACCATCTCCTCGTCCAGCGTCGCGTAGCCGTAGGCGCGCGCAAAGCCGAAGCGCTCGGCGGCCGCGGCGGGACCATGGCGATAGCCGTCCCAGATCTCGCGCTCGAGGTCCTTGTCGCGGCAGAACAGCACCGCCTCGTGCCCCTCGCCGTCGATCAGCAGCACCAGCACCGCTTCAGGCTCGGCAAACCCGGTCAGGTAGTGGAAGCTGGAGTCGAAACGGTACGGGTAGGTGGTATCGGCATTGCGCGCCACTTCCGGCGCGGTGGGCAGGATGACGATGCCGGGGGCGAGGCGCGCAGCCAGCCGTTCGCGGCGGATGGAATAGGGTTGCATGCAGGCTCCGGTGGGCGCGCCGGCTGGCGCGACAGCATCCGGCGATTATACGGCGCTTACGGGCAGGCTGCGGCAGCGTGGGGCCGTTGCCGCGGCTGCCCGGCATACCGTGCTGGCATGCCGGGCAGCCGTCCCGGGGGCGATCAGCTGCGGCGCCGCGCTAACGCGCCGGGTAAAAGCGCGAGGTTGCCTGCACGCCGTCGCTGTAGCGCTCCAGCCGGTCGCCCACGATCTGGTCGATCTTGTTGAGCCGCTCACCGGGCGACGGGTGCGTGCTGAACATCAGTTGCACCGTGCTGTCGGCGGGATTGATCTGCGAGAGCGTCTGCAGCACCGAGACCAACGCATATGGGTTGTAGCCGGCGCGTGCCGACAACACCATGCCGCGGATGTCGGCCTCATGCTCGTCATCCTTGTCCAGCCCGCGCACGAACACCTCGGACATGCCCGAGATGGCATTGGCGCCGAGCTGGCGGGCATCGCTCTGCTTGTAGCTGATGAAGCCCTGCAGTGCGCTGCCCAGCGCTTCGCGGCCCTTGCCGGCCTGGATGGCGCGCATATGGTGGCGCGCCAGCACATGGCTGATCTCGTGCGCCAGCACGCCGGCCAGCTCGGCCTCGTCACGCAGCCGCTGGTAGAGGCCGCGGGTGATGAAGATGGCGCCGCCGGGTGTGGCGAAGCCGTTGACGTTGGGGCTGTCGATCACCCCGAAGCGCCAGTTGATCCCCGGTTGCTCCGAGCGGCTCGCCACCCATTGGCCCACCTGGTTCACGTAGCGCTGCAGCTCGGCGTTGCGCACCAACGGCGCCGCCCCGAGCAGATTGGCCGCCAGACCGTCGCCGATGGTGGCTTCCTCCTTCGGCCCGACAGTGCGATTGGCATCGATGGTGTTCTGGATCACGCCGCCCACGGCCTCGACCAGTTCCGGGTTCTCGTTGAGCTGGTCCACCAGCTTGCCCAGATCCAGGGCCGACGCCGGCAGCGCCGCCGCGAGCACGAGTGCGCACAGGCTGCGCGCGATGGTGATGGTCTTCATTGGCTCAACCCCCGCGCCGTTGCATTTGCGCATCGTCCTGCGTACCCGCGCCGCGCGAGTAGGGCAGGTATTTCACGCTCTCCGCCTTCAGCCCGGCGCCGCGGGCGCTGCTGCTGGCACTTTGCGTGCTGACCCGGTACTGTTTGAGCCGCTCCAGCTCGCCGTAGTTGGGCTTGGCGTTTTCGATCTGCTCGGCCGACAGGCCCTTCACGCCGGTGGTGACCGTGGTGCCCGATGAGCCGGTGCTGAGCACCTGGCCCAGCGTGCCCAGCCCGCCACCGGCACCGCGCGCGCCGCCGGTGCGCACGTTGAGCAGCTTTACCCAACCTTGCCGCCCGTCGCCGGTTTTCACCTGCATCCACGCGCCCTTGCGCTTGAGCACATCCACCTGGCTGCTGGCCGGCAGCTGCGCCACCGTGCCGGCATCCAGAAACGGCTGCTGCTTGAGCGGCGCGGCCCGGATCAGCAGTCCGCGCTCGGCCAGTGCGTTGCCGGCCGCGGCGAGCGCAGCCACAGCCAGGATCAATGCGGGAAGTTTCATCACGATGCCTTTCCTATATGCCTATGAATCCATGGGGTGGGCTGCCGCATCGGACCGGGGTTCGAACAAGCGCACCGGCTGTTCGCGGCCCTTGACCCGATGCAGCCCCTGCTCGACAAAGACGAAGCGCTCGCCGCATGCCTGGCGCGTCGCTTCCGAAACCAGCACGCGCGCTACGCCCTTGGTCTCGCCTTCGATGCGGCTGGCGAGGTTCACCGTATCGCCGATCGCGGTGTAGTCCAGCCGCGCCTGCGCGCCGATGAAGCCGATCACCGCCGGGCCGCTGTGGATGCCGATGCCGATGTCGAAGCTTCCACCCAGCTCGCCGAGTTCGGCCTTGAACGCTTCCAGCTCGCGCGCCATCTCCAGCGCCGCCGCCACCGCGTGTTCGGCATGCTGCGGATCGTCCACCGGCGCGCCCCAGAATGCCATGATGGCGTCGCCGATGAATTTATCCAACGTGCCGCCGTGGCGGAAGATGACCTCGACCTGCCGGGAAAAGTAACGGTTCAACAGGCTGACGATCTCTTCGGGCGGACGGGTCTCGGACAGCGAGGTGAAGCCCCGGATATCCGAGAACAGCACTGAGACATGCCGGCTTGCCGCTCCGCGCTGCGCATCGATCTGGCCGCTTTCCACCAGATCGCGCACCACGCGTTGGTCGAGAAAGCGCCCGAAGAGTTGCACCGCCTGCTCGCGCCGGGCCCGTTCGCCAAGGTAGGCCACCAGTGCCGCCAGCCAGAAGTAGACCCAGGCCCAGACGAGGCTGCCTGCCAGCGGCCAGTAGGCGTGGGCATCGAGCGCCAGCGTCATCGCCGCCACGCCCGTCGCGGTGGCGCCTGACAGCCCCAGCCCCAGCCACAGCGTGTTCACCCCGCGCGCAAAGCCCAGCCACAGCAGCGTGCACAGCACAAGGGCCAGCGGCGCGAACGCCGCACGCGGCACTTCGCGCAGCCAGTCCCCGTGCTGCAGGTTGTCCAACGCAGTCGCCAGGATTTCCACACCCGGATAGTTCTGCCCCAACGGCGTGGGCCGCAGATCCTGCAGTCCCGGCGCCGCGGTGCCGATCACCACGACCCTGCCGGTGAACTCGTCGGCAGGGCGCCGCGGCGTCTCACTGTTGGCGTCGAAATACAGGTCGGCAAAGGAGACATGCCGGTGGCGCTGCGTCCAGTTCAGGCGTACCCGTGCGGTCTCAGGCACCTTCCAGCCCAGCTCGCGCCCCACCCGGGCCGGCATGGACGGAATCAGCCAGCCGTTTCGATTGCGGTCGATCAGATAGTGGCGCCCGACCCCGTCGTGATCGGCGTCGAAGTTGATCAACCCGCCGCGCCAAGCTTGAGGCGGCAATACGCCTGGCAGCAGCAGCGGTGCGCCGGCGCCCGGTACGGCGCCGGCGCCTTGGCGGATGCCGAGCGTGGCGGGCAGCCGCGCCAGCGGCGCCGGCTGCCCGTCGTCCAGCAGCACATAAGGGAAATACAGGTTGCGGTGCGCCAATGCCACGTCGCGCAACAGCGCATCGCTGTCCGGTCGGAAGGTATCCGGCTCGTTGAACAGCACATCGAACACGATGGCGGCGGGACGCTGCGCCGCCAGGATTTCGATCATCTCGGCATGGATGGCGCGCGGCCACGGCCAGCTGCCGGCCACCTCGTTCAGCGCTTCCAGGCTGCGCTGGTCGATATCCACGATCACCACCTGCGGCGAGGCCGGCCGCTGCGCCGCATGCCGGCTCAGCAGCAGATCGCCTGTCCGGTCATCCACTGCCCGGGTCAACGACAGCCAGCCATAGTCGAGCGCCACCAGCAGGGCGAGCAGGAAGAACAGCGCGAGAAACCGGCGACGGGACGGCATGGCGTGGAACGGCGGTGACACGATGCGCGCAGTTATAGCACGCCCGCATGGCCCACTGCTGTGGCGCACCGAACGTATCCGGCACCCCGACATGCGGCGTCGTCCAGTTCGTGGCCGTCGGCCGGCAGCCGCTAGGTATCCTGGACACTCACGAGCCGTTGGGAATGTTGTCGTTCATACGCTACCAGCGATAGCCCATTGCTGGTCTCGTGCCGACGCTTCGGGTTGTGGAACCGCTGGATGGAATCAAACATGTCACGTCGCGCTTCTTCCCGGTTTGGTGGGTCTTACGCGGCATCCATCCGTTCGCACTTGAGCAGTTGGAAGAAGCTCTCAGCCAAGGCATTGTCCTGGCAGTTGCCCCGTCGGCTCATGCTCGGCTCCAGGTTGTTCGCCACGCAGAAACGCCGCCAGTCATCGCCACCGTACTGCGAACCCTGATCGGAGTGCACCAGCACCCGCCCCTGCGGCTTGCGTCGCCAAACGGCCATCAGCAAGGTATCCAAGGCTAACTCGCGGGTCAGATGGTTGGGCGCCAGCAATCACGGCCGGCCTGCAATAGGCCGAGGGGCTTTATGCCGCGCTGGGCCTTGATCTGGTTGGCGCATGAGTTGCGCTACGCGATGCTTGCCGCAGGCTTCGCCGATTTCGCGCAGATCACCCAGAACGCGGCGCGAGCCATACACGCCGCCGCTGGCGGCGTAGGAACCCCGGATCAGCGCCAGCAAACGGGCATGTTCCTTGGCGTGGTTGGAATCCGGCTGTTGTGGCCATTTGTAGAATCCGGCCCGGGCCACTTGCAGTACCCGACACCGCGTCGTGATCGGATGGTGGTGTCGGTGTTCGTTCATGAAGCGGTATTTCACTCGGGCTCCCTGACAAAGTACCGCGCGGCTTTGAGCAGCGGTACTCATAAATTCGACATGTTGTGTACGGCCTCGTGCTACAAGCCTCAAACACGGAAAGCCGCCAAATGTTGACTAATAATGCAAGGAAAAATGAAATTCTAGTAATTTTTGACAGCTATAAGTAGGGCGTGTCAATTTTTACATTGCTGGGTTATTAAATAATTCGAAATTTTATCTTATTATTTGCTGACTTTTAATTTAAGGAGATCATAAACCTAATTCTTATCTACACCAACCAACTTTATAGTGTTTTCTTCTTGCTTGTAAGGGAAGGCTGGTAAATAGTACGCAGCGCTTTGAGAAAACACGCATACCACTCCTTGCCATTTGCCGGTATTTATTGAAAGGAAAAAGCAATGAAGCTATTTAAATTGCTCGCGATGAGCTTGTTGATGACCAGCGCAGCTGCGCAAGCAGCTTATACGGTATTCGAAGCCGAGAAAGTACGTTACTACGTGGATATGGATAGTGGCTTTATGCAAGGGCTCACTATCAGCCTTAATAGCTATGGTAATCTTGTTTTTACTCCTGCCGATAGAGAGAACATACTGGAAGCCAGCCAGCGTGGACATGGTAAAACAGGTGCCAGTTTGTTAACCCATAAAGATTTTTTAATGGCTGAAGCCAAGGGCGATCAAGGTATCTTTGCTTCCACGATTACACCGCAGCTCACCTACTGGGGGGTGGGCCAGATGAAGCCACAGGCAGCTGATGCAACTGAGCCAGCTTTTGCTACTGTCAACGTTTATATGAATGCCAATTCGCTTACCTACAAAAATGATAAATGGGTATACGATGACAGATGGGGGCAGGGGTACAGCTATTCCAAAGGAGTTTATGCAAGCAATGGAGAAAGCTATACCAGCGAAACCTTGCACCATATGGGTTGGGCAGGTGGTTTTGGGTCGAGTTCCACATTTGCAGGGCGAGTGGGAATCTCGATTGAGTTATATGCCTCGGCCTCTTTAATTAACCCTGTAGACCGTAACAGCTCAATAGTTGCACGCTTGCCTAGCTTTTCTGTTGGTTTAATAACCAGACCGGTCTCGCCGATCCCCGAACCGGAGAGCTACGCGCTGATGGGGCTAGGGCTTGTCGGGTTGGTGGCGATGCGGCGGCGGCGGCCGGTCTGACGAGGCCTCCTTGTCTATGCCGGGGCTGAACGGCGTACGACGACGCGCTTTTTCAGGGGCTGCTGTCGTTCTTAGCCTTGCAATGACTCGGGTGCTGCACCGTGTGGTAGCCAGGGAACGCGTGTTTCAAATGACCGCTATCTCAAGGTGGGCTTTGCCATGAACCCAGATTGGAATGGTTGCTTTTAAATCGATATTCGGGAAAAAGCCTAAGTGTAAGGTTATGCTCCAATAGCAGTGATTCTTGGGCTGAATATCCTTAGGACTACATGGCAATCCTTGCACTAAATGAGTATTTTTGGAATGTTATCGGTGCAATAATTATTGGTGCTGGCCAAATATACTTAAGCTGCTTCGTTTCGCTGTGCGCCATCCAGGAATCCTAAGTAATTTTAGACAAAAGCATAACACCACTGCTTGCCCTTCGTCGGGCTTTTCCAAAGGAAACAGCGATGAGACTATTGAAATTGACTGCAATCGGATTGCTGATGAGCAGCGCAGCTGTACAAGCGGCTTACAACGTCATCGAAGCCCGGAATGTACGTTACTACGTGGATATGGATGATGCATTTATACAGGGTTTGGCCGTAAGTCTTGATCAAGAAGACAATTTGGTATTTACACCCACCGAGACGGAGACCATATTGGAATCCAATCAGCGTGGGCATGGCGCCACATCTTTCATTTTCAGATCCGGTAGTGATTTTATTATGGCCGAAGCTAAGAGGGGGCGAGAGATATCCCGAACCTTTATGGGTATGGATTACTCCTTTGGAGGCACAGGCCAACTCAAGCCTGCCTTTTCCCAGCACATTAGAGAGGCAAATGCCAGTATTGCTGCTGATATAGAGGCCTATTCGCTTGAGAACAAGAACGGTGAATGGCAAAGCGACTTTAGATGGAGTCGGGGCTACGATGTCACCGAAAGAGCCATCTATAAAAACAGTGGTGGAAGCTATACTGCTGATACTTTGCTTCGCAGTAAAGACGAGTACGAGTGGGGGACGAGGTCCTCATTTGCTGGGCGGGTAGGGATGTATTTCGAATTGCAAACCTGGGCCGTGTTGACTAATCCACTCAGTCGGGATAGCACGCTGTCTGCACGCTTGTCGAGCTTTCATATCGGCGTATCGACTGTTCCTGTCTCTCCTGTTCCTGAGCCTGAGACTTATGGATTGATGAGCTTGGGGCTCGTTGGGGTTCTGGCGATGCGGCGGCGCCGTACCCGCTATAGCAATGCTGGCGCTGAATAGAATGCACTGTGGTTTTTGTAAGCCAATAAGCGGCGCTTCCACTATGTTTGATTAAAGATATTAATCAGGAATTTTTCAAAGGAGTCATGCACAATGAAATTGCACAATTTGATTGTGATGGTATTTTTGATGAGTGGCACAGCTGTCCATGCGGCCTACTCTATCATCGAGGCTGAGCATGTACGATATTACGTAAATATGGATAGTAGTTTTATGCAAGGTTTGGATGTGAGGCTTGATCAGTACGACAATCTGGTATTTACTCCGACAGATAGGGGGAGCATATTAGACTCCAGTCTGAGTGGATATGGTCATACATCGTCCATTTTGGATAATTCTGATTATATGATGATCGAAGCCAAGGGAAATCGAGCGATTTCGCGTTCCGTGGCGGGTCTGAATGTTGCTTTTGGAGGGAAAGGCCAGCTCAAGCCTTCCTTGGATGAGCGCAGTGCTCATGCTAGTGTTACCGCAAAAATTAATACCTATGCAATGAGTAGTGAGAAATGGGGTTGGGATTCGAGGTGGAGATGGAACCATGATATTACCGAAGAGATTTCCTATCGAAGTAGAGGTGGAAGCTATATCGCTGATACCTTATATCGAAGTAAATCGGATTACGAGTGGGGGAGTGATTCCACATTTGCTGGGCGAGTGGGGGTCTGGTTTCAGTTCACAACTTTGGCTTTGCTGGATAACCCTGTGAGCCGAGACAGTACGATATCTGCACACTTGTCAAGTTTCTATATAGGCGCATTGACTACGCCTATTTCCCCGGTGCCCGAACCCGAAACCTATGCGTTGATGGGGCTAGGGCTGGTCGGGCTGCTGGCAGCGCGTCGGCGCCGCCTGCCGGCCTGACAACAGCTTCCCGGCCACGGCCGCATGGCATGGCACAACGGCACCGTTGCGGGTGCCGTTGTCGTTTTCAGCCTTGCGCCGGCTCGCTTGTCGCGCCGTCGCGGGTGCAGGCAAGCTCATCGTTCCAGTGGTGGGCGGTGAGCGGCAGCGGTTCGCCGGTCTCCAGCAGCGTCTTGAGGCTGGACAGGATGGCGGGCCAGCCGTCTGAAATCCCCCGTAGCATCGGCGAATCCGCTTCCAGCTCCTCGTGCCGCACGGTGAGCTTCACTTCGTGGGCGTGCGGCTTCAGTTCGAAGGTGACGCGGGATACCTTGTCCGGATTGTCCGCATGCTCAGGGTCAGCCCAGCTCAACACCAGCCGCCGTGGTGGATCGCTTTCCAGCACCGACCCCACCAGATTGAGCCGTTCCGGATGGTCGTAGTCGCGATGCTCCCAGCGCGAGCCGGGCTGCCAGTCCGATACGTTGCACTGCCGGCACCAGTAGCGCTTGGTTGTCTCCGGATCGAGCAGCGCCTCCCACAGTTTTTCGGGCGTGGTGGCGATGTAGATCACATAGATGAAGCTTGGCTTAGTCATCGGTGGATTCCTCCAGTCGGGTCTTGAGCGTGTGCAGCGCCGCGAGCTGCGCCTGCTCAAACTTGCCGATCCAGCGCACATGGATTTCGTGCAGCGGTACCGGATTCAGATAATGCAGCTTCTCGCGGCCCTGCCAATGGACGCTGACCAGATTGGCCGCTTCCAGGATGGCCAGATGCTTGGCCACCGCCTGGCGCGACATCGCCAGTGGTTCGCACAGCTCGCCCAGCGTCTGGCCATTGCGTTGATGCAGTTGGTCCAGCAATTGTCGTCGGCTGGCATCGGCCAGCGCTTTGAACACGTCGTCCATATCGGCAATTATGCAACCATTTGGTTGCGTTTTGTGGGTACCCATGCAAAAACCGGATTCCAGTGGGACGAACGGCATGGTGCGGCGGTGTTCCAGTGCCGCTGTGGCAGCGCCCATGCGCGTATTCCGGCCGCGGCATACGGGGATGCACGGCTATTGACGAGTGGCTGGTACGGGTGCGGTGCCGACGAATACTGCCCGGCTGGCGTGCGGCCGTCGTTTTGCAGGCCGTAATGCCGCATGGATCGGCTATGCCTGTCCAAGCGTCGTGCATCTGGCCTTGCCGCAGGTCGGCCCGGGGGGCGTATTGCCTGGGCTGGGTTTGTCGGTAAGCTAAATACTGTCTTGAAAGCCGGCCGGCGTATGCTTACATGCTAGAATGCCAGTAAAAAGGCGCTATTCCGTGTGGTTGGCTTGATGTCAGACAAATATTCTTTCTGTTGTTTGACTTGTTGTTTAAATAAATGCGGTTGAACTTTGATACCCGGCGCCCAGGTGGCGTGGTTGCAGGCCCGGCCGGGCAACGAAGGACAGGACAATGATGGATCGCAATGACCTGCTGGCACAGGCCCGCACCATGTTCCTGCAACGCTTTGCCGAGCTCTTGGCGGAGTTGATTCCGCTCAGCGAAGCGCGCTTGTTCAAGAAGGCCGAGTTTGCCGGGTCAATGAAGGAATCGAGCCAGCTGTTCGAGGCGCGCAGCGTGATGCTGCGCCACTACGAGACGCTGCGCCTCGATCTGGTCGAGCAGATGGAGCAGCTGCTCAACCGCAGCTTCCAGACCGCCTACAGCAGCTTCAGGCCGTCTTTTTCCAGCGATGGCAAAGCGCTCACCCTCGTCAATTTGGCTGCGATCGAGGACGAGCTGCGCCTGGATGCCATCACCAAATACCTGCGCGACGAGGTCGAGGACCAGCTGCGCGATCTCAATATCCGCGTGGCGCTGCTGTTCGGCGAGCAGAACGTGAAGGAGCGGGAGAACCCGTTCCGGCCCTATCTGTTGTCGCGCTGCATTTCCAATACCGTCGAAGGTCTGGTCGATTCGCGCGAGGTGGCCAGTCTGCTGACCGATGACCTGTGTGAGGGCCTGGCCGGGCGGATCTGCCCCATCTATGAAGCGCTCAACGCGCTGTTTGCCCAGCATGGGATTGCGGCGCAGTTGCAGGTGAAGGTGCGGGCCGCCCCCTGGGCGCATGGGTTTTCCGGCAGTGCAGCGCCGGTCGACGGGCCGGGTGAGACGCCCCCGGGCGACTTCGTCGCGGCCGCGCCGTACAGCGGCGGCGCGGGCTGGCCCAGCGGCCCGGAGGCGCGCGAGGAGCGCCTGGTGCACCTGGTGGCGGCGCCCGAGGATGACGAGGATTTCGCGCCGGCCGGCAGCACCGCGGCGGCCGGCTGGGCCGGGGCTGCCGCTGCGACCGGGTCGGCCCGTGGTTGGCTGGCCGGGCCGCAGCGTGCCGGCACGTTTCTGCGCAAGCTGTTCTCCGGTGCCCTGCCGGCGGGGGACGCGCAGGCCCGGCCGGAGGGGCCCGCAGCCGGGCTGGTGCAATCGCTGGGCCAGCTGCAGCAGGCGCATGCCGGCATCGCGCTCTCCGGGGACGGGCGTCCGCGCAACTGGCTGCTGGCGCACCGCGAGGCGCTGATCGAACAGGCGCGCGATGATCGCGAGCAGATGACCATCGACATCGTCGCGATGCTGTTCGAGTTCATCCTGCGCGATACCACCGTGCCGGCCGAAGTGCGCGCCCAACTGGGGCGCCTGCAATTCACGGTGCTCAAGCTGGCACTGCAGGATGCATCGCTGCTGACCAGCCGCAATCATCCGGTGCGCATGCTGATCAACCGTATCGGGTCGATCTCGCTCGGGCTCAAGCAGATCGATCCGAGCGGTGTGCGGGTGGCCGAGGAGATCAGCCGCATCGTCGAAGCCTTGCTGGCCCGGCCCGACGAGGGGGCCAGCTCGTTCACGCGCATGCTGGATGAACTGGATGCTTTCATCGCGAGCGAATTGCGCGCCAGCGAGGCCACCGTGGCGCCGGCGCTGGACGCGGTCGACCGCGCCCAGGGCCGCACGCTGCAGTTTGCCCGCATCGTTGCGATGACCGGCGCCGCCATCGGCGAAATCCGGTTGGACGACTATCTCCACCAGTTCCTACACCATGACTGGCCACGGGCGATCGAAGTCGCCGGGCGGCACGATCCGTCGCAGGCGCTGCGCTTCTGGCGCGTGGTGCCCGAGCTGGTCTGGAGCGTCGCTCCCAAGATCACCGAGGACGACCGCACACAGCTGCGGCAGATCCTGCCCGGCATGGTGGCAGTGCTGCGCGAAGGGTTGGCACTGGCGGGGCGTGATGACACCCGGCGCACCCTGCTGGCCTGGCTGCTCGATGCGCACCAGCTGGCGATGCGCAGCACCGTGGTGGGTCAGGTGCCCGCGCTGGCGTATTTCCGCGAGCGCTTCGAGGCATGTCTGGACGAAGAGGCGTTCGTGCCCAGCGCTACATTGCGTGCAGGGCGTCCGCGCCCGGACAGCCAACTGCTCGACGAGGCGATCCGCGAGCTGGAGACGCGGCTGGACCTGATGGATCGGCTGTTCGAGGACGAACCGGTCGATGCCGAGGAGGACGAGATGCTGCTGCGCCAGGATGACGAAGTCCTGGCCAAGCTGCAGCGCGGTGTCGGGGTCCAGATCAATCTGGGTGGCAAGACGGTGCCGGCGGTGCTGAGCTGGCCGGATCTCGCGCGGGAGCGGCTGGTCCTCAACCTGGGCGGCGAGGCGGCACCTTCCATCATCAGCCTGCGCCTGTTCCTGCGGCTGCTGCACAGCGATCGCGCGTGCTTCATCGAGGATCTGCCGTTGTTCGAGCGCGCAGTCTCGCAACTGCTGCAATCGGCCGACCGGCTGGACCAGGCACACTAGCCGCCGCGATCACGCATCGTCCCGCGACCGGCCTTGCCCGCGCCGGCGTTGTGCGGTGCTGGCCTTCCAGGCCCGGATACCGACCGGCAAGCCTTGTGTATCAACGCTTTAGCCTGACCATCGCAGGGGGCTGGTGTATAATCCGCCGTTTTTCCGCAAGGGTCGGGCATGCACGTTTTGTACGAGGAGGACGGGGGCTTCAAGGTTGCCACAATCAAGGAAGCGCAACCGGCCAGCCTGATGGTCGAAGACGTGCGCGGCAAGCGCAGCAAGGTCAAGGCCAGCAATGTGCTGCTCAGGTTCGAGCGTCCCGACCCGACCGCCCTGTGGCAGGAAGCCGAGACACTCGCCGGCGAGATCGACCTGGATTTCCTGTGGGAGGTCTGCGGTGCCGATGAATTCGGCTTCGAGGAGATCGCCGTCGAATACTACGGCGCGGGGGCCGGCGCCTTGCAACAGGCGGCGGTGCTGCTGCGCGTTGCCAGCGCACCGATGTATTTCTACAAGAAGGGCCGTGGCCGCTACAAGGCAGCGCCGGAAGACAATCTGAAGGCTGCGCTGGCCGGCCTTGCCCGCAAGCAGCGCGAAGCCGAGCAGATGGCCGCCTGGCAGGCCGAGCTGATGGCGGGCGGGTTGCCCGAGGTGTTTGCGCCGGTGCTGCACAAGCTGCTGCATCGTCCGGACAAGAACGGCCTGGAGTGGAAGGCGCTGGCCGCCGCGGCCGAGGCGACGCAGACCAGCCCGCTGCGTCTTTTGCACAAGGTCGGCGCGATCCCGGATGTGGGCCGCTATTTCCTGGAAGGGTTCCTGCTCCAGTTCTTCCC
The DNA here is from genome assembly GCF_025642115.1 of Chitiniphilus purpureus. GTDB lineage: Bacteria > Pseudomonadota > Gammaproteobacteria > Burkholderiales > Chitinibacteraceae > Chitiniphilus > Chitiniphilus purpureus. The sequence continues at coordinate 3,769,375 of NZ_CP106753.1, read as the reverse complement.
CAACGGCCGCGAGGCGCAGGCCGAGGGGGACTATCCGCCACCTGCCGACCTGCCGCTCGCGCAGGTCGCGGCGTTCTCGATCGACGACTCGACCACGACCGAGATCGACGACGCGTTCAGCATCGTGCCACTCAAGAACGGCAACACCCAGGTCGGCATCCATATCGCCGCACCCACACTGGGCATCGCGCCCGGTTCGCCGATGGACAAACTGGTGTTCGAGCGCCTCTCGACAGTCTATTTCCCAGGCGACAAGATCACGATGCTGCCCGACGGGTTGGTGGCGCAGTACACCCTCAAGGAAGGCGGCGCGCGACCTGCGATCAGCCTGTACCTGGAGCTGTCGCCGGGGTTCGATGTGCTTTCGCACCAGACGCGGATCGAGCAAGTGCCCATCGTGGCCAACCTGCGCCATGACCAGATCGAGCCCTATTTCAACGAGGCCACCGCCGGGCACGAGCACGAAGGCGAGGACTACCCCTGGAAGGCCGAGCTGAACTATCTGTGGCGCTTCGCTGGCGAGCTGGAAGGGCGGCGCGGCAAGGCCGAACCGAATGCGCCGGTGCGGCTGGACTACAGCTTCTATGTCGATACACTGCCGGACGGCAGCCAGACGGTGCGCATTGTGCCGCGTCGTCGCGGTTCGCCGATGGACAAGCTGGTGTCGGAACTGGCCATCCTGGTCAACAGCACCTGGGGCAAGGATCTGGCGCGTGGCGAGGTGGCGGCGGTGTATCGCTCGCAAGGTGGCGGGCGGGTACGCCTGACCACCCAGCCCGGGCCGCATCTGAGCCTCGGGGTGGACTGCTATGCCTGGAGCTCGTCCCCGTTGCGCCGCGCGATCGACTTCATCAACCAGCAGCAGCTGCTGGCGCTGCTGCGCAACGAAAAGCCGCGCTTCGGCCGCAACGACGCCGAGCTGTATGCGGCGATCGGCGCGTTTGACACCGCGTATGCCGCCTATGCCGAATTCCAGGACAGAATGGAGCGGTACTGGTGTCTGCGCTATCTGGAGCAGGAGAACCGGAACGAGATGAGCTGCACGGTCATCAAGGAAAACCTGGTACGCGTGGACGGCACGCCGCTGGTGATCCGCGTGCCCGGGTTGCCGGAATTGCCGGCGGGCGCCACAGTCAAACTGCTGCGCCTTGCCACCGATTACCTTGAATTGAACCTCGATTGCCGCTTGGCCACCATGTGATCCGGCGTTTGATGACGATGTCGCCCAAGAAACCCCTGAACCAGCTGCTGCCGGTGCGCTTTCGCAACGGCGAGCAGATCCGCCAGTTCTCCAAACCCTGCGTACGCTGCGGCCATATGCTCAATGCGCGCGACATGCAGGGCGCCGCCCGCCTGATCGACGATCATCTGGCGATCGCCGCCAGCGCGCGCTGCCCGCAATGCGGCGAGCGTTTCGGCGTAGCCTGCATCGTGGACAACCAGAAGCGGGTGCGGCGCGTGCTGGTGCCGGCACTGTTGTTCGGCTGGTATCTGCGCAGCCTGCCGCCACTGGAGGGCGAAGCGGCCCGGATGCCCGCCGCCGCTGACGAGACCCGCTACGACGAGGCACCTGCCCCGTTGCCCGAGACGACGGCGCAGCAGGTGGTGCGCGCGGACGAGGCGGTCGGCCGCTATCAGAACCAGCCGATCCCGGCCTGGGTGCTGGTCGACGGGCGCAAATTCGTGTTCGAACGGGTGGCGCCCGGTGCGCAGCCGGGCAACGGCGAATTCGTGCTCGATGGCTGCCTGATCTACCGCGGGTCCAACTGAGCGTCGGCCCGGGCTTGTCTTGTCGCCCTGCCGCACCCATGTGCGAGGCAGGGCGCAGATGCCGGGTGTCGGCCCGGTCCGCCCCATCCCCCTTGGTTTTTCACGCTAACACCTTATAATTTCTCACTTTTCTGGCAGAGGGCCGCCATGCAACGTTCCATGCTCAAATCCAAGCTCCACCGCGTGACCACGACGCACGCCGAGCTGCACTACGAGGGCTCCTGCGCCATCGACGAGAACCTGCTCGACGCGGCCAATATCCGTGAGTACGAGCAGATCCATATCTGGAATATCGACAACGGTGAGCGTTTCTCCACCTATGCGATCAAGGCGGCGCGCGGTTCGGGCATCATCTCGGTCAATGGTTCGGCGGCGCGCCGTGCGCAGGTCGGCGATCTGCTGATCATTGCCACCTTCGCCGACTACACCGAGGCGGAGCTTGCCCATCATCAGCCCTCGCTCGTCTACGTCGACGAAGCCAATCGCATCGTCAATACCAAGAACGGGATCCCGGTGCAGCTGGCCTGAGCCCATGGCTGCCCGCGTTGAAAAGGCCGCTGTCGCGGCCTTTTTGCTGCCCCGCGTTTCCGACGGTGTCACGCGGGCGCGACAACGTGGGCGGCACGGATGCCCTCGCGACGGTGCCGGCCCCTGGTTCTGCAGCACCACCGCCCGCGCTACAGCTGCGATTCGAGCGGCAGCAGTGAGAACAGCCAGACATTGAAGCGGCGCCAGCTGCTCGACTTGGGTTCACTGTCGTAGTCCCGGCCGTCGCCCTCCTGCCAGCGCACCCGCCCCTGCCCGTCCAGCGACAAGGTGTAGGCATCACGCGCTACCAGCCGGTCGAACTGTTCGGCCATGCGCTGGCCCAGCAATTCGCTTTCGAACAGCACACCGATCTCGGTATTGAGTTCGATCGAGCGCGGGTCCAGGTTGAGCGAGCCGATGAAGACGTTGCGGCGATCGAACACGAATGCCTTGCTGTGCAGGCTGGCGCGCGACGAGCCACGAAAGCCGATGCCGCTGCCGAATCCGCTGCCGCCGCGCGTCGCGCTGCCTCGCCCACCGCCACTGCCAGCACCACTGCCGCCTGCCTGCGGCGGGTCCGGCTTGAGCTCGTACAACTGCACCCCGCTTTCCAGCAGCGGTTTACGGTATTTGGCATAGCCGGCGTGCACCAGCGCCACGTCGGTCGCAGCCAGTGAATTGGTCAATACCTTGACGGTCACGCCCATCTTCTCCAGCGCACGCATCCAGGTGACACCGCCTTCCCCGGGTATGAAATAGGGCGAGACGATGGAAAGCTCGCGACGCGTGGCCTGGGCCACCGGCGCCAGCCGCTCGGCCAGCAGCGTGGCGTCCTCGTCCGGGTCGAGCTTGTCCGGATGGTCGTACAGCGCGCGGGCCCGGCCCCAGTAGAACGGCAACTGCAATGTCTTCAGCCGCGTCTCGGTCGCCTCCTTGGCCAGTGCCTGCAGATACGCCTGGGCACGCTCGTCCTGCAACTGCTTGCGGTAGTCGGCCCGCACCTTCTCCAGTTCGCCTTCGAGCGGCTTGTCCGGGTAGAAGAGCCGGATCGGTATCGCCAGCTCGTGTCGCCAGAAGAGGTCGAACGAGCGCTGCACCTGGGGCACCACCGGGCCGATGCACAGCACGTCCAGATCGCTGAACTCGATTTCGGGGTTGGCCGCGAAATACTCGTCGCCGATATTGCGCCCACCGACGATGGTGGCCTGGCGGTCCGCGATGAAGGTCTTGTTGTGCATGCGCTGGTTGACGCGCTTCAGGTCCAGGAGCGCCGACAGCCGCCGCAGATGCCGGTTGGCGGTGGGATTGAACAGCCGGATCTCGACGTTCGGATGGGCGTCCAGCGCAAGCAGGATGTCGTCATCGGCATTGGCGCCCAGGTCGTCCAGCAGGATGCGCACCCGCACACCGCGATCGGCAGCCTCCAGCAGCTTGGCCATCATCAGCCGCCCGGTCAGATCGTCGTGCCAGATGTAGTACTGGATATCGATGGCCTTTTGCGCCGCCGCGGCCAGCGCCAGCCGCACCAGCAACGCGTCGCGCCCGTGTTCCAACGGATACAGCCCGGTCAGCCGGGGGTGCTGCGCCAACAACGGCGCAGTCATGCGTGCCAGTTGGGTGCCGGCGGTCTCGATCGGCGCCGCGGTGTCAGGTGGCCTCACCGGCAGATTGCCACATGCTGCCAGCAACGGTGGCAGACAGAGCAGCGCCAGCAGCTTCAACGGAGCAAGGATGGACAACCGAAGCCTGTTCAACGTGATGGCACCAGTGCGTTCGGCGCCGCTTGCGACGCTGGGCAGTATCCTGACCTGAAGGGGAGGGCCGGACAAGGTTCATCCACTGCGTTGCGCTCCTTGAGTCGTTGTCTGTCCGGCATGCGCGGCAATGCGTACCAGCTGGGCCGATCCTGCCGGTACGTGGTGCACCGGACGTCGGATGCTGCCGTGTCGGATCGTCCGGGCGCAGCCGTGCCGCCACCGTGGACATGTCCTTCGCATCCTAGCAAAGTCCACGCCTGCGCCGCGGTGGCTATAATCCCGCAACCCCCACGACCGAGCCTCCTGTGCCGCGACCCTCCGCCCGCCTCGCCGTGCTGTTGTGCCTGCTGCTGCTGTTCGCGGCCGGCTGGCGCAATCTGCATGCGCCGCCGGGCCTCCCGGCGGACCTGGCCTATTGCGTCGCGGGCCAGCCGGCCAAGCGCAGCACGCCGCAGCCGCCCGGGTCGCCCTGCCCCGATTGCCTTGCCGCGCAGGCGGGGCTGGAGCAGGTGCCGCCTGCGCCGCAGGCGCGCGCCTTGCTGGTCGCCGCGCCCGCCCCGGTGCCGCGTCTGGTACCGCCGGCGCCACCGTTCCTGGTGCCTGCCCGGGCGCAGGCGCGCGCCCCGCCGCCTGCCGTGCCGGTATCGACCGCCGCTTTTTACACTTCCAATGGAAACCTTTCATGAAGCAGATGCTGATGGGCGCCGTACTGGCGCTGAGTGCGGCCACCGCGGTGGCTCACGAATTCGTGGCGGAACGCCTGTTGATCGAACACCCATGGGCCAGGGCGAGCGCGCCGGGCGCCAAGGTGGGCGGCGTGTTCATGGTGTTCAACAACAGCGAGGGCGAGGCCGATGCGTTGCTGGCGGTCAAGACCCCGGTGGCCGAGCAGGCCGAGCTGCATTCGATGCGGATGGAGCAAGGTGTGATGAAAATGCGGCAGGTGCCCCGGATCGAAATCCCGGCCAAAGGCAAGCAGGCCCTCGCGCCTGGCGGGCTGCATGTGATGCTGCAGGGGCTGAAGCAGCCGCTCAAGGAAGGATCGCAGTTTCCGCTGACGCTGACCTTCGAGCGTGCCGGCACCGTGCAGGTCCAGGTCAAGGTGGAAGCCCTGGGGGCGGCCCAGCCCAAGGGTCACCCGTAAGCGGTGCCACCGGCGGCCGCACCGCGCGGCCGCCTTCCCATCGGGCCATCCCGGGCCCTTTTCCCTTCTTCCACTCTGCCGCTGCCGCCATGGATATCGCTTCAGTCAAGGACTACCTGCTCACGCTGCAACAGAACATCGTCGCCACCCTGGAAAACCTGGACGGCGGCGCTTTCATCCACGATGCATGGCAGCGCCCGCAGGGCGGCGGCGGCATCAGCCGCGTGATCGAGGATTCGGCGCTGCTGGAGCGGGGCGGTGTGCTGTTCTCGCATGTGATGGGTACCGCCATGCCAGCCTCGGCCACCGCGCACCGCCCCGAACTCGCCGGCCGCGCCTGGGAAGCGATGGGGGTATCGCTGGTGCTGCATCCGCGCAACCCGTATGTGCCGACGGTGCACCTGAACGTGCGCTGCTTTCGCGCCTACCACGCCGATGGCACGGGCGAGGACGTGTTCTGGTTCGGCGGCGGGATGGATCTGACGCCCTGCTACGGCTTCGAGGAGGACGCGCGCCACTTCCACGCCACCTGCAAGGCCGCGCTCGATCCGCTGGGAACGCACTACTACCCCGAATTCAAAGGCTGGTGCGACCGCTATTTCTTCCTGAAGCACCGCAACGAGGCGCGCGGCATCGGCGGCATCTTCTTCGACGATTTCGCCGACGGCGGCTTCGACGGCGGCTTTGCCATGATGCGTGCGGTGGGCGATGCCTTCCTGCCGGCGTATGTGCCGATCGTTGAGGCGCGGCGCGAGCTTGCCTATGGCGAGCGCGAGCGCGATTGGCAGGGCTACCGGCGCGGCCGCTACGTGGAATTCAACCTGGTGTGGGACCGCGGCACGCTGTTCGGCCTGCAATCGGGCGGGCGTACCGAATCCATCCTGTGCTCGATGCCGCCGCTGGCCAAGTGGCGCTATGACTGGCAACCACCCGAAGGCAGCGCCGAGGCGCGACTGCTCAGCGATTTCCTGCCGGCGCGCGACTGGCTGGGTTGACCCGCGCCGGCGTGCCCGTCGCATAACCTGAACGGCGTGCCGCACGCCTTGTCCGGCTCAAACGGCGCCGGGCTGCTCCCGACGGTCCGCGGTGCGTGCAGCGGATGGGCGGAAGATGGCCGGTGCCTTGGCCGGCCCGATGCGCCTTCCGGGCGCCTGCCCCTGCCCGGTTCAGCCGCTTCGGCGTGCTTGTGCGCTTACCGGCAATGCAACTTGCAAAGGCAACAATGCACGTGGGGTTTCAGCGCCGTTGTTGCAATGCACAGGGGTCCCGGCCAGCTGAAGCCTGCCGTTGCGAAAGCCAATCGTGACGCGGGGTTCAGGGTTTTTCCCGATTGCCGGACAGACCCGGGTTTGGGTTGCGGATAGCACCCTTTGTGGCTAGAATCAAGCCCTTTCGCTTGAATCCGGCCAAGCCGACTTGTCCGGTTTTTTTGGCTTTTTATGGCTTTCGCAAGGTGCCTGTGATGGATAGACAAAGCTGGTTGGAGGGCACGTTATATAGCCCGCAGTTCGAACAGGATAGCTGCGGGTTCGGCCTGATTGCACAGATGGACGACCAGCCCTCGCACTGGCTTGTATCCACCGCGATCAGCTCGCTTGCCTGCCTGACCCACCGTGGTGCCGTCGCCGCCGATGGCAAATCGGGTGACGGCTGTGGTCTGCTGTTCCGCAAGCCCGATGGCTTTTTGCGTGCCGTGGCCCGGGAGGCCGGCATCACCCTGGCCGAGCGCTATGCCGCCGGGCTGGTGTTCCATGACACCGCCACCGCGGTGGGCGACACCTCCATCCGCAACCTGAAGGCCGCCATCGAAGGGCAGGGCCTGGTGTTCGCCGGCCTGCGTGCCGTGCCTGTCAATCCGGAGGCATGCGGCGAATACGCGCTGCGCATGCTGCCCACCATCGCCCAGGTGTTCGTCAATGCCCCCGCCGGCATGGACGACGATGCGTTCGACCGCAAGCTCTACCAGGCGCGCCGCGTGGCCGAGAAGGCCAATCAGGCCGATGCCTCGTTCTATATCCCGACGCTCAATTCCAAGGTGCTGTCGTACAAGGGGCTCGTCACGCCGGACAACCTGCCGGTGTTCTACCTCGACCTGAAGGACGAGCGCTTCGAGTCGAGCCTTGCCGTCTACCACCAGCGCTTCTCGACCAACACCTGGCCGCAGTGGAAGCTCGCGCAGCCGTTCCGCTTCGTGGCGCACAACGGCGAGATCAACACGCTGCACGGCAACCGGCTGTGGGCCAAGGCGCGCGAAGCCATCATGGACAGCAGCCTGCTGGACATGGAGACCGTGCGTCCCATCGTGCAGACCGATGGTTCGGACTCGATGAGCCTCGACAACATGCTCGAAGGCCTGATGATGGGCGGCATCGACGTGTTCCGCGCCTTCCGCATGCTGGTGCCGCCGGCATGGCAGAACGTGGACAGCAACGACCGCGACCTGCGCGCCTTCTACGAATACAACTCGATGCACATGGAGCCGTGGGACGGCCCGGCCGGCCTCGTGTGGACCAACGGCCGCTACGCCGGCTGCGCGCTCGACCGCAACGGCCTGCGCCCGGCGCGCTACGTGATCACGCGCGACCGTCATCTGACCATTGCCTCCGAAGTGGGCACCTGGCCGTACAAGCCCGAGGACGTGGTGCAGAAGGGCCGGGTCAAGCCCGGCCAGATCGTCGCCGTCGACCTTGCCACCGGCGAGTTTCTCGACACCGAGACGATCGACAGCCGCCTCAAGGCCGCCAAGCCCTACCGCGAGTGGGTGAAGAAGCACGCCCAGCATCTGGAGATCGCCGAGGACAAGGGCATCCTGCCGGCCATGGACAAGGTCGAGCGTCTCACCTACCAGAAGCAGTTCCAGCTCACCTTCGAAGAGCGCGACCAGGTGATCCGCGTGCTGGCCGAGGCCGGCCAGGAAGCCGTCGGCTCGATGGGCGACGACACGCCGATGGCGGTGCTGTCGGAAAAGGTGCGCTCGCCGTTCGACTACCTGCGCCAGCAGTTCGCACAGGTGACCAACCCGCCGATCGACCCGATCCGCGAAGCGATCGTGATGTCGCTGAACACCTGTTTCGGCCCCGAGCGCAACCTGTTCAACGAGAGCGAGGTCAATGCACGCCGTCTGGAAGTGCGCTCGCCGGTACTCTCGTCCGACAAGTTCGACGCGTTGACCGGCATGAGCGACCCGGACTACAAGTCGGCCCGCTTCGACATCTTCTACGATCCGGCACAGACCGACCTCAAGACCGCGGTCGAGGCGCTGCGCGCCGCCGTGCTCAGGTCGGTGCGTGAGGACGGCACGGTCATCGTGGTGCTGTCCGACAAGGCCATCGCCCGCGATCGCCTGCCGATCCACGCGCTGTTCGCTGTCGGTGCCGTGCACCACGCACTCGTCGATGCCGGCCTGCGCTGCAAGACCAACATCATCGTCGAGACCGGTACTGCGCGCGATCCGCACCACTTCGCCTGCCTGATCGGCTACGGCGCGACCGCAGTGTTCCCGTACCTTGCGTATCAGACCATCATGGAGCTGATCGAGCTTGGGCAGGTGGAGCTGCCGCTGGAGAAGGCGGCCAACAACTTCCGCAAGGGCATCAACAAGGGTCTGATGAAGATCCTTTCCAAGATGGGGATCTCCACCATCGCCTCGTACCGCGGCGCCCAGCTGTTCGAGGCGGTCGGCGTCGGCGAGGAAGTGATCGGACTGTGCCTGGACGGCACGGTCTCGCGCATCGGCGGGGCCACCTTCGCCGATTTCGAGGAAGACCAGAAGAAGCTGACGCGCCTGGCATTCAACCCGATGCGTCCGCTGCAGCAGGGCGGCCTGCTCAAGTACGTGTTCGGCGAGGAATACCACGCCTACAACCCGGACGTGGTGATGCAGCTGCAAAAGGCGGTGCAGGGCGGCGACTACAAGGAATACCTGAAGTATGCCGATCTGGTGAACAATCGCCCGGTGGCCATGCTGCGCGACCTGATGCAGCTCAGGATCGACCCGGCCAAGGCCATTGCCATCGACGAGGTCGAGCCGCTCGAATCCATCGTCAAGCGTTTCGATTCGGCCGGCATGTCGCTGGGCGCGCTCAGCCCCGAGGCGCACGAGGCGCTGGCCGAGGGCATGAACCGGCTGGGCGGCCGCTCGAACTCGGGCGAGGGCGGCGAGGATGCCGCGCGCTACGGCACGGTCAAGATGTCCAAGATCAAACAGGTGGCGTCGGGTCGTTTCGGCGTCACGCCGCACTACCTCGTCAACGCCGAGGTGCTGCAGATCAAGGTGGCGCAGGGCGCCAAGCCGGGTGAAGGCGGCCAGCTGCCGGGCGACAAGGTCAGCCCGCTGATCGCCAAGCTGCGCTGCTCCAAGCCGGGCATCAGCCTGATCTCGCCGCCGCCGCACCATGACATCTACTCGATCGAGGATCTGGCACAGCTGATCTTCGACCTGAAGCAGGTCAACCCCCAGGCACTGGTCTCCGTGAAGCTGGTCGCCGAGCCGGGCGTGGGCACCATCGCCGCCGGCGTGGCCAAGGCCTACGCCGACCTGATCACCATCTCGGGCTACGACGGTGGCACCGGCGCATCGCCGCTCACCTCGGTGAAATACGCCGGCACCCCGTTCGAACTTGGCCTGACCGAGGCGCAGCAGGTGCTGCGCGCCAACGGCCTGCGCGGTCGCGTGCGGGTGCAGGCCGACGGCGGCCTCAAGACCGGCCTGGACGTGATCAAGGCTGCGGCCATGGGCGCCGAGAGCTTCGGCTTCGGCACCGGGCCGATGGTGGCACTGGGCTGCAAGTACCTGCGGATCTGCCACCTGAACAACTGTGCCACCGGCGTGGCGACGCAGGAGATCAAGCTGCGCTCGAAGTACTTCACCGGCCTGCCGGACATGGTGGTCAACTACTTCACCTTCATCGCGCAGGAGACGCGCGAGCTGATGGCCAAGCTGGGCATCCGCACCTTCGAGGAACTGATCGGCCGCACCGACCTGCTGGTGCTCGCCGACGGCGCCACCGAGCGCCAGCGCAGGCTGCGCCTCGATGTGCTGCTTTCGCAGGGTGACATCCCGGAAAGCGAGCCGCGCTTCTGTGTCGAGGATTCCAATCCCTCGTTCGACAAGGGCGAACTGGCCGAACAGATGGTCAAGGACGCGCTGGCCGGCATCAAGGCCAGGACGCCGCAGCGGTTCGAATACCGGATCCGCAACATCAACCGCTCGATCGGCGCGCGCCTGTCGGGCGAGATCGCCAAGGCGCACGGGGCCGCAGGGCTGCCGGCCGACTGCCTGCATATCAAGCTTGCCGGTTCCGCCGGCCAGTCGTTCGGCGTGTGGAACGCCCAGGGCCTGACGCTCGAACTCGAAGGCGACGCCAACGACTATGTCGGCAAGGGCATGGCCGGCGGCCGCGTGGTGATCTATCCGCCCAAGGACAGTACGTTCAAGTCCGATGACGGTGTGATCGTCGGCAACACCTGCCTTTACGGCGCCACCGGCGGCGAGCTGTATGCCGCGGGCCGCGGCGGCGAGCGCTTCGCGGTGCGCAACTCGGGCGCCACGGCCATCGTCGAGGGCGTGGGTGACCATGGCTGCGAATACATGACCGGCGGCGCAGTGATCGTGTTGGGCGAGACCGGCTACAACTTCGGTGCCGGCATGACCGGGGGCTTTGCGCTGGTCCACGACCCGAAGGAGAAGTTCGCCTACCGCATCAACAACGAGCTGATCGACATCAACCTGATCAATGGCGAAGCCTATGGCGCGGTGCGCGCGTTCCTGCGCGACAAGCTCAAGCTGCATGTCGAGCTGACGGGCTCCTCGAAGGCGGCCGAGCTCCTTGCCAACTTCGACGAGGCGGTCGATTACTTCTGGCTGGTCAAGCCCAAGGCGGCCAAGCTCGATGATCTGCTGAAAGATTGAGACATCCGGGAAGATAGGTAGAGAGACAGGGAAGAGGGAAGAGGGAAGAGGGAAGGGTCAAACCCCCGCTCCTTTGATGATCAGAGATGGCGCCGTGGCTGTTGCCCTTCCCCCTTCTCCCTTCCCCCTTCTCCGCTCGCTGTCCCCTTCTCGCCTTACCGAGATAAACCAATGTCCGACGTATTCCAGTTTCTGAACGTGCCGCGCAATCCCGGCGAGAAGGTGCCGGTGGAAAAGCGCAAGTTCGTGTTCCGCGAGATCTACGAGCCGTTGGCCCGGCCCGAAGCCGGTGAGCAGGCAAGCCGCTGTCTGTCGTGTGGCAATCCCTACTGCGAGTGGGAATGCCCGGTGCACAACTACATCCCGAACTGGCTGCAGCTCGTCAAGGAAGGCAAGTTGTTCGAGGCGGCCGAGCTGTCGCACAAGACCAACTCGCTGCCCGAGATCTGTGGCCGCGTCTGTCCGCAGGATCGCCTGTGCGAAGGTGCCTGCACGCTGAACCAGGGCGGTTTCGGCGCCGTGTCGATCGGCTCGGTCGAGAAATACATCACCGACGAGGCGTTCAAGCAGGGCTGGCGCCCCGACATGAGTCAGGTGGTGTGGACCGACAAGAAGGTCGCCGTGATCGGCGCTGGCCCAGCGGGCTTGGGTTGCGCCGACATCCTGGTGCGCAACGGCGTCAGGCCCGTGGTGTTCGACCGCTACGAAGAGATCGGCGGCCTGCTGACCTTCGGTATTCCCGAGTTCAAGCTCGAAAAGGACGTGATCGCCACCCGCCGCAAGGTGATGGAGGAGATGGGCGTCGAATTCCGCCTCAACACCGAGATCGGCCGCGACGTGTCGATTGACGAGTTGCTGCGCGACTACGACGCTGTGTTCATGGGCATGGGCGCGTACAAGTACATGAAGGGCGGCTTCGACGGCGAAAGCCTACCAGGCGTGCTTGAGGCGCTGCCGTTCCTGATCAACAACGTGCGCAACAACCTGGGTACGCTGCCCGAGGGCGAAGCCTTCGTCAGCATGGCCGGCAAGCGCGTGGTGGTGCTCGGTGGCGGCGATACCGCGATGGACTGCAACCGCACGTCGATCCGGCAGGGTGCCAAGCGCGTGATCTGCGCCTATCGCCGCGACGAGGAGAACATGCCCGGCTCCAAGCGCGAGGTGGCCAACGCCAAGGAAGAGGGCGTCGAATTCCAGTGGAACAGCCAGCCGGTCGGCATCGAGCGGAACGCTGACGGCTCGCTCAGGCTCAAGCTGGTCACCACCCAGCTGGGTGCGCCGGACGAGAAGGGCCGGCGTCGGCCCGAAGTGGTGGCAGGTTCGGAGCGCGGCATCGACTGCGATCACGTGATCGTCGCCTTCGGCTTCCAGGCCGAACGCCCGGACTGGTTCGACGCCGCCAGCATCCAGACCGACGAGTGGAGCCGCACCGTCGCACCGTTCAAGCAGCGCTATCAGCACCAGACCAGCAATCCCAAGGTCTTTGCCGGCGGTGACCAGGTGCGCGGCGCGGATCTGGTGGTGCGCGCGGTCTACGAAGGCCGTCAGGCGGCCGAAGGCATCCTGGCGTATCTGCAGGTCTGGTAAGCGGCCCCCCACCATCCTGCCTGCGCGCCCAGCCCCCTGAGTGATCAGGGGGCTTTGCTTTGGCGCAGTGGCCATTGCCGCGGCTCGCCAGTACGGAGGCTGCTGCCGGATAATCGCTCTTTTGCCGGAGTCCCCGATGCCCCTGCCGATCCAGACCGATGTCGACCTGCGCTACAGCAATACGCTGGGTCTGGCCGCGCGCGCCAGCCACCTTGCGGTGCTGCGCGAGCCGGCGCAGCTGGCTGTGCTGGCTGCCGACCCGGCCCTTGCCCGCATGCCATGGCACGTGCTGGGCGGTGGCAGCAATCTGGTTCTGCCCGAGGTGGTGCCGGGCCTGACGCTTAAGGTCGAGATCGCCGGGCGCCGGGTGCTCGGCGAGGACGGACAGGCGGTGTACGTGGCTGCGGGCGGCGGTGAGCCGTGGCACGACTTCGTGCAGTGGACGCTGGCGCAGGGCTGGGGTGGGCTGGAGAACCTGTCGCTGATCCCGGGCACCGTCGGTGCCGCGCCGATCCAGAACATCGGCGCCTACGGTGTCGAGGTGAAGGATGTGCTGTTCGAGCTGTCCGCCTACCGGCTGGTCGACGGCGAGCGGCGGGTATTCGGCAATGCCGAGTGCGCGTTCGGCTACCGCGACAGCGTCTTCAAGCAGGGCGAGGCCGGGCGCTGGCTGATCGGCGAGGTGGTGTTCCGCTTGCCCAGGTCGCCCGTGCTGCGCACCGGCTACGGCGAGATCGACGCCGAGCTGGCCGCCGCTGGGCTGCCGCACACCCCGGCAGGGGTGGCACAGGCGGTGATCAATGTGCGTCGGCGCAAGCTGCCCGATCCGGCGCTGCTCGGCAATGCCGGCAGCTTCTTCAAGAACCCGCTGGTCCCGGCCGCGACGCGCGATGCCTTGCTGGCCGAGCATCCCACGCTGGTGTCCTATCCGATGCCCGACGGGAGCCACAAGCTCGCGGCCGGCTGGCTGATCGAAGAGGCGGGCTGGAAGGGCCGCAATCTCGGCCCGGTGGGCATGTACGCGCGCCAGGCGTTGGTGCTGGTGAACCACGGCGGCGCCGCGCGCGCCGACGTGGCGGCGTTGACCGCGGCGGTGCAGGCGTCGGTGGCGCAGCGCTTCGGTGTATCGCTGGAGCCCGAACCCGTCTGGTGGTAGGCCCGCGCGGCGCCCGGTAGCCGCCACACGGCCTGCCGTACTGGTGCGTGCGAAGCGCTGCAGTTGGGCAACGCCAAGCAAAATCCGGCGGGATTGTTCCTTGTGATTGGCGTGGTGCTGGCACATGATGGCAGGCCCTCACAGGGGCCCGGCTGTGATCCAGCCTGGCTCCGACGGCAAGGAGCAATGCATGTTCAACTGGTTCGAGAAACGAGTCCATCCCTACCCCGAAGCGCCGCCCACCCAACCCCCGGGCCGCTTCTTCGCCTTCATCTGGGCCGGTACCGCCGGCATGCGCGGCCTGATCCTGATCATGATGCTGCTCACCGCCGCCATCGGTGCCTTCGAAGCATTGCTGTTCAGCATGCTCGGCTCGGTGGTCGACTGGCTGGCGGACGTGCCGCCTGCCGAGTTGTGGACGCAGCATCGGGGCAAGCTGTTGTTGCTGCTGGCGATCCTGCTCGTCAGCCCGGTGCTGATCGCGCTGCAGGCGTTGTGCAAATACCAGGCGCTTGCCGGCAACTTCCCGATGCGGCTGCGCTGGATCTTCCACCGCCACCTGCTCGGCCAGAGCATGAGCTTCTACCAGGACGAATTCGCCGGACGGGTGGCGGCCAAGGTGATGCAGACCGCGCTCGCGGTGCGCGAGACGGTGATGATCATCACCGACATCCTGGTGTTCGTACTGATCTATTTCGTCACCATGTTGCTGGTGCTGGGCCAGTTCGATTGGCTGCTGGTATGGCCGTTCCTGGTGTGGCTCGCCGGCTACATGGCCGCGGTCTGGTATTTCGTGCCGCGACTGGGCAAGGCCGCCACCGCGCAGGCCGATGCACGCAGCCTGATGACCGGGCGCGTCACCGATGCCTACGCCAACATCGCCACGGTGAAGCTGTTCTCGCACAACCAGCGCGAAGCCGGCTTCGTGAAGAGCGCGATGCAGGAATTCATGCAGACGGCCTATCGGCAGATGCGGCTGGTGAGCGGCTTCGAGATCGTCAACCACACCTTGAGCGTGCTGCTGATCACCGGCATCGCCGGCATGTCGCTGTGGCTCTGGCAGCAGGGCACGGTCGGCATCGGCGGTGTCGCGGCCGCAACCGCGATGGCGCTGCGGCTGAATGGCATCTCGCATTGGATCATGTGGGAGATGTCCAATCTGTTCGAGCAGATCGGCACGGTGCAGGACGGCATCGCCACGCTGTCGCGCCCCATCGCCATCACCGACCACGAGCATGCCAGGCCGCTCACCGTCAGCCGCGGCGAGATCCGCTTCGAGCAGGTGCGCTTCGGCTACGACGGCAAGCAGCCGATCATCGATGCATTCGACCTGACCATCCGCCCCGGCGAGAAGGTCGGACTGGTGGGACGCTCGGGCGCCGGCAAGTCCACGCTGGTCAACCTGCTGCTGCGCTTTTACGACGTGCAGCAAGGCCGCATCCTGATCGATGGCCAGGACATCGCGCAGGTGACGCAGGACAGCCTGCGCGCGCAGATCGGCATGGTGACGCAGGATACGTCGCTGCTGCACCGTTCGGTGCGCGACAACCTGCTGTACGGCCGCCCGGACGCCGGCGAGGCCGAGATGATCGCTGCGGCCCGGCGCGCCGAGGCACACGAGTTCATCCTCGAACTGGCCGATCCCAAGGGGCGCACCGGATACGACGCGCACGTCGGCGAGCGCGGGGTGAAGCTGTCGGGCGGGCAGCGTCAACGCATCGCCATCGCCCGCGTCATGCTCAAGGACGCGCCTATCCTGCTGCTGGACGAAGCCACCAGCGCGCTCGACTCGGAAGTGGAGGCCGCGATCCAGGGCAGCCTGTACCGGCTGATGGAGGGCAAGACCGTGGTGGCGATCGCCCACCGTCTTTCCACCATCGCCGCGATGGACCGGCTGATCGTGGTGGACAAGGGGGTGATCGTCGAGGAGGGCGACCACGCCAGCCTGCTGGCGCGCAATGGGCTGTACGCGCGGCTGTGGGCACACCAGAGCGGTGGTTTCCTCGGCGAGGAGGCCGGCGAAGAGGCTGCGGCGGGCTGAGGCGGGCTGAGGCGGGCTGAGGCCGGGCGCGTACCGTCGTGGCGGTGCGTCTGGCTCAGCCGTGCGCGGCCAGGTGCCCGATCAATGTGGTCAGCCCCTGCGCCAGCGCGCGCACGGCGCCGTCGATGTCCCAGGGCGCGTGGTCCACGCTGGCCACGTTGGAGATCGCGCGTACCTGGTAGAAGCGCTGCCCTGCCTGCAGGCAGGCATGGAAGAACGCCGCGCCTTCCATGCTTTCCACGTCGGCATCCTGGCTGGCGATGAAGGGGGCGAGCGCGGCGTTGGCGCTGTTGCCATGCGCCAGTGGCAACGGCGGCGTGGCCGGCAGGTAGGGGCAGTGCAGCACCGTGGGTGCGGCAAAGTCCATGTCCAGCGCCACCTGTGACAGATGGCAAAAGCCGGATGGGGTGAACAGTCCCAGATCGGCCTCGCGCTCGCTGGCGACCAGCACGGTTTCGCCCACCGTGAAGCGCGAATGCGGATAGACCCCGGCGATGCCGGCCAGGATCAGCACGTCGGGGCGTCGCTCGTGGATCAGCCGAGCGGTGGCGTACGCCGCCGCGCTGAGCCCGATGCCGCAGAACGCCACCTCGGCCGCCGGATGCGTGAAATGCCGCGCCTCGGTGCGGGTCGGGAACAGCACCACGATCTTCATGCGGCTTCCCCGGGCGCGGCGACGAACGCGATCTCGACCCGCATCGCCGGATCGAGCAGCGCCACCTTGACGCAGGCGCGCGCCGGCGCGCAGCCCGGTGGCAGCCACGCCTCCCATTCGGCGTTGAGCGCGGGCACGTCGGCGGCGTCGACCACGTAGATCGTGGCCATCAGCAGCCGCGATTTGTCGCTGCCCATGCGTGCCAGCGTCGCCTCGGCCTGCGTCAGCACCTGCCGGACCTGGCCGGCCATCCCGGTATCCAGGCGCTCGGGCACTTCGACCAGGTGGATGAAGCCGGCGTAGCGGGTGGCATCGGACCAGCGTGGCATAGGGTTGAGGCGTTCGATCGGCATGGCGGTTCCGGCAGTGGGGAAACAGGCCGGCATCATGCCACGGCGCGGCCCGTCTCAGGCCCGGTGCAGTGCCGCATCCAGGCAGGCGGGGCACAGGCAGTCGATGGCGGGGGTGGCTACCGGAAGCGGCGGCAGCTGCATGCACCAGCAGGTGCCCGCGGCGGCGCCACAGCCAAAGGGGGCGCCGCAACCGGCACAGCGTTTGCGTTGCCACCCGGGCGGCACCGGCTGCGCGCCCAGCCGCTGCCACACCCGGGCCTTGCCTGGCGCATCCAACCGCGACCAGGCGGCGATCTCATCCAATGTGCGGTGGCAGCCGCGGCAGGTTTGCGTGGCCGGGTCGAGCGTGCAGACGCCGATACAGGGGGAGGGCAGCGTGGAGGCAGGCATGGCGCGATCTTGCCAGAACCCCGGGTCGCTTGACACGCGTGCCAAGCGGCCCGGGCCAGTTGCCCAGACCCCGCGGCGGCCGCCCGGCCGCCCAGCCCGTCAGTCGCGCAGCGCGTCGTTGATCTCGTCCAGCAGCTCACCCTTCAGGTCGTGCGCATACTCCCAGACCGTCAGGCCGCCCAGGCGCTGTTCCTTCAGGTATTTCACCTTGTGGCGCAGGCTTTCCGGGTCCTCGTAGCTGACCATCACGTCGCCGTTGTACAGCCAGGGCACCTTGGCGGTGTCATCCCAGTGGCGCACGAAGCCATCCTCGTCCAGGAACTGCGCCTTGACGTCATCCCAGGTCGGACTGGCATTGGCGGCCCCGGCGGCGAAGGGCTGGAACAGGCCGTTCTGCGCGCTGTTCACCTCGCGCCAAGCCGCGCCGTAGAACGGCACGCCCATCAGGAGCTTGTTCGGCGCCACGCCGGCGTCCAGATAGACACGCATGCTCTGGTCCGCGCTCCAGCCGCCGAAGGCCGGGTCGTCGGTGCGCTGGAACAGGTTGGAGAAGTGCCCGGTGGTGGCACTCCAGCTGCCATAGGCGCCGTAGGCGGTCACCGTCAGGTAGTCCACCGACTTCACCGTGCGCTGCAGATCGTTCTTCTGCACGAACCACGGGCCGGACGGCACGGCGGCGGTGAGCTGATACTTGCGGCCGGTGCGGGCCGAGAGCCGGTCGAGCGCGGCGCGGGTTTCCTCGAGCAGCAGCGGATAGTTGTCGCGGTCCTTGGGGTCGGTCTTGATCGGCAGCCCCCAGTCCGGCCCCACCGGATACTGCCATTCGATACCGACGCCCGAGAGCTGGTGCCGCTCCACCAGCGCCAGCAGGCTCCCGATGAAGCGGGCACGCCCCTCTGCGGTCATCGCCATGTCCGAGAAGCCTTCGGCGCCCCAGCCGCCCACCGACAGGTTGATCTTCAGGTGCGGATGCTTGCGCTGCAGCTTGGCCACTTCATGCCATAGCGTCTTGAACACCGGCGGCGTCACCCCGTCCGGGCCGGGCGGCTGCGGCTCCAGGTCGCGGATGAACACCGTGCCGTCCGGGCGGATCGAGGCGAAGGCCAGATTGAGCTGGGTGATGGCCTTGCCATCGATGTCCTTGGCCCGCCAGAAGCGCCCGTCCGGCATGGCCCAGGTGCGGATGTAGGCGACGACTTCGGCCCGCTTGGCATGGCCATGGTGCTTGGCGGACTGCGCATCGGGCGCGGCGGCGGCCAGCTGTGGCAACGGGGCGAGCATGCAGGCGAGCAGCGCGCACTGCAATACGGTACGACGATGGATCATGGGATGGGCTCCTCTCGATTCGGTTGTTATGGGTACAGCCCCTCCTGTTTAACGGAGCGCGCCTGCGGCCCGCAATGGGCCGATTTTGGGGGAGCCGCGGCATCGGCCCTGATTTTCAGGCACTGCCCCGCCTTGCTGGCACTCGACCTGCCCGCTGGCGCTGCGCGTGAGCGCCGGCTGCCCGGCGACGGCTTTTTCAGGAATTTTCAGCGGTGTTTTGCGCAAGCTGAGACAAGGCGCCGTGGGCTGCGGACCCGTGCAGGCGGCCCGGGACTGGGGCTGGCATGGGGCGCTGTTGCGTTCCGGTCACGCCATGACGCCGGCCTATCCCGCCCGGGGACGACCTGCTAACCTGCAGTCAGCTTGCAAACCCGTATTCAACTGTCCCCATGCCACTGCCGCGCCTGTTCCTGTGCCTTCCTCCGTGGCGGCTGGCCGTGGCCTGTGCCGTGCTGTGGCCTGCGTCGCTGCCCGCCGCACCCTGCCCCAAGGTGGCCGATCCGTGGCTGACGCTGGCGGTGGCGGTGCGCGAAGGCAGGGAGGCGCAGCTGGACTGCCTGCTGCCCGGGCTGGCGGTGAACGGCCACGATCCGGCGGACCTCTGGGAAAACACGCCGCTGCATCTGGCGGCGCGGCATGAGCAGCCCGGCCTCGTACTGCGACTGCTCAAGGCCGGCGCCGACCCGGACCAGCCCAATGCCGCCGGCCGCTCGCCCCTGCGGCTGGCGATCGAGCACGACGCCAGCGATAGCGCCGCGGCATTGATCCTGTCCGGCGCCCGGATCGACGAGGTGGACGAGCAGGGCCGCAGCCTGCTGTTCTGGGCGGTGGCGAAAAACAACGTCGCCATCGCCAACCTGCTGCTGCAGCGCGGTGCCGATCCGCAACAGCGCGTGACCGGCGTTGACGGCGGACAGGGCTTTACCGTGGGCGAGTACGCCCGAAGACAAGGACAGCCAGCCATGCTGCGACTGTTCGAGACGCCGCGGGAACCCTAGCGGCGCACCAACCAGGAGAGGTGACCCACTGCAGATCAACCGTGCGACAAGGCGGGCGAGGACGATGCCCGCACCCTGTACCGCGTGGGCCATCCGGCCCGGCGGACCGAACAATCGACTGAAGCGGGTTCAACCATGCGTAACCGTCTGATCGTACTTTGCCTTGCGCTGCTGGCTGGCGCCGCACAGGCTGCCGTCTACAAATGGGTCGACGAGAATGGCGTCACCCAGTACAGCAACCAGCCGCCTGAAAACAAGAATGCCCAGCAGGTGAAGACCTTCAGCAACAGCGGCATGACCGGCTCGACGCCGGTCAAGCCCATCAACAAGGAAACGCAGGAGTTCGCCGAGGCGCTGGGCAAGTCACTGCTGAAGACCAAGCAGGCCAGCACGCTCAATTGCACCCAGGCGGTCAAGGATGGGCAGTCCGGCATCGATTCGATGCTGGAGGTGGGGCGCAAGAACTACAAGGACGGCTATGTGGCCAAGGACCAGTACGACCGGTTCAACACCCAGCTCAACCAGGCTCGCGGCCGCTTTTCGGTGGGCGAGTGCCAGTCCAGTTCCGGTCGGGCCCGCGACTTCTACCTGTGCCTGTCCAATCCGAACAACCATGTGATGGGCTGCATGAAGAATTACGGCAACTTCTAGCGGCCGGCCCGCGGTCTTTGTGTCGCCCCCGGGCCGATGCGGATGCCCTGGTGCGGTCTGTGGCATTCCGCCGGCGCACACTGCAGTGCAGGTCTGCGTGCCGGGCAGCGCGGAAACGGCCGTGTGGGATTTCTCCGGACAGTCTGCATCACGATAAGAGCCATTTCCACTGGTCCGACCGCGAATACCGTGGCATCGAACCCCTGCTGTTCCGGGCTGCGCGGTGGCCCCCGCACTTGCGATCTCCAGCCGCTACGGCGAGCGCTACTCCGGCGGCGCCGCGGACCGGAAGTGCCACACCCGGTGGCACCGGCGTCGCACGCTGCGCAGGACGTGCTCAGGGCG
The DNA here is from genome assembly GCF_025642115.1 of Chitiniphilus purpureus. Taxonomy (GTDB): domain Bacteria; phylum Pseudomonadota; class Gammaproteobacteria; order Burkholderiales; family Chitinibacteraceae; genus Chitiniphilus; species Chitiniphilus purpureus. Next base: position 3,748,763 of record NZ_CP106753.1, on the reverse strand, counting down.
GTGTCGTTGTGCGGCGGTCCGCAATAGGCCGCCCTGCTGGCGGTTGACAAGGGCGCCGTGCCTGCGGTGCGCGCCCCTGTCATGCCCGGTACTGCGGCGCTCGGACCAGGCCCGCTGCATCGCCGGCGATGAGGTGCCGTGCTGCATCCCAGGAGCGTCGCCCCGGGGAACCGCGGCGCCTAGGCCACGGCGCGCAGGCGGGTATGGAACAAGGCTGCGACCAGATCACTTTGGCTCATCATGCCGCGGAGGATGCCCTCGTCGTTCACCACCGGTACGTGATGCAGACCCCGGTCGGAGAACAGCGGCACCAGCGCGGCGATGGTGTCCTCTTCATGTGCGGTGATGACGCCGGTGGTCATCACCTGTGAGACTGCCGCTTTGCTGCGCGCCAGCGGCGGCAGGGTGTCGAGCGGTGCGGCGATCAGATCGTGCAGGGTGACGAGCCCTTCCAGCCGGCCCGTCGCCGTCACCACCGGCAATGCCGCGATGCGATGCCGCTCCAGCAACCGGTACGCTTCGGCGCAGGGTGTGTCGGCGTCGACGGTGACCAGGTCGCGGGCCATGAAGTCGGCACAGCGCAACTGGCCGTAGCGCCGTTCGAACGCGTGCTGGAAGGCGCGCGACAGCACGTCCTGCACGTCGTCCTCGTCCACGTCCAGCAGCTCGCCCTGCGCCAGCGCCGCATGCAGGTCGGCCCGGGTGATGCCGGCACGCTGTGTCGGCGGCGGGTCCTGGGTGCGATGGGTCTGGGCCGGCGGCGGCACATGATGGGGATAACGGCGGCGGGCCGCATTGTTGAACACGATGGCCAGCACCGCCATCGACAGGGAGTTGACCAGCACCGGATAGAGCGCGAAGCCGAAGCCCAGCGCATGCACGCCCGGGCCGCCGAGCACCGCCGTCAGCGCCACGGCGCCCCCGGGCGGGTGCAGACAGCGCAGCGAGAACATGACGCCGATCGCCAGCGCCGCCGCGGCGGCCGCGGCGAGGCCCCCGTCGCCCAGCAGCTGGGCACAGGCCACCCCGATCAGCGCCGAGATCGCATTGCCGCCGATGATGGACCAGGGCTGGGCCAGCGGACTGGCCGGCACCGCGAACAGCAGCACGGCTGACGCACCCATCGGCGCGATGAACCAGGGGCTGGCCGCGCCCAGCGCATGCCGCCCCACCCATTCGGTCACCATCAGCCCGATCCCGGCGCCAAGACAGCCGAGCAGCCGCTCCTGCCGGCCCGCGACCAGGGCCTGCGGCCAGAATCCGACAGCCCAGCGGCACAGCCGCCGCCATACGTTCTTGTTCAAGTCACCCCTCTCGCAACGGCGGACGTCGGGCCGGCGGCGGCGCATCGCATGGTCCGCCATGCTGGCGCCCGCTGCCCGCCGCTGGTGCGGTGGGTGTTGTACTCAATCACTGCGCCCGTGGCAAGTGCGGGGCCGGGGCGATGGGAAGACCTGCCGGATGCAGGCGATATGCGGTGCTCGCCGGTGCAGCTTATCCCACCCGTCGCCAGACTTCGTATTCGACCTGTACACCATCCTCCCAACGCGTGTTGTGCCACAGATCGCCTTCCAGCCGGAACCGGAACACATAGTCGCGCATCGCCTCGGGTGGGAAGGTGCCCAGGTCCGGCCGCTCGGTGTACTGCTGGCCGTCGACGGTATAGCGCCCGCTGCCGGCTGCCCAGAATGCACCCTGCTGATGGGTGACGAAACTGAAATAACCATTGGCCAGCACCTTGCGCGCACGTAGCTGCGCTTCGCCGTACTGCAGCAGGTGGCCGTTGTCCAGGCATTCGCCGGAAACGAGTTCCCAGCAGCCGGCCAGTGATGACGTCTCCATCCTGTATTCCTCCAAGTCGTCCCGGACGGCCACCGGCCCCGGCATGCTGACCACTTTAGGCGGCCGGCCCGGCGTGCACTACGCCCGGATTGGCGTGTTTGCCCTGGTTGCAGTCCAGTGCATCATGCGCTGGCCGCACCGCGTTTCGCGGGTGCTGCGGCCAGATGGGCTTGTTGTCCGGTCGCGGCGGTTGTTGGATGCTGCAGGCGGCCTGCCTCACCACCAGACGCGGCGGGCGGTCGAGTGCGTGCAGCCCCTTGCTGCTGCCGAGCACCGGGGCGGCTGAAGGCGGGTTGAACCGCGCCTGCGGCGCGGATGCCACGAACGCGCCCAGCCCCGGGGCGGGCCTGCACCCCGGGCCGTGGTGTGGCAAAGGGCATCGGCCAAGTCGTCACTCCGGCGTGGTCATCGTGTCCCTGCGGCATCTGCAAGACGATCGCCGCACGAAAATCGCTGCCGGAAAGCAATGCCCCGCCGTGGGCAGGCCAGGGCGGTGATATCCAGTGCCGCTGCACCGGCATCCAGCATCCGCTGACACCCAGCTTGCGGTTGGCTATGATGTCCGGCTGACCGGGGTCGTCGTGTGCGCCTTGCGCAGGCTCCGGTCCTTGCCGTGGCAATGGCGCGGCATGATGGGAAGCAGATGCACCCGGACCCGTGGTGCGAGCATAGGCAAGGGGAAGGCGATGCCCGAGACATTGTTGATCGGTGCCGCAGCCAGGGCGGCAGGCGTGACGGTGAAGGCGATCCGGTTCTACGAGGCGGCGGGTCTGATCCCGCCCGCGCCGCGGCGCGGCCGCTACCGTGTCTACGATGCGGACGCCATCGCGCGCATCACGCTGATCCGTGAGGCCAGGGCGCACGGTTTCAGCCTGGAGAGCCTGCGCCCCTTGCTGCAGAACGCCTTCGGCCCTGGACATTGCACGCGGGTGTACGCGCTGATCGAGCAGAAGCTCGATGCACTGCAGGCCGAGGTCGCGGCGGTGCAGCAGCGGATGGCGCAACTGCGGCAGCTGAAGCGCCGACTGCAAGGCGACGCGGACAACGCTTGACTCTCCCGCACGGGGCAGAGTGCACGCTGCGGGCTTCGTGCCTTCGGAGACTGCCATGTCCGCCCCGCTGTTCCAGCGTCTTGCCACGCCCCGCCGCCTGATCGCCCTGGTGCTCGCGTTCGCCGCGGCGCTCTGGCTGGTCAACTCGCCGTTGCTGCCGTTCTCGATCCCGGCACTGCAGCAGGCGAGTGGTGGCAAGACCCTCCTGAATGTGCTGCCCCATTACGACGCCGCCACCGCCTATGCCCACCTGACCGCGTACAACGCTGCGGCCTGGCGGATCTACCGGCAGATCCTGCTGCTGGACCTGCTGGTGCTGATCCCGCTCTATGTCCTGATGCTGGGGGCCGCCTTGAGCCACGCGGCCGGCCTGGCGCGGGTGACGCCGGCATGGCGGGTGCGCCTGGGCCTGCTGCCGCTGGCAGCGGCCGTGCTCAACCTGCTGGAAGACGGCCTGATCGTGACGCTGATGGCCTGCTTGCCGGCCCGGTACGACGGCTGGGCCGCGCTGTGTGGCTGGCTCACCAGCGCCAAGACCCTGCTGCTGTGGAGCGGCCTGTTGCTGGTGCTGGCGTTGTACGGTGTGCGCCTTGCTGCCCTGGCGCGGGGCTGCGGCCCGCAGGTGCAGCGGTGAAGGGCCGTATACGCCGCCGGCGGGTGCGGTATCACCCCCGCATCCTGCAGCAACGCCCTGCCCAGCGGTATCCGTTGTGCGCCATCGGTCTCGTTCACAAGGTCGACGTTGAGTGCAAAGCTGTAGACCTTGCCGCCCCGCAGCACCCAGCCGACCCACCAACCCAGATGGGGCTGCCGGTCGGTGGCCCAGCCGGTCTTGGCGTGCAGCGTATACCCGGGATTGCTTTCCTGCACCGTGATCTGCTGCACCAGCGCCTGGCTGCGCACCGACAGCGGCAGGTGCCCCTGCGCCAGCCGGGCGAGGAAGCGGGTCTGCTCCAGCGCGGAGATCGCCAACGGCCCTTGCAGCCAGAACTGGTCGATCACGTGGCCGATGCGCTGGTTGCCGTAGCCCAGCCGCTGTACCCAGAAGTTCATCCGGGCATGGCCGATGCGGCGTGCCACCTGCTGGTAGACCGGCACGTTGGAGACACGGATCGCCTCGGGCAACGCCATATCGTGCGCCCACTGCGGCAGGAAGGTGGGGCCGCCGCCATAGGGGATGACTTCGTCCAGATCCTTTACCGCACCGGTCTCCAGCGCGATCAGGCTGTTGGGGATCTTGTAGGTGGAGGCGGGCGTATAGCGGGTACGGGCGCGCCCGGCGTTCCAGACGTAGGTACGCTCGGCAGCCACGTCGTACAGCACAAAGGTGCCGTGCAGGCCGTGCCGTTCGAACAGGGCACCCCAGCCGGGGCGCTCGATGAGCCCGGTTGCGTGTGACAGCGGTGACAGCGCCAGCACCATGGCGGCCCGCGCAAGCAGAGACAATGGACGGATGGACAGACGCATGACAGATCTCCCGGAACGCGCACCGGCGGCACGCCACGACGACCATGCTATGCGGCGCCTGGACGGCGGCGCAGTGCATCCGCCGTCCCCGCTGTCACAGGGGCCGGTGGTGGAGCTGACCACGCCGCAGACTGTGGATGGCCGACGTGCGCCGTTCCAATCGCTTTGGCTGCTGGTGCGGCTGGTGCAGGCGGCACAGGCCGGCGAGCCCCGTGTGGCGGTGGCGGAACTGAGTGGCGCGATCAGCGAGGCCAAGACGCTGCGCATGGTGATCAGCCGGGCGTTCCGCGACTTCGCAGCCTGGGGGGTGTCGGCAGGCTGGGGGGACGACGCCGCGCGCGATCCGCGTTTCCTGAATGTGGAGCGGCGCAGCCAGGGGCCGTTCTGGCTGGCTGCGGGTGACATGCCGGTGCTGCAGGTGACGGGCCAGCCCGCCACCGCCGCCGACATCGCCGCCTTCCTCGGTCAAGGGGCCGGTACCGGGCCTGCCCTGCAGACGTTGCCGGATCCGGCGGCATTGCCGTTCTGGCAGCAGATGGCCAGCGCGCAGCAGGCGCTGCGGCACGGTGCGCTGGTCTCGGCCACCGGCGCCGGCAGCGCGCTCTCCGCGCTCAAGGCGGCCGCCTGCCATGCCCACACGCCGCAGCTGGAGGCGCAACGGCTGTTGACCGAGGCCTGGGTGTGGCGCCGCCTGGGTGACAGCCGCCAGGCGCTGGCGTGTGTGCGGCGGCTGCAGCGGCTGCGTCGCGGCGCAGGTCTGGTTGCAGCGGCCGAGCCGGTGGCGATGCAGCAACTGCTGCTGGCCTGGTGCGCCTACGACAGGCGTGAGCTTGATCGGGCGCGCAACCTGCTCGCGACCATGCAGACCGGCCATACGGCCCTGCTCGCCCACCATCCGCAGATCGGCTTCGAATGGCACAACCTGTGGGCGTTGACGCTGCGTTCGACTGCCCTCGCGGCGCCACAGGCGCATGCGGCAGCCGCCCTGGCCGCTGAGGCGCTGGCGCACTTCGGCCACGCGCTGGCGATTGCGCAGGCGCAAGGACAGGTCGAGGCCACGCAGCAGGCGGCGGCCAATCATGGGATGGCACTATGGTTGTTCCACGCTGCCGGGCTGCGGCCGCTACCGGACGCGGCGGCGCAGGCGGTTCGGTGGATTGCGTACAGCGAATGGCTGTGCCAGCAGGCGGGCAACCGTCAGCCCTCGGTGTGGAATGCGTTGTTCCTGATGCGCATCGCACGTGGTGCCGCCGTAGCGCCATGCACGCCGGCGCAGCTTGCCGCCTGGGCCGACCCGTTCGCCGACGCCCTTGCGCAATTCAACCGGCCGGGTGGCTGGCGGGCCGTGGCCGAGGCGCTGCTGTACGAGCACGACAGCGGCCAGCGCCGCTATCCCGCCACCCAGCTGTGCGGGCTGTTGTTCGAGGCGCTATGGCATGGCAGCGGCGTGCCTGCCGCCGTCGCGCGCCGGGAACGGCTGCTGGCACTGCTGCCGGAGCTGTCGGCCGCCGACCGGGCCTATTACCGCGATGGGCTCGCCAGCCTGGCGCTTTGATCCGGCGGGCCTGCACACCGCCCCTCAGACGCAGTGGGATGCGCAGCGCAACTGCAACACAGCAGCGCCCTGGCGCTTCGCAGCAATGCGCCAGGGCTGGTTGCACCGGTCTTGCCCGGCGTCGGTGTTCAGTCGTCGAATGGGATGGGGCGCGGGGTCTCGTTGGAGGAGGGCGGCAGGATCGGCAGTTCAATCCGGGGCTGATCGCCGGTCAGGGTCTTGAGAAAGGCCGCAATCTGCATGACTTCCGTCTTGGTGAACTTCTTGCCCAGCTGCAACCGCCCCATCACATCGATGGCCTGCTCCAGCGTCGCGGCCTCGCCATCGTGGAAGTACGGGTAGGTCAATTCGACATTGCGCAGCGTGGGCACTTTGAAATTGAAGCGGTCGGCGTCCTTGCCCGTGACCGCCATGCGGCCTGTTGCCGGGCTTTTGGCCGGGTAGGGCTCGACGATCCCCATGCGCTGGAATGAATTGCCGCCTACCGCCGGGCCGTTGTGACAGGCAACGCAGCCGCTCGCCTTGAAGAGGTGGTAGCCGGACAGCTCCGTCTTGTTGAGCGCCTTGCCATCGCCCTTGAGCCACCGGTCGAATTTCGAGTTCGGGGTGACCAGCGTTTCTTCGAACGCGGCAATGGCTTTCGTCACCTGCCCGATATCGATCCTGTTCGTACCGAATGCTTTTTTGAATTCGGCCCGGTATTGGGGGATGGACGTCAGCACGTCCACCGCCAATGGATGGCTGAACGCCATTTCGGCCGGGTTGGCGATGGGGCCGCCCGCCTGCTCGTTCAGGTCCTTGGCCCGGCCATCCCAGAATTGGGCCAGATTCATGCTCGAATTCAGCACGGTCGGTGCATTGATCGGCCCTCGCTGCCACTGATGCCCGACCGACGTCTTCAGGTTGTCGGTGCCGCCCAGGCTGAGGTTGTGGCAGCTGTTGCAGGAGATGAAGCCGGATTTGGACAAGCGTGGATCGAAATACAGCTTCTTTCCCAATTCGATCACCGCCCGATTGCCGGGCTTTGCCGGTGGTATGGGCTGGATGGGTTCTGGGTCGGGGGCGGCATGCACGGCCCCGGCAAGCATGAGGGCGCCAAGGCCCGACGCTGTGATCAGAGTAAGGATTCCGCTATGCCTGTCCATATGTGCCCCGCCGCACTTGTCGCCCTCCACAAGGCTAGTGCATGTGCAGCAACCGGCATTCGCCAGGCAGCGTGATTTGTTCCCTGTCCATTTCCACCCGTTTGGCATAAATGACGGCGTTGTGCCGTGCCTGGCACATGTTCCGGGGCACTGCTGCGCACGGGCTGCCCGCAGGCAAGGCCATCCCGCCGCCCGCTGTGTGGCGCCGGGCTGCTGATTGGTTGCTGCCTAAGCTGGTGCCGCCTTCGGCGGCATAGTGGCCCACCGTGGGGCCGGGGATTACGCCGCGTACCCCAGGTTGGGTGCCAGATCGCGCTCGGCCTGCGCCAGGCTCACGCCGCGGCGGCGGGCGTAGTCCTCGACCTGATCCTTTGCCAGCTTGCCGACGGCGAAGTACTGCGACCGCGGGTGGCTGAAGTAGAAGCCCGACACCGCTGCCGTCGGCAGCATGGCGTAGCCTTCGGTCAGCGTCATGCCGATGGCGGGGGCGTCCAGCACGCGGAAGAGATCGGTCTTGGTGGTGTGGTCCGGGCAGGCCGGGTAGCCGGGGGCGGGGCGGATGCCGACGTATTGCTCGTCGGTGAGCTCGTCCACGCTGAGTGCTTCGTCGGCTGCGTAGCCCCACAATTCCTTGCGCACCTGCTCGTGCATGTACTCGGCAAAGCCTTCGGCGAAACGGTCGGCCAGCGCCTTGACCATGATGGCGCTGTAGTCGTCGTTGGCATCCTCGAACGCCTTCACGTGCGGATCGATGCCGATGCCGCCGGTCACGGCGAAGGCGCCGATATAGTCCTGCTTGCCCGATGCCTTCGGTGCGATGAAGTCGGCCAGGCACCAGTTGGGCTTGCCGGCGGCCTTCACATTCTGCTGGCGCAGCGTGTGCCAGGTCATCAGCACCTGGCCGCTTGCCGGGTCGTAGATCTCGATGTCCTCGTTGATGCTGTTGGCCGGGAACAGGCCGATCACGCCGTTGGCGCAGATCCAGCGTCCAGCGACCAGGTCCTTCAGCATGGCCCGGGCATCGGCAAACAGCGCGCGCGCCGATTCGCCGACCACCTCGTCCTGCAGGATCTTCGGATACTTGCCGAACAGCTCCCACGCGTTGAAGAACGGGCTCCAGTCGATATAGGGCTCGATTGCTTCCAGCGGCACGTTTTCGAAGCGCAGCACGCCAAGCTGCTTTGGCGCCGGCGGCGTGTAGCTCGCCCAGTCGAACTTGAAGCCGTTGTCGCGCGCAGCCTGCAGGCTCAGGAACCGGGTACGGTCCTTATTGGCGTGGATGGTGCGGATGTTGTCGTACTCGGCCTTCACCTTGGCGACGAACTCGGGCTTAAGCTGATCGGACAGCAGGCTGGAGCACACGCCCACGGCGCGGCTGGCATCGGGCACGTAGATCACCTGGCCGTTCCGGTAGCCCGGCTCGATCTTCACCGCGGTATGCACCTTGGAGGTGGTCGCGCCGCCGATCAGCAGCGGCAGATCGAAGCCCAGCCGCTGCATTTCCTTGGCCACGTGCGCCATTTCCTCCAGCGACGGGGTGATCAGCCCAGAGAGACCAATGATGTCGGCCTTCACCTCGATCGCCTTGTCGAGGATGGTCTGGCATCCCACCATCACGCCCAGGTCGAACACTTGGTAGTTGTTGCAGCGCAGGACCACGCCGACGATGTTCTTGCCGATGTCGTGCACATCGCCCTTCACCGTCGCCATCACGATCTTGCCCTTGGCCGGCGCATCCGCCAGGCCCATGGCGATCTTCTCTGCCTCGATGAACGGCTCCAGGTGTGCCACCGCCGCCTTCATCACGCGGGCGGATTTCACCACCTGCGGCAGGAACATCTTGCCGGCGCCGAACAGGTCGCCGACCACGTTCATGCCGGTCATCAGATGGCCTTCGATCACATGGATGGGGCGCTCGACGCTGAGTCGCGCTGCCTCGGTATCCTCGACGATATAGGTGGTGATGCCCTTCACCAGCGAATGGGTGATGCGTTCCTGCAGCGGCCATTCGCGCCAGGCCAGGTCTTCGACACTCTTCTGCGCGGCGTCGCCGCGGAACGATTCGGCCAGCGCGATCAGCGCCTCGGTGTCCATCATCGCATCCGCAGGGCTGCTTTCACCCTCACCCCGACCCTCCCCCGGGAGCGGGCGCATCAACACCACGCGCTCGATGGCGTCGCGCAGGTTGGCCGGCACCTCGTCGTAGTTCTCCAGCGCGCCGGCGTTGACGATGCCCATCGTCATGCCGTTCTTGATGGCGTGGTAGAGGAATACCGCGTGGATGGCCTCGCGCACCTTGTTGTTGCCGCGGAACGAGAACGACACGTTGGAGACGCCGCCCGAGATCTTGGCGTGCGGCAGGTTGCGCTTGATCCAGCCGGTGGCCTCGATGAAGTCGAGGCCGTAGCGCGCGTGCTCCTCGATGCCGGTGGCCACCGCGAAGATGTTGGGGTCGAAGATGATGTCGGCCGGATCGAAGCCGACCTCGTCGACCAGGATGCGGTAGCTCTTCCCGCAGATCTCGACCTTGCGGGCGTAGGTATCGGCTTGGCCGACCTCGTCGAACGCCATCACGATCACCGCGGCGCCGTACATCTTCAAGAGGCGCGCGTGATGCTTGAAGGCTTCGACCCCTTCCTTCATCGAGATCGAGTTGACCACGCACTTGCCCTGCACACACTTGAGGCCGGCCTCGATCACATCCCATTTGGACGAATCGATCATGATGGGTACGCGCGAAATGTCCGGCTCGGCAGCGATCAGGTTCAAGAAGGTGACCATGGCCTTGTGGGCATCGAGCATGCCCTCGTCCATGTTGATGTCGATGATCTGTGCGCCGTTTTCCACCTGCTGGCGTGCCACGTCCAGCGCGGCCGGGTAGTCGCCAGCGAGGATCAGCCGTGCGAATGCCTTGGAGCCGGTGACGTTGGTGCGCTCGCCCACGTTCACGAAAAGGTCGCTGTCGCCGATGTTGAACGGCTCAAGGCCCGAAAGCCGGCACTTGGGTTCGATCTCGGGGATGCGGCGCGGCGGCAGATCCTTCACCGCGTCGTAGATCGCCTTGATGTGTGCCGGCGTGGTGCCGCAGCAGCCGCCGATGATGTTGACGAGGCCGGATGCCGCCCATTCCTGCACCTGCACCGCCATGTCCTCGGGCGAGAGGTCGTAGCCGGTGGGTGCCAGCGGGTTGGGCAGGCCGGCGTTGGCATGCACCGAGACGAAGGTGTCGGAGATGCGGCTCATCTCCTCCACATATGGGCGCAGCAGGTCCGGGCCCAGCGCGCAATTGAGGCCGAACGAGATCGCGTCGGCATGGTGCAGCGAGTTGTAGAACGCCTCGGTGGTCTGGCCGGTGAGCGTGCGGCCCGATTGATCGGTGATGGTGCCGGAGATCATCACCGGCAGCGCTTCGATGTCGGGGCGGTCGGCAAAGTATTTCTTGATCGCGAACACCGCGGCCTTGGCGTTCAGCGTATCGAAGATGGTCTCGACCATCAGGATGTCGGCGCCGCCGGCCACCAGGCCGTCGATCGATTCGAGATACGCCTCCACCAGCTCGTCGAAGGTGACATTGCGATAGCCCGGATCGTTCACGTCCGGGCTGATCGACGCAGTGCGGCTGGTGGGGCCGAGGATGCCGGCGCAGAAGCGCGGCTTGGCCGGGTTCCTGGCGGTCTCGGCCACGCACAGGTCCTTCACCAGGCGGGCGGCAGCGTGGTTGATCTCCCACACCAGGCCTTCCATCTCGTAGTCGGCCATCGCCATCCGCGTGGCGTTGAAGCTGTTGGTCTCGATGATGTCGGCGCCGGCATCGAGGTACTGCTGGTGGATCTCGCTGATCACCTGGGGCCGCGTCAGCACCAGGAGATCGTTGTTGCCCTTCAGATCGACGTGCCAATCCTTGAAGCGCTCGCCGCGGTATTGTTCCTCGGTCAGCCGGTACTGCTGGATCATCGTGCCCATGCCGCCGTCCAGCATCAGGATGCGTTGATCGAGCAGGCCTTTGAGGATGTCGGCGCGGGTCATGGCAAGCAACGGGGCGTGTGAAGCGAACCGGCAAGTGTATCACGCGGGCGGCAAGGTGCTCCGGCCGGCCAGGGTGGCAGCCGTCGGTCGCGAAGCCTGGCGGCACTTTGCCGCCGTTCAGCCTGTTCGCCACCCCCAATTTTCGTTGCAGCGCAACAATTGTGCTTGAACATGCCTGCACCGATTGCCATAACGGGCAAGCAACCGGAGGAACGCAACTATGTCCATGTATTCACAATCGCTCACGGCCGCCTTGCAGCCCATGCAACTGACCCTGGCCTGGCAACAGCGCCTGTTCGAGGCGGCGCAGCGCTGGTGGGAGGCGCAATCGCGCATCGCCCCGGCAGGGGCCGATACAGCGCAGGTCGGTGCCTATGGCCCTGGTCCGGCGCTGCACGAGGCGATCTCTCCGCTGGCGGTCTGGCCGGAATGGCAACGCTGGGCGGTACAGCAATGGTCGCATACGCTCGATTTCTACTGCGAAGTGCAGACCGCGACGTTCGATACCATCGCCCAAGGCTGGCACAGCGCGTCAGAGCCGCTGGAGACTGCGGCCGCCGCGGTCACGCAATCGGCGCAGCCGGTGGCGGCCGCTGCATCGGCGGGGGCGGGCATCGCTGCACAGGCAGCCGCCAAACTGCCGGTCCCAATCGAAGGCACGACGACCACGGTGCCGGTGGCCGTATCCGATGTCGTGCCTCCGGCCACGCCGAGCCTGGCCAGCCGCGAGATCGCCGCGGCGCTGGACAACGCAAACAGCGGCACCAAGGCCGACGGGGCTGTCCCGGGCAGCGGCAAGGGCGATGTCGGCAAGGGCACGCCCGGGCCGCTGGCCAATACCGGCAACGGCGCCGGCACCCGTTCGCGGCGCCCGTCGTCCAAGTAGGCATGCGCGGGGCCGTCGGCCCCGCAGCGGCCGGTGCCGACCCTGAATCCATACCGTTCGCACCCCGACGCCGGCAAGTCATCGCCTCATGACGCGCTTCGCCGCAGGCACGGCCCGGCTACGCCTGTTGCGCCACGGGATGCAGATAGGATTTCCCCAGGACCTGGGCTTGCTGCGACCGCGGGGCGGCCGTGCGCGATCCCGTAGACGGTGGATCGAGCATGAGCATGCCGACCGCAGCAGCGGCACAACTCGAAGGCGTGGACAAGACCCGGGGCGGCGTGCCGGTGCTGCAGGGACTCGATCTCACGGTGCGCCATGGCGAGACCGTGGCCCTGCTCGGGGCCGCCGGTGCGGGCAAGACCACCACATTGTCGCTGCTGCAAGGGCTGTTGCGCCCTGATCGCGGCCAGGTCCGCCTGCTGGGCTTGCCGGCGGGCGCCAGGGCGGCACGTGCCCGGATCGGCGTGATGCTGCAGCAGGCCGGCCTGCCCGAGTTGCTGCAGGTGCATGAAGTGATCGAGCTGTTCCGACGGTGCTACGCCCGACCGCTGCCGCTGGCCGGGCTGCTCAAGACGGTGCAGCTCGACACCCAGGCCGACCGGCCGGTGCATACGCTGTCGGCCGGGCAGCGCCAACGCCTGTTTTTCGCGCTGGCTTTGGCGGGCGATCCGGAGCTCCTGTTCCTGGACGAGCCGACGGTGGCGGTGGATGCCGAGAACCGCGAACGGCTGTGGCAGGCAATCCGGAACCTGCAGGGCCGCGGCAAGACGGTGCTGCTGACCACGCACGATCTGGATGAGGCCGCCCGGCTGGCCGACCGCGTGGTGGTGATCCACGGCGGGCGGGCACTGGCCGACGCCGCCCCGGCCGACATCAAGGCCCGCATACCGGGCAAGCGGGTGCGCTTCGGGTTGGGGGCCGAGGTGGCTGACATCACCGTGCTGGCGCGGTGGGGGACGCTGCGCTGGCAGGGGCGGCAGGTGGAGCTGCTGACCCGGGACGCCGAGGGTGCGTTGTCACAGGTGTTCCGCGCCGGCTGGCCGATCCAGGCGCTTGAGGTGTCGGGAGTGGGGCTGGATGAAGCGGTACGCGCGTTGACCCCCAAGGCATGGTCATGAGCCTGCCCCACCCGTTGCCGCTCCTTGCCCAACTGCTGTACTGCGAATGCATGCAGCTGTTGCGCCTGCCCAGCTTCACTATCCCCACCTTTGTCGTGCCCATCGTGCTCTATGCCTGCATCGGCCTGCCGCTGCACGGCAGGGCTGTGCTCGGGCTGGATGGGGCCGGTGCGATGCTGGCAGCGATCTCCGCCTACATCACCATGACCACGGCGCTGTTCGCCGTCGGTGGGTCGATCGCCTTCGAGCGCGCCCGTGGCTGGTTGTGCCTCTTGCAGCGCTCGCCGCTGCCGATCCCGGTGTGGCTGTCGGCCAAGCTGCTGCTGGGTGTGTGCCAGGTGACGATCTCGCTCGCGCTGCTATATGGCTTTGCCCGTCTGTGCGGGGTGCCGGTGTCGCCGACGGGCTGGTTGCAGCTGTATGTCGCCATGATCGGTGGCATGGCACCCTTCGTGCTGCTGGGGCTCGCCATCGGTTTCCGGATGCGTGGCGAAGCGGCGATCACGCTGATCAACCTGGTGTTTCTGCCACTGTCGTTCGCCTCCGGCCTGTTCATGCCGTTGCAGCAATTGCCGGAGTGGATGCGGGACCTGGCGCCGCTGCTGCCGCCGTTCCACCTTGCCAATCTGGGCTGGGCTGCGCTGGGTGCGCAGGTCGACCCGCCGCTGCAGTCCATCGCCGCGCTGGCCGCCTATGGCCTTGGCTTCCTGCCGCTGCTGTGGCTTGCCCCGCTGCGGCGGCGTTAATGCAGCGATCCCCTCCAGCGGCATCCGCGACGGCGGCGGCCTGCCGCCTGCCGTGCCGCAGTGCCCGCTTTTGCGCTGAACGAAAACACCGGTCCTGGAGCGGGATCAAGCCTGCTGCAACTTTCCCTGGCGCGGCCAGGGCTCGCGTCTGATCATGTTGTGGTGCAACATCCGGTTGCGCCGCTTCCCTTTTCATCCGTGAACGAGGCTTTTTATGGCTACGACACCTCTTGCCGGCAAGGTGGCCCTTGTCATCGGCATCGCCAACGCACATTCCATCGCCTATGGCGTGGCCAGATCACTCAAGGCGCAGGGCGCCGAGCTGGCCCTCACCTATCTGAACGACCGTACCCGCGATTTCGTGGAGCCGCTGTTGTCCGAGCTGGCACCCGGCGTGTTCGTGCCCTGCAACGTGGAGGAGCCGGGCAGCCTGGAGGCCGCGTTCGAGGCGGTGCGGCAGCAATGGGGCAGGGTCGACATCGTGATCCATTCCATCGCATTCGCCACCAGGGAAGACCTGCACGGCCGCGTGGTCGACAGCTCGGCCACCGGCTTCGCGCGTGCGATGGACATCTCCTGCCACTCGTTCATCCGCACCGCCAAGCTTGCCGAGCCGTTGATGACCGAGGGCGGCACGCTGATCACGATGAGCTACTACGGTGCCGAGAAGGTCGTGCCCAACTACGGTGTGATGGGGCCGGTCAAGGCTGCGCTCGAGGCCACCACCCGCTACCTGGCCGCAGAGCTGGGGCCGCGCCGCATCCGCGTGCATGCGGTGTCGCCCGGGCCGGTACGTACCCGGGCCGCCTCCGGTATTCCCGAATTCGACCATCTGATCGAGGAGGCAAGCCGCCGGGCGCCGCTGCAGGCGTTGATCGACATCGACGATGTCGGCGAGGCCGTGGCCTTCCTGTGTGAGCCAGGCGCCAAGATGATCACCGGCAGCGTGTTCTATGTCGACGGCGGCATGCATATCCTGGCCTGACCCGGGCTGCTGCTGCCGGCGCGGGTGCATGCGCCGGCAGCAGCGCCCGACGGCACGGTCTATAGCTTAGGTAACAATCACCACTTAGCTTGTCGCAAGGCGGCGTATCGGAGGCTTTAATTTCCGGGAAAGGCCCCGATTTCCTTCCGACAAACCACCTTCCATTCATATATGTCCATTCTTGCACGCCAAATCCGTTTTGCCCGCTACGGCGATCCCGAAGTCCTTGCATTCGAACCGGTCGAGTTGCCGCTGCCGGCACCTGGCGAGGTTTTGCTGCGCCATACCGCCATTGGCGTGAATTTCATCGATACCTACCAGCGCAGCGGTTTGTATCCGGTCCCACTGCCGTCGGGACTGGGGCAGGAGGCCGCCGGCGTGGTCGAGGCAGTCGGTGACGGGGTGGTCGAATTCGCGCCCGGTGACCGGGTCGCCTACGCTGGCGGCACGCCCGGCAGCTATGCCACGCACCGGCTGTACCCCGCGGCACGGCTGGTGCCGGTGCCGGCCGAGATTCCGGACGACGTTGCCGCCGGCACGCTGCTGCGCGGCATGACCGCGCAATACCTGCTCAAGCAGACCTTCAAGGTGCAGCCCGGCATGACGGTGCTGATCCATGCCGCCGCTGGTGGCGTCGGCCAGATCGCCTGCCAGTGGGCGCGCTCGCTCGGTGCCACCGTGATCGGCACCGTGGGGTCGCCTGCCAAGGCCGCGCTGGTCAGACCCTGGTGCGATCATGTGATCGACTATCACAGCGAGGATTGGGTGGCACGGGTGCGCGAGCTGACGCAGGGCGCCGGGGTGCCCGTGGTGTACGACGGCGTCGGTGCTGCCACCTTCGAAGGCTCGCTTGACTGTCTGGCACCACGCGGCATGCTGGTGAGCTTCGGCAACGCCTCAGGTGCCGTGCCGCCGTTCTCACCCGGCATCCTGTCGCAAAAGGGCTCGCTTTACCTGACCCGGCCGACATTGGGCCACTATGTGGCCAGCCGTGAGGAACTGCTGGATACGGCAGCCGACTATTTCACGATGGTGACCCGCGGCGAGGTCGCAGCCAACATCGGCCAACGCTACCTGCTGGCGGACGTGGCGCAGGCGCATCGCGACCTGGCTGCCCGTGTCACCACCGGATCGACCCTGCTGCTGCCGTGAGCGGCACACCTGGAAACCGCTTATGACGCATCTGGTCTACCTGCACGGCTTTCTCTCCAGTCCCTTTTCCAGGAAGGCGCAGGCGACGGCGGTATGGATGGCCGAGCAGGGGTTGTCCGACTATTTCCACTGCCCGCAGATCGCGCTCGAACCCGAGGAGGCGGCCAACACGCTGCGGCAGCTGCTCGACAAGCTCAAGGGCGAGCGGCTGTGCTTCGTCGGCAGCTCGCTTGGTGGCTATCTGGCGACCTGGCTGGTCGAGGAGCATGGTGGTCGCGCTGTGCTGATCAATCCGGCGGTGCGCCCCTATGCATCGCTGCAGCACTATCTCGGACCCCAGCGCAACTACCATACCGGCGAGGTGTATCTGATCGACGAGTGCTACGCCGGAAAGCTGCGCGCCTTCGAGCGCACGCCAAGCGATCCGGCGCACTACTGGGTGCTCGTCGAGACCGGCGATGAAGTGCTCGACTACCGCGAGGCACTTGCCGCCTACCCGGGCAGCCGCCAGACCGTGATCGAAGGCGGCGACCATTCATTTCAGGACTACACCCGGTGGCTGCCCGCCATCTGGGATTTCGCACAGGAAACATGAGCATGCCCACTCCGCAAAGCGGCATCCTGCCGGCGGCGTCCGGCCACGCCTTGTTCGTCATGCTGCGGCGCCGGCTCGGCCGGCGGGCCGATGCGACGCTGCGTACCTTGCTGGCCGGCGTGCCGGCGCGCATCGATACCCTGGCCGGCGAGGCGACCGAGAGCCTGACGCTGGGCGCGCTCGGCATCGGTGCCGAAGCATGGCCGGATCTGTTCGGTCCGGACGCGCCCAAGGAGCTGCGGAGCTTTCCGCGCATTCCCGGCGCCATCCACCCGGCACCGGCCACCGATGCCGACCTGCTGCTGCACCTGCGCGGCGAACGCTGCGACCTGCTGTTCGAGCTGGGAGAGCGGCTGGTGGCCGAGCTTGGCGAATGGTACGACCCGGTCGAGACCTGCGCATGCTTCCGCTATCGCGACGGACGCGATCTGACGGGCTTTGCCGAGGGAACCGAGAACCCGGTCGGCCAGGCGCGTGCCGAGGCCGCGCTGGTGGGTGACGAGGACCCGGCCTGGGCCGGCGGCAGCTATGTGCATGTGCAGCGCTATGTGCACCGGATGAACGAATGGCAGAAGCTGCCGGTCAAGCAACAGGAGGCGGTGATCGGCCGCACCAAGGAGGCCGATCAGGCGCTGAACGATGAGGACAAACCACTGACCGCCCATGTGCGACGGGTCGAGATCGGGCAAGGCACACAGAAGCTGGCACTGCTGCGCCACTCCATGCCGTATGGCCTGCCGGGCGGCGAGAAGGGCCTCATGTTCGCCTCCTACTGCCGCACACCGCGCCATTTCGAAAAGATGCTGACACGCATGGTGGCGCCCACTGCCGATGGCCGGGTCGATCACATGCTGAACTACACCCGCGCGGTCAGTGGCGCCGCCTTCTTCGTGCCCAGCCGCGAAGTGCTGACAGCACTGGCGCGCTGAGCGTTTTCGTTCCGCTACCAGGAGCCAAGTATGCAGATTCAGGTCAGGACCGATCATCACATCAATGGCAACGAGCGGCTGGCTGCCGATGTGGAAAGCACATTGCGCGAGGCATTCGCGCGCTTTGACGGGCAATTGACCCGGATCGATGCGCACTTCAGCGACGACAACGGGGCCAAGGGTGGCGCGGACGATATCCGCTGCACGCTCGAAGCGCGGCTGGCCGGGCTGGCGCCGCAGGCTGCGGTGCACCAGGCCGGCGACCTCGGACTGGCGCTGGACGGCGCGATCGACAAGCTGCGGCGGCAGCTCGAAAGCGGCCTGGGCAAGCTCGAATCGCGCACCCGCCCGCCGCGTGGTGGCGATCTGCCCGAGTAGCGCGCACCGACGCCGCGTGGCGTCACCCGCCGCCTGCGGTCTTACCAACCATGACTGCACCGCACGGTTGCCCGGGTCGCCCTGGGGCGATGTCATGCAACATCGCCAGGCACCATGGCAGCATGGCGCCATGTGCTTCGGGTACGCAACTTGCTGCGCCAGCGGCATCACGTTGCGCGGAGAAGCGGATGTCGTGGGATCTGTTTTGGGAATTGAACCAGCCGCTCTGGGAGACGGTGCTGCGCGGCAGCTTCATCTTCTGGTTCCTGTTCCTGATCTTCAGGCTGATCCTCAGACGTGATACGGGTTCGGTCAGTATCTCGGATGTCCTGCTGGTGGTGATCATCTCCGAAGCGATCCAGCAGCCGATGGCGGGCGATGTCAAATCGCTGCTGGAAGGCTGTGTGCTGGTCAGCACGCTGGTGTTCTGGAACGTATTGCTCGACTGGCTGAGCTTCCGCTTTCCCCGCATGCAGCGCATCCTGCAACCGCCGCCGCTGCCATTGGTCCGCAACGGCCACATCCTGTACCGGGCACTGCGCCGCGAGTTCATCACCCGGGAGGAGCTGATGAGCAAGCTGCGCGAACAGGGGGTGGACGACGTGGCCCAGGTCAAGTCCGCCTTCATGGAGCCCAATGGCATGGTGACCGTGATCCGCAAGGAGGGCTGACGGCCCCGCGCGGCGCGCCATGTAATCTTTGCCACCGGCATGTAAAGGCGGCGCTGCTGTGCGCCGCCGTCCATGTGATGCCGGCTTCCGGCAGCGCTGCTATGCGCCCTCGTGTGCCAACTGCGTCAGCAGCATGCCGTGCACGCCGCCGAAGCCGCCGTTGCTCATCACCAGCACGTGATCGCCCGGGCGGGCGGCGGTGGTGACCGCGTGCACCAGCGCCTGCAGATCATCGAAGCTGCGGGCGCGCGCTCCCAGTGGCGCCAGCGCCTCGGCCGGCTGCCACCCCAAGTTGTTGCCGTAGCAGAACACCAGATCGGCCGCGGCCAGTGCGCCGGGCAACGCCTCCTTCATCGTGCCCAGCTTCATGGTATTGGAGCGCGGTTCGAGCACCGCAAGGATGCGCGCCTGCCCCACCTTGCGGCGCAGACCGGCCAGCGTGGTGGCGATCGCGGTGGGATGGTGGGCGAAATCGTCGTACACGGTCACCCCCGCCGCCACGCCCTTGACCTCCATCCGGCGCTTGACGTTGGCGAAGCGGGAGAGTGCCTCGATGGCCTGTACAGGCGCGACGCCGGCATGGCGTGCCGCGGCGATGGCGGCAAGCGCGTTGAGTGCGTTGTGCTCGCCCAGCAATGCCCAGCGCAGCCGGCCCTGCGGCTCGCCCCCGAACAGCACGTCGAAGCCGTCGTCGTGGCGCGTGCCGATCTGCCAGCCCTCGGCCACACCGAAGGATTCCACGTCGCTCCAGCAGCCGCGCGCCAGCACGCGTCCGAGGCTGGCCTCGCCGCCGTTGACGATCAGCCGGCCATTGCCCGGTACGGTGCGTACCAGATGATGGAACTGGGTCTCGATCGCCGTGAGGTCGGCGAAGATGTCGGCATGGTCGAATTCGAGGTTGTTGAGAATGGCGGTGCGCGGCCGGTAATGCACGAACTTGCTGCGCTTGTCGAAGAAGGCCGTGTCGTATTCGTCCGCTTCGATGACAAAGAACGGCGAGACGCTGTGTGGGTCCTGGGACGGCGGCCCCGGCAGGCGCGCGCTGACGCCGAAGTTCTCCGGAATGCCGCCGACCAGGAAGCCCGGTGCGAGGCCGGCATATTCAAGTATCCAGGCCAGCATCGAGGTCGTGGTCGTCTTGCCGTGCGTGCCGGCCACCGCGAGCACCCATTTGCCGTGCAGCACATGCTCGCCCAGCCATTGCGGCCCCGAGGTGTAGGGCAATCCGCGATCGAGGATCGCCTCCATCAGCGGATTGCCGCGCTTCATCACGTTGCCGACCACATAGAGGTCGGCGTCCAGCTTCAGCTGTTCCGGGTCCCAGCCCTCGATCAGCGTGATGCCCAGTGCCTGGAGCTGGTCGGACATCGGCGGGTAGACGTTGGCGTCACAGCCGGTGACGGTATGGCCGCTCGCGCGCGCCAGCGCAGCGATGCCGCCCATGAAGGTGCCGCAGATACCGAGGATATGGATATGCATAAAGACTGGTCTGTGGTTGCGGAGGGATAAGGGTGCGGGTCAATCAACGGCGTGGCGTGTGAAACGGGGTTTGCGTAGAATCAACGGGTTCAAGCCGCAGTTCAACATAACAACACAGATCTTGCCCATGACGTCTCCTACGCCGTCGGTCAATCCAGTAGAGATTGCGCGTATCGCGCTCAAGCGCCTGGCCGAACGTGGACTGCCGCCCACCCCGGAGAACTACGCGCAATTCTACAACGCGATCGTCACGGTCAAGTCGCCCGGTACCAAGACCAACGACGAACTCCAGCACGCCTGGCAGGTGCTGTGCAAGCTCGACGATGCCCTGGCCGAGGTGAATGACACCACGGTGCAGCTCCTGGAATCGCTGCACGAAAGCGGCGAGAACATGGCCGCGAGCCTGGGACAGCTGCAGCACGTGCGCCATGCGCGCCTGACGCGGCTCCTGAACGAAGAGGAAATGCACAAGGACGTGGAGGCGCTGCTTGAGGACATCATCAGCTCCACCCACAACCTGCATGCCTCGGTCTCGTCCTCGCACGAGGACATCAGCGCCATCCGCGAATCGGTCAAGCATATCGAGGAAGACCTCGCCTTCAACCGCAAGATGATGGAGCAGGACCCGCTCACCGGCACACTCAACCGCCAGGGGCTGGACCATCTGCTGTCGCGCGAGGTCAAGCGGGCGCATCGTTCGGACGGCAAGCTGTGCGCGGTGTTGTTCGACCTGGACGACTTCAAGCAGATCAACGATCGCTTCGGCCATCTGGTCGGCGATCAGGTGCTGGTGCACGTGGCCAACCTTGCCCGTGCCGTGCTGCGTGAAACGGACCTCTTGATCCGCTACGGCGGCGAGGAGTTCCTGGTGCTGCTGCCCGAGACCGATCTGCCGGGCGCGAGCTTCATGGTCGACCGGATGCGGCTGGTGGCGAGCAAGAGTGCCTTCATGCATCACAACCAGCGCGTGGAGATCAGCTTTTCCACCGGCATTGCCAAGCTCAATCCGGACGAGAACGGCCGTGCGCTGGTGCTGCGCGCCGACGAGGCGCTGTACCGTGCCAAGCACACCGGCCGCGGACGGGTCGAGATCGCCGAGTGAAGCGCGGCGACGCGCGCCGTGCCACTGTCGTGCTCGGCGTGCTGGCCGGCCTGCTCGCGTCGCCCGGCCTCGCCGCGGTGCCGGGTGCGGATACGCTGCAGCTGGATGCCACCGTCTATCTGAACCGGATGCCCACGGTGTCTGAGCCAGGCCAGAAGCGCCAGTGCCGTTCGCTGATCGTGGTCTTTTCGGTGCAGGCCCGCGGCGGCCGACTGCCGGCCCTGCTGGTCCCGCATACCGTCACCCTGCATCAACCCGGCCGCTCGCGGTGGCGGCAGCCGGTGTCGGCCGGGGAGACCCGTGTCGAAGCCGGCCCACCGCCGGTACTGCGTGGCGTGGCGCGTGGCTGCCCGGCACCGTATCTGTCGCCGGGCGATCGGCTGACACTGGAGGTGGCATTGACTGCAGGCCGGCAGCGTCTGCACCTGCGCCGCCCCGTCGTGCTGGGCACTGCCTACTGATCATGGCGCGCACGCCATTGCCGATCGGGCACGGCTGGCGCGGCGGCCCGCGTCACAACAGGTTGCGTGCGCCGTTGCTCAGCACCAGCGCAGCGAAATACAGGTACAGCAGCGCCGACAGGCCATGGCAACCCTGGATGAAGCGGGGGCCCAGCAGCTTGCCGCCACGGCTGGCACTGAGGGTGATGCAGACCGACCAGCCCAGCCCGCCGGCAAGGAAGCCGGCCAGCAGCCGCGCTGCCGAGGCGGCGCTGCCATCGGTGGCCCGCGCAATCAGGCTGCCGCCGACAGCGGCAAACCACAGGATGGCCGACGGCGAGGCCAGCGCCAGCGTGACGCCCCGCCGGAACAGATGGTGCGACGCCGGGAGCGGCGGGTGCCCAACCGGTGCGGCGCGTGCATCGCGCCATGCTTCGCGGGCCATCCGGAATGCCAGCCACAGCATGACCGTGCCGCCACCCAGCCAGGTGGCCCATTGCATCGCTTCGAACCGCAGCAGCGCGTGCATGCCGGCCAGTGACAGCACGGCGTAGACCAGGTCACCGAAGCAGGAGCCAAGGCCCAGCCACAATGCCGGACGCGCACCGTATTTCAGGCTGGCGTCGATCAGCGCCACGTTGACGATGCCCAGGTCCAGGCAGAGCGACAGCGAAAGCAGCAGGCCGGTGAAGAAGACTTCCATGGCGCGCGAGGGGGCCTGGCGTCAGCTGCGCCAGAATGCCGGCGTGAACAGCACCAGCACCGAGACGATCTCCAGCCGGCCCAGCAGCATGGCGAAGGTGCAGATCCAGATCTGCGTTTCGCTGAGCACGCCGTAGTTGGCGGCCGGGCCGACCACGCCCAGCCCGGGGCCGGCGTTGTTCAGGCAGGCGATCACGGCGGTCAGGCTGGACAGCAGATCAAGGCCGGTCAACAGCATGGCAAAGGTCAGGCAGGCCGCGCTCATGAAGTACAGGAAGATAAAGCCCAGCACCGCGAACAGCACCTGGCCGGGCAGGGCGTTGCCGTTCACCCGCAGCGGACGCACCGCGTTGGGATGCAGCAGCGTGACGAACTGGCGACCCGCTTCGCGTACCAGCACGATGGTGCGCAACATCTTGATGCCGCCGCCGGTGGAGCCGGCGCAGGCGGTGAAGCAGGACAGGAACAGCATCGCCAGGGGCACCACCAGCGGCCATTGGCCGTAGTCGGTGCTGGCAAAGCCGCTGGTGGTGGCAAGCGAGACCAGGTTGAATGCTACGTGCCGCAGCGCGGTGTCATAGCCGGCGTAGGTGCCGCGCCACACCAGCACGCCGGCCAGCAGCAGCGTGCCTGCAAGGATCAGGCACAACATCGCTTTGCATTCCGAATCGCGCCAGTAGGCCGGCAGGCGCCGGCTGCTCAGCGCCAGGTAATGGGTGGCGAAATTGATCGCCGCCAGCAGCATGAACACGATCAGGATGATTTCGATCACCGGCGAGTCATAATGGCCGATGCCGGCATCGCGGGTGGAGAAACCGCCAAGGCTCAGGGTGGCGAAGGCGTGGCACACCGCGTCGAACCAGTCCATGCCGCCCAGGTACTTGAGCAGCAGCGCACATGCGACGGTCAGCCCGGCGTAGATCAGCCACAGATTGCGCGCGGTCTCGCGGATGCGCGGTGTGAGTTTGGCGTCCTTGATCGGGCCGGGCGTCTCGGCCTTGTAGAGCTGCATGCCCCCCACGCCCAGCATCGGCAGGATCGCCACCGCCAGCACCAGGATGCCCATTCCGCCCTGCCAATTGAGCAGGTGCCGCCACAGGTTGATCGACGGCGGCAGCTGATCGAGCCCGGCCATGGCGGTGGCGCCATTGGTGGTCAACGCCGAGCTGGCTTCGAAGTAGGCGTAGGCGATGCCCATCGCCGGGTCGTGCAGCAGCAGGGGCAGCGCGGCGGCGGCAGGCAGCACGGTCCACAGGCCCACCACCAGCACGAAGCCGTCGCGCAGATTGAGTTCACGCTGGTAGTCCCGCGTCAGCACGATCAGCCCGAGGCTGGCCGGCAGCAGCAGTCCCAGCGCCTCCAGGAACGGGTGCAGCCCGGCGTCGTCGCCCCACCAGGCTATGGCGATGGGCAGCAACAGGGTCAGCGAGAAGATCACCGCCACCCGTGCCAGCACGTTCAGCGCCGGCAGCACCCGTTGCGGCACCGAGCGCACCAGCTCGCCCGCCTCGCCGAAGTACGCGCGCGCCATCAGAAGAAGCCCAGCTTCACTGCGAACAGCTGCTCCACTTCGCGGATGCGGCGTTTGTTGTCGCAGAACACGATCACCCGGTCTTCCGATTCGATCGGGGTCTCGCCATGCAGGATGATGACTTCGCCATCGCGCACCGCCGCGGCGAAATAGACGCCGTCGGGCAGGTGCAATTCGTCGATGCGCCGCCCGACCACGCGCGAGGTGGCGCGGCTGCCGTGGGCCACGATCTCCATTGCTTCGGCGGTGCCGCGGCGCAGGCTGTGCACCGCCACGATGTCGCCCTGGCGCACGAATGCCAGCAGCGAGCCGATGGTGGCCTGCGCCGGCGAGATCGCCACGTCGATGCGGCTGCCTTGCAGCAGCCCGACATAGCGGGAGCGGTTGATCAGCGCGATCACCTTGCGCGTGCCCATCTGCTTGGCCAGCAGGCCGGACATGATGTTGTCCTCGTCGTCGCTGGTCAGCGCGAGGAACAGGTCGGTACGTTCGATCTGCTCGGTGTCGAGCAGGGTCTCGTCGGTGGCATCGCCGGCCAGCACCAGTACCTCGGGCAACTGTTCGGCAAGCCAGTTGGCGCGCTCCCGGTTGTTCTCGATCACCTTGACCTGGTAGTCGTCCTTGAGCGCGCGCGCCAGCCGCAGCCCGACGTTGCCGCCACCGGCGATGACGATGCGCCGGGCGCGCCGCTCCTCGCCGTGCAGCACGCGGATCACGGCGCGCATATGCTTGGTCGCCGCCAGGACGAACACCTCGTCGCCCACTTCGATCCGGGTGGCACCGTCGGGCCGCACGTGCCGGTTGCGACGATAGATGCCGACCACGCGCCGGTCGATGCCGGGCAGCAGGTCGTCGAGCGCCGCGACCGGCTGGCCGGCCATCCTGGCATTGGCCTCCACCCGCACCACCACCATCTGCGCCAGTCCGTCGGCGAACTCCAGCACCTGCAGCGCCTCGGGCGTATCGACCAGCCGGCGCAGATAGTCGGTGACGATCTGCGCCGGGGTGATCACGTGGTCGACGGCGAACCCGTCCTCGCTGAACAGGCTCTGGTAGGCGAGCAGTTCCTGGTTGCGGATACGTGCGATCCGGGTCGGTACATTGAACAGCTGCTGGGCGATCTTGCAGGCCACCAGGTTGAGCTCGTCGCCGGGCGTCACCGCAAGCAGCAGGTCGGCATCGCGGGCGCCAGCCTCGGCCAGCACCTGCGGATTGGCGGCGTTGCCTGCCACCGCACGCAGGTCCAGCCTGTCCTGCAGCGGCTTGAGCAGCGCCGGGTTTTCATCGACCAGGGTCACGCTGTAGCGCTCGTGCACCAGCTGCTCGGCGACCGAGCTGCCCACCCGGCCGGCGCCCAGGATCAGGATGTTGGCCACGGTGTCGCCCCGTCCTCAGTGTTCTTCCGGCGGCCGCTGCTTCTTGGGCATCGAGATGCCCAGCTGTTTGAGCTTGCGGTACAGGTGGGTGCGCTCCAGCCCGATCCGCTCGGCCACCCGGCTCATATTGCCGCCGGACAGTTCGATCTGCCGCTCCAGGTAATACTTTTCGAACTGGTCGCGTGCTTCGCGCAGCGGCAGGTCCATGTCCACGGCACCCGGCGGGGCGTTCTCGGTGGCGACCGGGGCGGGTGGCACGCTGCCGGCGGGCGAGAACTGCGACAGGATGCGTGATACCGGGCCCAGGTCGATCTCGCCTTCGCGGCAGGTCAGCGCGAGGCTCTTGACCACATTGGCCAGCTCGTCCAGGTTGCCCGGCCAATCCTGCCGGGCCAGGAGCTGCAGCGCCGCGGCGCTGAAGCGGCGTGGCGTCAGCTTGTTCTGCGAGACCGCCTCGGCCAGCAGCGCCTCGGCGATGCGTGGAATGTCCTCCCGGTGCTCACTCAGTGCCGGTATCGGTACGATCAGCTGCGAGAGCGCCTTCAGCAACTCCGGATCGACGCTGGCGCTGAGGGCATCCAGCGGCCGGCTCGACGCCGATACCAGCCGTACCTTGTGCTTCTCCAGCCTGGGCAGCACGCTCTTGAGCCCGGCCTGGGCGCGTCGGTCCAGGTACGCAAGGTCGCGCAGGAACAGCGTGCCGCCGGCCGCCTTGGCCGCCAGTTCCTGCGGCGCAAGGGCGAAATCCTCGTTGGACAGCGGCGCGACGAAGGCGCGGCCGGGCGGGGTGAGATAGCGTGCGCACAACTCGAATCCGACCCCGGGCGGGCCGACCAGCAGGATGGGCGCACCTTGCGCCGCGCCGGCGGCATCCAGCGCCACTGCCAGTTCCTTGATCGCATCGGCCTCGCCCAGCCGCGTGAGCGAGGCCACATTAGGGCGCGGCTCTTGCGCCGGCTGTGCCAGCGCCCGTTTCACCGCGGCCAGCAGCTTCTGCAGGCCGATCGGCTTTTCAAGGAAGTCGAGTGCGCCGATGCGCGTGGCTTCGACCGCGGTATCGATCGTCGCGTGACCCGACATCATCACCACGGGCATGGTGAGCTGGCCATTGCGTGCCCATTCCTTGAGCAGCGTCACCCCATCGGTATCGGGCATCCAGATGTCCAGCAACACCAGCCGTGGCTGCGCCTGGTTGCGCAGCGTGCGCGCCTTCTCGGCGTTCTCGGCCAACGCCACGCTGTAACCCTCGTCCTGAAGGATCTCGGACAACAGCTCGCGGATGCCGATTTCATCGTCGACGACCAGAATATCCTGACTATGCAACTTCATTCCTCCATGAGCGGCAGCTCAATTCTCACGTAAGCACCGCCTTCTTCGCGGTTGCCGGCCACAATCCGGCCCCGGTGCTCTTCGATGATCTTTCTGACAATGGCCAATCCCAGTCCGGTGCCCTTCTGCTTGGTCGTCACATAGGGTTCGAAAACCCGCGCCAGGATCTCGGCCTGGAACCCGCAACCATTGTCTTCCACCGTAAGCCGGGCCAATTTATCGGCTTTTTCGGTCCGTACGCAAATTTGCAGAGGTTGCGCTCGCGGCGGGCCGTCGTGAAGTGCGTCCTGAGCGTTCTGCAACAGGTTATGGATGACCTGTCGCAGATGGGTGGCATCACCCTCGACGATCAGCGGTGCGTGCACGGTATCGATGCGCGAGACCGGCGCGGCTTCGTACAGCACCAGCACGTCGGCCAGCAGCTGCTGCAGGTCGAGCGGCTTCTTCTTGCCGGTCGGTTTGCGCGCGTAGTCGCGGAACGCGTCGACCATCTGCTTGAGCGCCTGTACCTGCTTGACGATGTTCTCGGTGTTGCGGCCGAGCAGCTCGGCGCCGGGGCCGTCCAGCTTGTCGGCCAGTTTGTGCTGCAGCCGTTCGGCCGCGAGCTGGATTGGGGTGAGCGGGTTCTTGATCTCGTGTGCCAGGCGGCGCGCCACCTCGCCCCAGGCCGCGTCGCGCTGCGCCGAGATCAGCGCGGTGATGTCGTCGAACACCACCAGGAAGCCGCGGTGCTCTTCGACGTCGTTGACCCAGAGCCGGGTGCCGCGCACGTTGAGCACGCGGGTGTTCTCGGCCACTTCGACCTGGTACTGCCAATGCTCATCCTCGCACAGGAAGCCTTGTGCCACCCGCTCGCAGAATCCGCCCAGCGCCGGATAGCGCTCGTGCCAGCGCGCCAGCGGCAGCGTCTGCAGCGCGTCCGGATCGATGCCCAGGATGCGCAGCGCGCTCTGGTTGGCCGACGCCAGCTGCCAGCCCTCGTCGAACGACAGCACCCCCGCCGACAGCGAACCCAGGATGGCCTGCAGGTAGGCATTGGCCGCAGCCTGCTCGTTCTGGTGCTGTTCCAACGAGGCACGCGCCTCGGCCAGCTGACGCGTCATCCGGTTGAACGAATGGGTGAGGATGCCGAGCTCGTCGCGACTGATCACCGGCTGCTGATGCGAAAAATCCCCCGAGGCGACGGCGCGGGTGGCACGCGCCAGCACCGACAGTGGCGCCGCCAGCCGGTCCGACAGGTAGATGGCGAGCGCCAACGCGCCCAGCAGCGCCATCAGCAGCGCCAGCGTCAACGTCAGGCTGTAGACCAGCTTCAGCCCGCTGCGCGCCTCGGAAAGCTGCTTGTACTCGCTGCGCACCTGCTCGACCAGTTCGGCGTCGGCGGCCAGTTGCTCGGGCACCGGCTGCAGCAGCTGCAGCAGCCGGGTGCGGGTGCCGAAGCGGGGCCCCTGCATCGGCACGATGGCGCGCATCAGCAGTCCGGTGTCGGCGCGTGCCTCCAGTTTCTTTACCGGCTCGCTCACCGCACGGCGCAGCAGTGTGCGCTCGGGCAGGTCCGGGAACAGGCCCGCATTCTCGTTGCCGATGTGCGCGATGGTGTTGCCCGATTCGTCGAACACCGAGATTTCCTGCACGCCCAGCTGCTCGCGCAGTCGCGTCAGCCGGTTCAGCAGCGGCGCACCGCTGTCGTCGTGGACGTCCAGCGCCACGAGGTGGGCCTTGCGCGACAGATCCCCGAGCTGATAATCGATCGCGTTGTGGCCCAGGTTGAGCCCGCGGTCGAGTGCGTTGTCCACCCGCACGTCGAACCAGTTTTCGATCGAGCGATTCAGAAACTGCACCGACAGCGTGTAGACCAGCGTGCCCGGCAGCACCGCCACCAGGGCGAACATCAAGACCATGCGCAGGGTCAGCCGTGAGCCGAACACCTTGGCGCGCACCTTGCGCAACAGACGCCACAGCCGGGTGCCCACCAGGATCAGCAATCCGGTGAGCAGCAGGATGTTGAGGACCAGCAGCTCGTCGTAGTACTCGGCGAATGCCGAGGTCTTGCCCGCCGCGGTGGCGAGCAGGAACAGCAGGATGGTGCCGATCGAGCCGAGGATCAGCAGGGCCAGCCTCATGGTGCGGTCTCCACGGCGTCGGGCGGCGGTTCGCGCCGGACGTCCACCCAGGGCGAGGCGAGCTCCCATTCATCCTTGCCCAGTGCGGAGAGCTGCAAAGGCTTGGGCAGCTGTGACACATCCAGCAGCAGCCGCACACGGCCCGAGAATGTCTCCTTGTTGCGGGCGATCGAGGAATCGCGCAGCACTTCCCAGCCGCGCACCACCCCGAGCGCGGTCAGCGCTTCGGGCAGTGAGGCGAAGCTGCGGTAGAAATTGCCCAGATGCAGCCGGTACTGGCGCGACAGGCTGTGGTAGGAGAGCCGGTATTCCAGCCGGGCGGTGGGTTCGAACCAGCTCGACAGGCTGTTCCACCACGCATACACCCGGGGCCGGGTGAGCTGGAATTCATAGCTGAACGGCAGCGTGAAGCCGTTGGCGAGCGCTTCCTCAAGACCGGGTTTGAGGGTCACGTCAAAGCGCGCGGAAAGCTCGACATGGTCGGCAGCGTAGTCGTAGCCCGCCTCGCGCGCGCGGATGCCCGGTTCCTGCGCCATGGCCAGCAGGCAAAACAGCCAACCCGTCAGCAGCAAGGCGAATCTAGGCAGCGGTTTTCTGGAAGAGGGCGTAGAAAAAACCATCGTGCTCGGGCGTGGGCAATAGCTGTCCGTCTTCCGGCAAGGCGGGCCCGAGGGGCAGAGGGCTCGCATCGGCGTGCCGTGCAGCGAACGCCGCGGCCTGCTCTGCGTTTTCCGCCGGAAAGATCGAGCACGTAGCATAGAGGAGTTTGCCGCCCGGCGCCACGAGCCCCCAGAGCGCGTCCAGCAGCGCCGCCTGCTGCGCGGCGAAGCTGCCGATATCCTCGGCACGCCGCAGCCACTTGATGTCCGGGTGGCGGCGTGCCACCCCGCTGGCCGAGCAGGGCACGTCGGCCAATACCCGATCAAAGGGCTGCCCGTCCCACCAGACGGCGGGCGTTGCGGCATCGCCGGCCACCAGTCGCGCCGACCGCTGCAGGCGCTGCAGATTGTCCGCCACCCGCGCCAGCCGGTCCGGATCGGCATCGAGCGCGGTCAGTGCGACATCGGCAAGCTCCAAGAGATGCCCGGTCTTGCCGCCGGGCGCGGCGCAGGCGTCGAGCACGCGCATGCCATCATGCGCATCCAGCAGCCGCGCCGCGTGCTGGGCGCCCCAGTCCTGCACCGATGCATCGCCGTCGAAGAAGCCTGGCAGCCGTTCGACCGCGACCGGCTGGGACAGCTGCAATGCCGTGTCATCGAGCGCGCGTGCGCCGATGCCGGCCTGCGCCAGCCGCTCAAGATAGGCGGCGGTGTCGCCGCGCCGTCGATTGACGCGCAGCGTCATCGGCGGATGCTGATTGCCTGCTTCGAGCAGCGCCTGCCAGCGCCGCGGATGGGCGTCGCGCACCAGACCGATCCACCAGTCGGGATGCGACCAGCGCCCGCGTGCCTCGGCCTGCGCGATATCAAGCAACGCCTCGCGCCCGCGCAGGAAGTTGCGCAGCACCGCGTTCACCAGGCCCTTGCCCGGGCCACGGCTCACATGGGCGCAGACCTTGACCGCATGATCGACCACGCTATAGGGCGCGGCGCGGGTGAACTGCAGTTGATAGAGCGCCACCAGCAGCAGCGCGCGCAGCGCCGGCTCGTGCAGCGGCTTGTGCAGCAACTGGCCGAGTACCGCTTCGAGCAACCCCAAGTGGCGCAGCGTGCCATAGCACAGATCCTGGATGGCGCCGCGCTGCTGCGGCGTGAGGTCGCGTTGGCTACGCCATACCTGGCCCAACGCCTGGGTCAGGTTCTGGCCGGACAGCACCGCGACGATGGTCTGGGCAGCGATTTTCTGGGTTATGAACATATTCGGGGGCGGAAAGGGCTCAGCCCAGCCGTTGGCCTGGACGCAATGCGCTGCCGGCGAGAAAGGCGGCCGCATCGATGCGCCGGCCACCCGCGCGCTGCAGCTCGGTGATGCAGAGCGCGCCATCGCCGCAGGCGACGACAATGCCGGCACGATCGGCCGCAAGGATCTGCCCGGGCATGCCTGCGCCTGCCGTGGGTCGGGCCTGCCAGAGCTTGAGCGGCGCTTCGTCCAACTGGGTCTGCGCCGACGGGAACGGATTGAACGCACGGATCATCCGATCCAGCTCGGCTGCGGGGCGGGTCCAGTCGACCCAGGCTTCGTCCTTCCTGAGCTTGTCGGCGTAGGTCACGCCTTGCTGCGGCTGGGGCACCCGTGCCGCCTGGCGTTCGCCCAACTGCGCGAGGGTGTCGACGATGGCCTGTGCGCCCAGCTGCGCGAGTTTGTCGTGCAGGGTCTGCGCAGTATCGGTGGCGGTGATCGCGATCGGGTGGATCGACAGCATGTCACCGGTGTCGAGCCCGGCATCCATCTGCATGATCGTGATGCCGGTCTGGTCATCACCGGCAAGCAGTGCGCGCTGGATGGGCGCGGCACCGCGCCAGCGTGGCAGCAACGAGGCGTGGATGTTCAGGCAGCCATGGCGCGGCAGGTCGAGCACCGCCTGCGGCAGCAGGAGGCCGTAGGCGGCCACGACCATCGCGTCGGCACCCACCGCGGCAAGCGGCGCCTGCTGTTCGGCACTTCGGAGCTTCTCGGGCTGGTGGAGCGGCAGACCGTGCTGCAACGCAAGGGTCTTGACCGGCGAAGGCACCAGCTTCATGCCGCGGCCTGCCGGCCTGTCGGGCTGGGTCAGCACCAGCGCGATCTCGTGGCCCGCCTGCTGCAGCGCAGCGAGCGCGGCGGCCGCAAAGTCAGGCGTGCCGGCAAAGATAAGCTTCATGGCAAGGTCCGCGGGAATGGATGGGGGAGGGCGACGCCGGCGCTGCGGCAACCGGTCACATGGTCTTGCGCTGGTTCTTCTTCAGCTTTTGCACGATGCGGTTGAGCTTCAGACGCGACAGCTTCTCGACGAAGACCTTGCCGTCCAGATGATCGATCTCATGCTGGATGCAGATCGCCAGCAGACCATCCGCCTGCAGTTCGAACGGCTCGCCGTGCTGGTCGAACGCACGCACCGTCACCGCTTGCGCGCGTTCCACCTCCTCGTAGATGCCGGGTACCGACAGGCAGCCTTCCTCGTAGGTGGTATGTCCCTGCAGCGCGCTCAGTTCCGGATTGACAAGCACCAGCAACTGGTCGCGGGTTTCCGAAATATCGATCACGATCACGCGCTGGTGCACATTGACCTGCGTGGCGGCCAGACCGATCCCGGGGGCCTCGTACATGGTCTCGGCCATGTCGTCGACCAGCTTTTGCAACACCTCGTCGAACTGCGTGACCGGCTTGGCGACGATATGCAGGCGTTCGTCGGGATATTGAAGGATATTCAGAAGGGCCATGTTAGCTTGCGGCGGAAAAAGAATGTATGCAGAATCAGTAAGCGGTATGCAGGGATACCGCATCGGCTCGCAGCGGATCGCGGACATGGCTTTCAGGGTCGTCGTCCGTACCTGCGAAGCCAGCCCACCGGCCGTGCCGGCAACAAAAATCATTGAGCGTCGCCATGCGAAAAAAGATTATATCCCTTCTTTTGTTGGTCAGCGGCAGCATCAGCTCGGTCTATGCCGACACTCTGGCGTTGCGGGAGAATGCGCCGGACCGCTATGTGGTGGTGAAGGGGGACACGCTGTGGGACATCTCCGGCAAATTCCTGCAGAAACCCTGGCGCTGGCCGGAGATCTGGGCGTTGAACAAGCAGGAGATCAAGGATCCGCACTGGATCTATCCAGGCGACGTGATCCTGCTGGACCGCTCGGGGGCCGAGCCGCGGTTGCGGCTGCTGCGCGATGCCAACAATACCGGCCGCACGAACGGCGTCGTCAAGCTGAGCCCGCGCATCCGCTCCGAGCAACTGGTCGGTGATGCAGCACCCAGCATCCCGTTCAATGCGATCAAGCCTTTCCTCAACCGCCCATTGGTGATCGACAACGACGGGCTCGCAAACGCGCCGCGCATCGCCGCCGGCCCGGACAACCGGGTGTATTTCACCGCGGGTGACCGGGTCTACGCCGTGGACCTGCAAGGCGAGGCCGGCAGCACCTGGCACGCGTTCCGTCCTGGACGGCCGCTGATCGACCCGGACGATCCCGAGAAGAAGCGCGTGATCGGCACCGAGGTGGACTACCTGGGCGACGCGGTGGTCGATGTGCCGGGTGAGGTGGCCACGCTGCGTATCGTCGCCAACCGCGAAGAAGTGGCGATCGGCAGCCGCCTGATCGAGGCGGAGGAAATGCCGTTCATGAACTACGCGCCGCATGCGCCCGAGCAGGAGGTCAAGGCCAAGGTGGTCGCGGCCTACGGCGGTGTGGCCGAGGCAGGGCCCTACACCACCATCGTGCTCA
Organism: Chitiniphilus purpureus; assembly: GCF_025642115.1. Classification (GTDB taxonomy): domain Bacteria; phylum Pseudomonadota; class Gammaproteobacteria; order Burkholderiales; family Chitinibacteraceae; genus Chitiniphilus; species Chitiniphilus purpureus. Next base: position 3,715,770 of record NZ_CP106753.1, on the reverse strand, counting down.
ATCGCGGCAGCGACGATGGCCTCGATATCGGCAGCGTGCTCGAAGCCTTCAAGGCGCCGCGGCTGATCAAGAAGGAAAACAAGGAAGAACCGGACCGCTTCACGCCTCCGGAAAAGAGCGGCAATGTCTTCATCTACCGCGTGTTCCCGCGCGTTTCGTACGGCCTGGTGTTGAACAGCACCCTGCCCGTCAACGTGGGTGACGAGGTGAATTCGCCTCGATGACCGGCGCCGATGCCCGCACTTGGCTGCGCTTTGCGCTGGTGCCGGGTGTCGGGCCCCGGCGGCAACTGGCGCTGCTGCGCAGCTTCGGGAACCCCGAGGCTGCGCTTGGCGCCGCCCGCACCGCACTCGCGCCGCTGTTGCCGGGCGAGCTGATCGAGCCCTGGTTTGCCGCGCGCGACGGGGCCTGCGACGCAGCGGTGGACGCGCACCTCGCCTGGCTGTCCGAGCCGGGCAACCATCTCCTGACCCTGGCCGACGACGAATATCCCCGCGTCTGGCTCGATCTGCCCGACGCGCCTGCCGTGCTGTTCCTCAAGGGAAACAAGGGTCTGCTTGCCCTGGATGCATTGGCGGTGGTCGGCAGCCGCAACGCCACGCCGCAGGGGCTCGACAATGCCTATGCCTTTGCCGGGGCCTTGAGTCAGGCGGGCTATCCGGTGGTCAGCGGTTTGGCGGCCGGCATCGATGCCGCAGCGCATCGCGGCGGCCTTTCCGGGCCGGGCTCGACCGTTGCCGTGGTCGGCACGGGGCTTGATCGCGTCTACCCGGCGGCCAATCGCACTTTGGCCCATCAGATCGTGCAGCAAGGGCTGATCGTGTCGGAGTTTGCGCTGGGCGCGATGCCGCGTGCCGAGCATTTCCCGCGGCGCAACCGGCTGATCGCCGCCCTGGCGCGCGGCACGCTGGTGATCGAGGCGGCGCTGGGCAGTGGCTCGCTGATCACGGCCAGGCAGGCGGCCGAACTGGGGCGCGAGGTATTCGCGATTCCCGGCTCGATCCACTCGCCGGTGGCCCGTGGCTGTCATCGTCTGATCAAGGACGGCGCCAAGCTGGTCGAATCGGCCGAGGACGTGTTGGGCGAGTTGGGCTGGGGCGGCAGCCGATCGGCACCACCGCGTGCAGCCGATGTCGCGGCTGTGGCGACGCCTGACGGCGACGAAGGGAAGGTATTGCAGGCGGCTGGCTATGATCCGGTCGATTTCGATACGCTGCTTGCAAGATGCAACTTGACTGCGGACCGGCTCTGCGCAATTCTGCTGGGTTTGGAAATGAACGGGGCCATTGCCGCCCTGCCTGGAGGCCGCTACCAGCGGCGATAGGGCACCGAGTGACTGTACCTCGGGTGGCCGCTCGGGCCATCCTGCGGGATGGTTTTTGTTTTGGCAGGGAAAGGGCCGAAAGAATACGTATGCTGGATGTGCTGGCCTATCTGTTTCAGGTGTTCCACCACGCCGAGGAGACACCCGATCTGCCGCGGCTGACCCATGAGCTGGCCGAGGCCGGTTTCGAGGACGACGAGATCGGCGAAGCGCTTGCCTGGCTTGACGAGGTCGACCAGGTCGATTTTGCCGCGTACGCCCCGCTGGCGGGCCGGCATATGGCACGACAGCTGCATCCGCAGGAACTCGCCTTGCTGTCGGCCGAGGCGATAGGTTACTGGTTCAGCCTGGAACGCTCGGGGGCGCTCGATGCCGCCGAACGGGAGCTGGTGCTGGACCGCGTGCACGGCCATGCGCCCCTGCATACCGGGCTGGAGCGGCTGCAGCGCCTGGTGCTGCTGGCGGTCTGGCCGCAGCGGCATGCGCGGGCCGGATTCCTGATCGAGGACATCCTGTTCGGCCGCAGCGACGCCGTCCTGCATTGATTGCCTCCGCCGTCGCAGTGAACCGGGCCCGCGCTTGCCTTGTCCATGTTCCGCCACTAATTAAATAAAGCGCCAACTTCTCCGAATCCGATCCCATGCCTGCCAACCTGCTGATCGTTGAATCGCCATCCAAGGCCAAAACGCTACAAAAGTATCTTGGCAAGGACTTCCAGATCCTTGCGTCCTACGGACACGTGCGCGGTCTGGTGCGTAAGGATGGTTCGGTCGACACCGATAATCAGTTCAAGATGAAGTACCAGGTGATCGACAAGAACAAGAAGCACGTCGATGCCATCTGTGATGCAGTGAAGCAGGCCGACCATGTCTACCTTGCCTCCGATCCGGACCGCGAGGGTGAGGCGATCTCCTGGCACATCCTGGAGATCCTCAAGGGCAAGAAGCTGCTCACACCGGAGAAGACCTTCAAGCGCGTGGTGTTCCACGAGATCACCGAATCAGCGGTGAAGCAGGCGGTGGCCAATCCGCGTGACATCGACAGCAATCTGGTCAATGCACAGCAGGCGCGCAGCGCGCTGGACTACCTGGTGGGCTTCAACCTGTCGCCGTTGCTGTGGCGCAAGGTGCGCTCCGGCCTGTCGGCCGGCCGGGTGCAGAGCCCGGCGCTGCGGCTGATCTGCGAGCGCGAGGCCGAGATCCGGGTGTTCCAGAGCCAGGAGTACTGGACCATCCATCTGGACAGCCACAAGGGCCGGCAGAAGTTCGGCGCCAAGCTGTTCGAGTGGCAAGGCAAGAAGCTCGAACAGTTCGACATTCCCACCGAGGCCGCGCAGGCCGACATCGTCAAGGGCCTGGCCGGCCATGACGCGCGCGTCACCAAGGTCGAGAAAAAGAAGAAGTCGCGTAGCCCGGCAGCGCCGTTCACCACGTCCACATTGCAGCAGGAGGGTGTGCGCAAGCTTGGCATGACCACCGACCGCGTGATGCGCACGGCGCAACAGCTGTACGAAGGCATCAACGTCGGCGGCGAGACGGTCGGCTTGATCACCTATATGCGTACCGACGCAGTCGCGCTGTCCAACGAGGCGCTCGCCGACATCCGCGACTATATCGGCAGCCACTTCGACAAGGACTACCTGCCAAATGCGCCGGTGGTCTACAAGAACAAGTCGAAGAACGCGCAGGAGGCGCACGAGGCGGTGCGCCCCACCGCCATTGGCCGTACCCCCGAATCGATCAAGGCCTATCTGAGCCCTGACCAGTTCAAGCTGTACCAGATGATCTGGAAGCGCACACTGGCGTGCCAGATGGCGCCGGCCAAGTTCGACACCGTCAGCGTCGACATCACCGTCGGCGAGGGCGTGTTCCGTGCCAGTGGCCAGACGCTGGTGTTCCCCGGCTTCATCGCGGTCTATCAGGAAGACGCGGACGATGTCGAACCGGACGACGAGGACGAAGCCCGCCTGCCGGCGCTGGAGGAGGGCGAGGCGCTGCCGGTCGACAAGCTGTTCGGCGAGCAGCACTACACCCAGCCGCCGCCACGCTATTCCGAAGCCAGCCTGGTGAAGGCGCTGGAGGAATTCGGCATCGGCCGGCCGTCCACCTACGCTTCCATCATCAAGACGCTGAAGGATCGCGAATACGTCGATCTGGACAAGAAGCGCTTCATTCCCACCGATACCGGCGAGGTGGTCAACAAGTTCCTCACCGAGCACTTCACGCAGTACGTCGACTACGACTTCACCGCCAAGATGGAAGATCGGCTCGACGAGATCTCCAACGGCTCACGCGAGTGGGTGCCGGTGCTCGACGAGTTCTGGAAACGTTTCCACGACACGGTGGTGGAGAAGCAGGGGCTGTCGCGCAAGGAAGTGACGCAGGAAGAGCTCGATGAGGATTGCCCCAAGTGCGGCAACAAGCTCGCCATCCGCCTTGGCAAGCGCGGCCGCTTCATCGGCTGTACCACCTATCCGGAATGCGATTACACGCGCAACCTGAACGAGGATGCCGCCACCGCCCCGGTCGAACCCGAAGTGGTCGAGGGGCGCAGCTGCCCCGAATGCGGCTCGGTGCTGCACATCAAGCAGGGGCGCTACGGCAAGTTCATCGGCTGCTCGGCCTATCCGAAGTGCAAGCATATCGAGCCGCTGGAGCCGCCCAAGGATACCGGCGTCGAATGCCCGCAATGCCAGAAGGGCACGCTCAAGGAAAAGAAGAGCCGCTACGGCAAGCTGTTCTACTCGTGCAGCACCTATCCCAAATGCAACTACGCCACCTGGGACCCGCCGCTCGCCGAGGCGTGCCCGAAGTGCCAATGGCCGGTGCTGACCATCAAGACCACCAAGCGCCGCGGCGTGGAAAAGAAGTGCCCACAGAAGGAATGTGGCTGGTCCGAGGTGATCGAACCGCCGGCGCCCAAGGCGTAGCCTCGGGAAGCCGGTGCTCCGCCCTGCCGCCGTGTCGGCTGCTTTGTCAGTCCAGGGTTGACCAGGCGCGGCGACCCCCGCAAACTTACAGGCCCTCGCCAGCCAAAACGCGGCGGGGGCTTTATATTGCGTCTGCCCGACCCGGGCCGGGCGCCCAGGGGGACCGTGCATGGCCAAGCCCGAGTGGATGGCGACCGACGATGAGCGCTTTGCCGCACAACGTGAACTTGGCCTGTATCACGCCTATTTCGATGCCTTTGACCGCGTCGTCGCGCGCCTCCTGACCAACGAAGGCCCATCCAGCCTGCTCGATGCGATGGCTGCGCTGGCGGACGTGACGCGTGCAAGCGTGGTCGGGCTCTATCTCAATGCCGCCGACGGCGGCGCGGCCCGGATGAATTCCGTCTGGCGCGATCCGCATACCCGTCTTGCCGCCATCACGCCCGAGCCACTCAAGCTGCTCGAATATGCAAGCTATCCGCTGCTGGCCGATACGCTGGCGGTGGGCATGGTGCTCAACAAATCGCTGCTGGAGCTGCCGCTGGCCGAACAGATGCTGCTCGCGCAGATCGGCGCCCGGCGCATCCTGTGCATCCCCTTGCTCAACCGTGGCGAATTGTTCGGTTTCCTGTGCTTCCTTGACGATGACGAGCGCCGCGAACGCAGCCAGACCGAGCTCAAGCTCCTGGCGATGCTGGGCAACCACGTTGCGCAGGCGTTGACCCGTCTGCAGGTGGAGGAGGCGATGCTTGCCAACCAGCAGCGGCTGCGCGCGCTGGTCGGTGCGACCGAGGACATGGTGTTCGAGATCGCGCCCAATGGGGTGATCGGGCAGGTATGGTCGGGCCATCCGGCCTTGCCGGCCGCCGAAACCCTGTCCGGCCGCCAGATGGCGCTGGTATTGCCGCAGGAGATGGCGCAGCCGCTGGCCCGCGCCGTCCCCGATGCGCTGGCGGGCGGCCGCAGCCTCTCGGTGCAATGCGCCTTGCCGCAACTGGGCGTGTGGCTGCATGCGCGGCTGCAGCCGGTGACCGTGGGCGAGCCACGCGTGGTGGTGCTGGTGCACGACGTGACCGAACTGGCGCAGGATGCGGCGCGCAAGAAGGTGATGCTCGATACGCTCAACCTGCTGGAGGAGGCCATCATCGACATGACCCCGGCGGGCGAGTTGCAGGAGACGACCCCAGCCTGGGCAAAGCTGCGCGCGCTCGATCCGCGGAATCTGGCGTTCGATCTGGGCAAGCAGCTTTTCACGTGGGTGCATCCGGAGGACCGTGCCGGTGTGGATGCCACCTTTGCCCGGCTGCTCAATTCGGCCGACCCAGCCAGCCAGCGCTTCCGGCTGATGCAGGAGAACAGCGAGTTCCTGTGGGTGGAGGCCCGGCTGATCGCACAGCGCGGCCCGGACGGGGCCTGCCATGGTGTGCGCGGCGTCCTGCGCGACGTGACGGTGGCGCATCTGAACGAGCAGCACATCACCCAGCTTGCACACTATGACAACCTGACCAAGCTGCCCAACCGGCTGCTGCTGGACCAGGCGCTGGCGCATGCGGTGGATCGTGCGCGGCGCGACAACACCAAGGTCGCGCTCGGTTTCATCGACCTCGATCATTTCAAGCAGATCAACGATGCGTTCGGCCACAAGATCGGCGACGAGCTGCTGATCAACCTCGCACAGCGGCTCAAGTCGGTGCTGCGCGACAACGACCTCTTGGCGCGCTGGGGGGGCGACGAGTTCGTGGTGGTGCTGCCCGACCTCACCGATACCGCCCGGCTGCCCGATATCGCCAACCGCCTGCGTCAGGCCGCACGCCAGGGCGTGGTGCTCGACGGCATGGAAGCCAAGCCGACCATCAGTGTCGGCTTCGCGATATTCCCGGACAACGCCGAATCGGGCGAGGAGTTGCTCACGGCGGCCGACCACACCATGTATCACGCCAAGCACGCCGGTCGGAACAATGCCTGTTTCTACAGCGACATCCTGCATCTGAAGTCGCTCGGACGCGAACACGTGGCGATCCAGGCGCGCCTGTCCGACGCGATCCGGCTGGGCAGCCTGCAGGTGTTCTACCAACCCATCATCCATGCCAAGAACGGCGAGGTGTATGCCATCGAGGCGCTGGCGCGCTGGCAGGACGACAAGAGTGGCTGGATCAGTCCCGAGCTTTTCATCCCGATGGCCGAGAAGGTCGGGTTGATCCAGGAGTTGTCGGAAGTGGTGACCCACCAGTCGCTGTGCAAGCTGCGGGAATGGCGTGACGCCGGCCTGCCGCAGAAGCTGATGCTGAACGTCTCGCGCAGCCAGCTTTTCGCCCCGCGCTTCGTCTCCAACCTGGTCGATCGGCTGGCCGAGTTCCGACTGCGCCCGGCCGATGTGATCATCGAGATCACCGAGTCGGTGGCGCTGACCGACTATTCGCGCCAGCTCAAGCACCTCAAGCTGTTGGGGGCTGCAGGCTTTGCGCTGGCGATCGATGATTTCGGCACCGGCTACTCGTCGCTGTCGCAATTGCACGAGATGCCGGCGCAGATCCTGAAAGTGGACGTATCGTTCACTCAGCGCCTGCACACGGAAGAGGGCCGGCGGGTGATGCAGGCCATCGTGCAGCTGTCGCATGGCCTTGATCTGCAGATCGTGGTCGAGGGCGTCGAGAACCTCGAAACCGCGCGCTTTCTGCAGGGCCTTGGCGTGCAGTTCCTGCAGGGATTCCACTTCAGCGAGCCGGTGCCGCCGGGCGTTGCCGAACTGTGGATGCGCCTGGGACTGTCCGGCAAGATCTGAGCGCCGTGCTCCGCATGCAAAACCCCGCCAGCGGCGGGGTTTTGGTTTTGGGCGCCGGCCGCGTCAGTGCGACAGGATCTTGGAGAGGAAGGCCTGGGCGCGTTCGCTGCGCGGGCTGCCGAAGAAGGTGTCCTTGTCGGCGTCCTCGACGATGGCGCCCCGGTCCATGAAGATGACCCGGTGCGCCACCTTGCGCGCGAAGCCCATCTCATGGGTGACCACCATCATGGTCATGCCTTCGCGCGCGAGTTCGACCATCACATCCAGCACCTCGTTGATCATCTCCGGGTCGAGCGCGCTTGTCGGTTCGTCGAACAGCATGGCGATCGGGTCCATCGCCAGCGCGCGGGCGATCGCGACGCGTTGCTGCTGCCCACCCGAGAGCTGACCGGGAAACTTGGCCGCTTGCGCCGACAGGCCGACCCGATCTAGCAGCGCAAGACCCTTCTTCCTCGCTTCGTCCGCGCTGCGTCCCAGTACCTTGGTCTGGGCAAGTGTCAGATTGTCGGTGATCGACAGATGTGGGAACAGCTCGAAGTGCTGGAACACCATGCCGACGCGTGAGCGCAGCCGCGGCAGATCCGTCCTGGGCGCACCGACCGAGGTGCCGTCGACCAGGATCTGCCCGGACTGGAACGGCTCCAGCCCGTTCACGCACTTGATCAGGGTGCTCTTGCCCGATCCGGACGGGCCGCATACCACGACCACCTCGCCCTTTTTCACCTCGGTGCTGCAATCGGAGAGCACCTGGAAGTTGCCGTACCATTTGCTGACGTTCTGGATGGAGATCATACGGTCAACCTCTTTTGCAGGCGCTTGACCAGCCGGGACGCGCCAAAACTGACGATGAAATAGACAAAGCCTGCGAACAGCAGGAACTCATGCAGGTAACCGGTGATATCCCCCTGCGAGCGGGCGGTGTTGAGGAAATCCATCAGGCCGACCGCGTAGACGAGCGAGGTGTCCTGGAACAGGATGATCGACTGCTGCAGCAACAGTGGCGTCATCTTGCGGAACGCCTGCGGCAGGATCACCAGCTGCATGGTTTGGCGATAGTTCATCCCCAGGGCGTAGGCGGCGTTCACCTGCCCGCGCGAGATCGACTGGATGCCGGCCCGCACGATTTCGCAATAGTAGGCCGCCTCGAACATCATGAAGGCGATCAGGCACGAGGTGAACGCGCCGATCGGTTGGTTGGTGCCGGTGAGCCAGCCGATGATGAACGGCACCACGAAGTAGAACCAGGTGATGACCAGCAGTAGCGGGATCGAACGGAAGTAGTTGACGTAGAAGCCCGCAAGGAACGAGAGCGTGCGGTTGTGCGACAGCCGCGCCAGCGCGAGCAGCGTACCGAGCGCCACGCCGCCCAGCACTGCGAGCACCAGCAGTTTGAGCGTCAGCAGCATGCCCTGCCACAGCGCGGGCAGCGCCGGGACGATCTGCGAGAAATCCATCATTTGCCTCCCAGGGCGATCAGGCCCGGCACGCGCACCTTCCTTTCCACCCAGCGCATCAGCAGCATCAGGCCCATGTTGAGCGTGAAGTAGATCAGCGTGGCGAGCGTGAAAGCCTCGAACAGGTTGGCGGTGAACTCGGCCGTCTGCTTGGTCTGCGCCAGGAGCTCCATCAGGCCGATCAGCGATGCGACCGACGAGTTCTTGAAGACATTCAGGAACTCGCTGGTCAGTGGCGGGATGATGATGCGGAACGCCTGCGGCAGCAGCACCTGCCGGTAGACCTGCGACAGGCGCAGGCCCAAGGCGAACGCCGCCATCGCCTGACCACGTGGCAGTGCCTCGATACCGGTGCGCACCTGCTCGCAGACGCGCGCGGCGGTAAAGAGGCCAAGGCAGAGCGTGACACTGATGAAGGCGCTGGTCGCCGGATGCAGCGTCTGCTTGAACCACAGCTCCAGGGGGCCGGGCAGCCAGTCCGGCACGATGAAGTACCAGATGAAGAGCTGCACCAGGAGCGGCACGTTGCGGAACAGTTCGACGTATGCGCCCGCGATGCGTCGCGCGGTGCGCCCCGGCAGCGTGCGCATCACGCCGAGCACCGTGCCGAGCAGCAGCGCGATCAGCCAGGCGCCCAGCGCCAACGCCACGGTCCAGCCCAGGCCGGTGACGAACCAGTCCAGGTAGATCTCATCGCCGATGCCTGTGGACTTGAAAAAGACTTGCCAGTCCCAGTTGTAATTCATAAGGCGCCTCCCACACGACCCGGGCCGCGGCGGCAATCATCGGCACGGCCGTCCCTGCACCGGCGCCGCCGGTACCTCGCGGTGCTCCCACGGCGTGTAAAAAGACAGGCGCAGCAAGGCTGCGCCGTCGGTCAGCAAATCGGATCGTCCGCACAGCAAGCGCAGGCGCCTGCGGCGATCTGCCCGCAACTACATCTGCTCGGCCGACTTGTCGGTCGGATTGGCCAGCAGTTCCTTGAGCTCCGGGCTCATCGGGAAGTTCAGGTTCAGCCCCTTGGGCGGGATCGGGCTTTCGAACCAGCGCTTGTAGATGGTGTTCATCTCGGGCGACTTGAAGGTGGTCCTGAGCGTGTCGTCGATCACCTTCTTGAACGGTGCGTCATCCTTGCGCAGCATGCAGCCGTAGATTTCGTATGACTGCGGCTTGCCGACGATGACCCAGTCGTCCGGCTTCCTGGCCTTGGCCATCTCGCCGGCCAGCAGCGCGTCGTCCATCATGAACGCCACCGCACGGCCCGATTCGAGCATCAGGAACGATTCACCGTGGTCCTTGGCGCTGATGATGTTCATGTTCAGCTTCTTCTCGGCGTTCATGGACTTGATCAGCCGCTCGGAGGTAGTGCCCGCGGTGGTGACGACATTCTTGCCCGACAGGTCGGCGAAGTCCTTCACGCCCGAGGTCTTCTTGGTCAGCAGGCGCGTGCCGATCTCGAAGATGCCCACCGAGAAGGCCACCTGCTTCTGCCGTTCCAGATTGTTGGTGGTGGAGCCGCACTCGAAGTCGACGGTGCCGTTCTGTACCAGCGGGATGCGGGTCTGCGAGGTGACCAGGTTATAACGCACCTGCAGGTTGGGCATCTTCAGTTCCTTCTTGACGCTCTCGACGATCCTGTTGGCCAGATCCATCGAATAGCCAATCGGTTTCTGGTTGTCCAGGTAGGAGAACGGGATCGACGAGTCGCGGTGCCCGACCACGATCACGCCGTTTTCCTTGATCTTCTTCAGCGTGCCTGTCAGGGCTTCGGCGTGCGCGCCGCCGGCGGTCAGCGCCAGCGCCACAAGGCTGAGCGGCATCAGTTTGTTCATCTCGCACTCCGGTGGGATAGGTGTTGAGTGAGCGCAGTATAGGCAGTGCCTGTCGGCCATGCTCTCAGTGAAATCCCTAGCTTACGGCAGGTGAACTGCGCCATTTGTGCAGAAGGTTCGGGCAATGCCGGTGAATGGCGTGGTTCCCGCTGCGCTCACCCGTGCATGGGTGACAGCACCTGGCGCAGGAACTGCCGGGTGCGCTCGTGCGCAGGCTGGGTGAAGAAACGCGCGGGTGGGGCGTCCTCCAGCACTTCGCCGTGATCCAGGAAGAGCACCCGATGCGCCACCTCGCGGGCAAATCCCATCTCGTGGCTGACCACCATCATGGTCATGCCCGATTCAGCGAGGTCCTGCATCACCTTGAGCACCTCGCCGATCATTTCCGGGTCGAGCGCGCTGGTGGGCTCGTCGAACAGCATCACCTTGGGTTGCATCGCCAGCCCGCGGGCGATCGCCACCCGCTGCTGCTGGCCGCCCGAGAGGTTGGCCGGGTAGGCATCCTTCTTATGTGCAAGACCCACGCGTTCGAGCAGCGCCAGCGCCTGTTCCCGCGCCAGTGCCGACCCGATCCTCTTGACCCGGATCGGGGCGAGCGTGATGTTGTCCAGGACCGACAGATGCGGATACAGGTTGAAGTGCTGGAACACGAAGCCCACGTCTTCGCGCAACCGGTTGATGTTGGTTCGTGGATTGTTCACCTGGACCTCGCCGACCCAGATCTCGCCCTGCTCGATCGGTTCGAGCTGGTTGATGGTGCGGATCAGCGTGGATTTGCCCGATCCGGAAGGCCCGCACACCACCACCACTTCGCCGGCGGCGATGTCCAGGTTGATGTGCTTGAGCACATGGTGGTCGCGACCGTACCACTTGTTGACATCGCAAAAGCGGATCATGGGCTGGGCCCTGCTGGAATATGGCCGCAGTGTGGGTGCCTGCCCCGGATACGGCAAGCCGGGAAATCCCTGAACGCCCGCGCGCTAGCCCCTGACCGGCGTTACGGACTCCAGCGCGTTGGCGAGTGCCACGAACTGACCCACCTGCAGGTTTTCCGGCCGCAGGCCCGGGTCGATGCCGAGCGCGGCGAACTGGGCATCGTCGACGATGCCCTTGAGATTGTTGCGCAAGGTCTTGCGGCGTTGGGTGAACGCGGCGGCGACCAGGTCTTCCAGCCGTGCCGGATCGGCCACGGGAAAGGGGGGCTGCGGCCAGGGAAGCATGCGCACCACGGCCGAATCGACCTTGGGCGGCGGGTGGAACGCGCCCGGCGGCACGTCGAGCACGCGTTCCATGTAGAAACGCAGCTGCAGCATGATCGAAAGCCGGCCGTAGTCGGCCGTGGATGGTTCGGCCACCATCCGATCGACCACTTCCTTTTGCAGCATGAAGTGCATGTCCGCGATACGTGGCGCGAACTGGGCCAGGTGAAAGAGCAGCGGCGTCGAGATGTTGTAGGGCAGATTGCCCACCAGCCGCAGCTTGCGGCCTGGGGCGATCTCGTCGGCGAGCGCGCCGAAATCGAACTTGAGGGCATCCACGTTGTGGATCACCAGCTCCTCGGCATCGAAATGCTGTCGCAGGTACGCCACGATGTCGCGGTCGATCTCCACCGCATGCAGCCGGCCGGCGCGTCCGATCAGCGGCGCGGTCAGCGCGGCCAGGCCCGGCCCGATCTCCACCAGTACATCGTCCCCGTCCGGGTCGACGGCGTTGACGATATCGGCGATCACCCCCTGATCCTGCAGGAAGTTCTGGCCGAAACGCTTGCGCGGGATATGTGTCATGGCAATGCCCTGGGGCCTGGTGAGATGGATGTCATGGCTGCGTCTGTGGCGCTGGCGCGGCCACTGTGCAGCATGGCCGGATATGCAGCCACGGTGCCTGCCGCCTCAATCCGCCCGGCCCTGGCGGGCAACCAGCCCGGCGGCCAGTCGCACCGCGGCGTGCAGGCTGCCCGGGTCGGCCGTGCCGCGTCCCGCTAGATCAAGGGCCGTGCCATGGTCCACCGAGGTGCGGATCAGCGGCAGGCCCAGCGTGACGTTGACGCCATGGCCGAAGCTGGCGTACTTGAGCACCGGCAGGCCCTGATCATGGTACATCGCCAGCACGGCGTCGCCGCGGGCCAGCTGTTTGGTGTTGAACAGCGTATCGGCCGGCAATGGCCCGATCAGCGTCAGGCCCTCGGCGCGCAGCGCCGCGAGCGTGGGTTCGATGATCTCGATCTCCTCGCGCCCCAGGTGGCCCGCTTCGCCGGCATGCGGGTTGAGCCCGGCCACCAGGATGCGCGGCGCGGCGATGCCGAACTTATGCCTGAGATCGTGATCGAGGATGCGCAGTGTCCGTGACAGACCCTGCGGCGTGATCGCCGCCGGCACCTCGGCCAGCGGCAGGTGGGTGGTGGCCAGCGCCACGCGCATCCCACTGCCGGCCAGCAGCATCACCACCTGTCCGGTGCCGGTGCGCTGGGCGAGGTACTCGGTGTGGCCGAAGAAGAAGCCGTCGGCGACGCCGGCATCGTTGATCACGCCCTTGTGGATGGGCGCGGTGACCATGGCAGCGAAGCTGCCGGCGAGGCAGCCGTCGACGGCGGCATCCAGCAGGCGCAGCACATAGCCTGCATTGGCGGGGTCAAGCCGGCCCGGCTCGGCGTGGGTGGCGAGCGGCAGGTGCAGCAGTGCCACGTCGTCGTCCCGTTGCGGATCGAAATCGGGCCAGTCGGCGCTGCAGCCCAGCGCTTGCGCCCGTTGGCTGAGCAGCGCGCGATCGCCCAGCAGCACCAGCCGTACCTCCGGATGCCCCGCCGCCACGGCGGCGGCGATCTCGGGGCCGATCCCGGCCGGTTCGCCGGTGGTGAGTGCAAGCGCGGGGCGCAGGGCCATCGCGGTTATTCGTCCTGCAGCCGGATCTTCACATAGGCACGGTCGCGCGCCTGACGCAGCCAGTCTTCGTAGGCTTCCTCGGATTTGCGCTGCTTGATCGCCATGCGCACGCGAAAGCGCTCGCGTTCCTCGGTGACGTCCTGTTGCCGGCGCTCGCTGACCTGGATCAGGTGCAGGCCGAACGGTGAGCGGACCAGCGGGCTCAATTCACCCGGCTTGAGCCCATTGATGGCCTGTTCGAATTCAGGCACGGTCTCGCCCGGGTTGATCCAGCCCAGGTCGCCGCCGTTGGCGGCGCTGGTGTCCTCGGAAAAGGCGCGGGCGACATCGGCGAACTTGGCGCCGCCGGTGATACGGTCGCGCAGCTGCTGCAGCTTGCGGCGTGCATCCGCTTCGGAGACGAGTTCGTTGGTCTTGATCAGGATGTGGCGTGCCCGGGTCTGCTGTACCACTTCGCGACGCTGGTCGGTACGCAGGTCATCCAGCCGGAACAGATGAAAGCCGATCGGGCTGCGGATGATGTCAGTCAGCTGGCCCGGCTGCATGTTGCCGAGCAGTTGCTGGAACGCCGGCGGTAGGCTGCCGGCGGCACGCCAGCCCAGCGAGCCGCCGCTGATCGCTTCCTTGGCATCCGAATAGGTGGCGGCGACCGACGCGAACGGCTTGCCGTCGGCCAGCTCCTGCCGCGCGGCGACGATCCGGGCGCGCTTGGCCTGGATCTGTTCGGGCGAGGCACTTTCCGGCAGCGACACCTGGATCTGCGACAGCAGATATTCGCGGTCGGTCTTGCCCGCGTTGAGCTTGAGGTAGTCGTTCACCTCGTTGTCGCTGACGAGGATCTTGTTGTCGATCTCGCGTTCGCGCAGCCTGGACAGCGTGATCTCGTTGCGGATGTCCTCGCGGAACGATTTCCACTCGAGCCCGGTTTGTTCGAGCTTGGCACGGAACTCCGGCAGCGGCAGCTTGTTCTGCTCGGCGATGCGGCCGATCGCGCGCTCCAGCTGTGCATCATCGACCCGGATGCCGATCTGCTTGGCGTACTGCAGCTGGATCTCGTCCATGATCATGCGTTCGAGCACCTGCTGGCGCATCACCTCGGGCGGTGGCAGTTGTACGTTCTTGCCCCGCAGGTTCCGTTCCACCGAGGCGACACGGTTGTTCAGCTCGCTCTCGGTGATGGTGCCGCGGTTGACCACGGCGATGACGCGGTCGACGGTGACGACCTTGGCCGGCGCGGCGGCGGCGGCGAGGGTGAGGGCAAGGGTGGTCAGCAGGGTTCGGAGCATCATGGTTTGGTCAACGCGGAAGGAGCGACGATATCGGTATAACCGGGGATGGACTGGCTCAGGGTGTCCACCGGGTTCGAGCCCAGGCCGACCAGTCCGCCCAGTTCGAGCATGGCGAAATAGGAAACAGTGTAATCGCCGTTGGAGGTGATGTAGCGCTGGGCGACCAGCCGGGCGGCCCAGCAGCCGTCATTGTACTCAAGGCCGGCGAGCGCCTCCAACGACCTGTCGTCCTTGAGCGAATAGTTGAAGCGGCCAACGCCGTACCAGTTGCGCGCCAACGGCCACTGCGCCGACAGGTCGAACTGTTCGATGCTGGGGGAGACGTTGCGGTTCATCACGTAGCGCAGGTTGAGCGCGCGCCCCTGCTGCGGCTGGTGCCAGCCGATGTTGGCATCGGTGCGCGCCGTCGCGCCGTCGCGCAGGTTGTACTGCAGCGTATAGTTGGCGATGAAGTCGCGCCAGATGCGCCCGCCGGCCGAGACCAGCAGATCCGATTGCTGCACGTCGGCCGGCCGGGCCGGTGTATCGAGCGTGACGCGCTGGTCTTCGAAGTAGAAGCGCTGGCCTACCGTGCCGTACAGCCGTTCCTCGCCGGTCTCGGTGTCGTAGAGGCGGCTGGTGAGTGCCAGTGTCAGCTGGTTGGCGTCGTTGATCCGGTCGTTGCCTGAGAACTGGTTCTCCGAAAAGATCTGCGCGAACGAAAAATCGGTCAGCGCCGAGTCGAAGTTGGGCAGCCTGGACTGGTCCTTGTACGGGATGTAGACGTAGTAGGCGCGCGGTTCCAGTGTCTGCGTGTAGGCAAAGCCGCGCCAGGTGTCCTCGCGCTCGAAGATCAGGCCACTGTCCAGGCTGAAGATCGGCAGCACACGGCTGACATTGTCGGCCGGCTGGCTGCCGTGTTCATTGAGCTGGTAGTAGGTGGCGTGCATGCCCACCTTGGGGATCACGAAGCTGTACTGCGTCTGGATCGGGTAGGCGACGGTCGGGTTCGCCCAGACGCGTCGGCCGTCGGCCTTGGTGGAATGGCGGAAGTCGGCCAGCTCGCCGGTAAGACTGATCTGCGCACCCGGAATCCAGTTGGGGTTGCTGCCGTAGTACAGCTGCGGCAACCGGGCGTAGGGCTCATCCACCGGATTGGTCACGCTTTGCAGCGTCTGGTAGCGCTGCCAGCGCGCCAGGCCATACCAGCCGTCGCCACTGTAGTTGAAGGTCACCTCGCGCGGCAGGTTGGTCTGCGAGGACACGGCAAGCTGGTCGCCGAAATCGTTGAAGTAATCGTTGTCCGAGACCTTCTGCACCCGTGCCTGCATGTTGAGCCGGTCGGTCAGCTGTTGGCGGTGGTCCAGCTGCAGGCTGTAGCGGCTCCGGTCCGCTTCCTGGTCGTTGATGTATTCGCCGCGCACCTCGCCCGAGTAGCCCGGCTGCAGATAGCGGAATTCGGCGCCGAACATCGCGCCGCGCTGCGCGAGGTAGCGCGGGTAGAAGGTGGCGTCGTAGTTCGGGGCGATGTTCCAGTAGAACGGCGTCTGGATGTCGGCGCCGCTGCGGTTGTCGAACGAGAAGGTGGGGGGCAGGAACCCGGTCTGCCGGTTGCCCGAGAGCGGGAAGTTGATCCACGGCGAGTACAGGATGGGCACGCCGTGGAATTCCACCCACGAATTGCGCGCCACACCCATGTTGGTGGTGTAGTCCAGCGACAGCGTGCCGGCGTGCAGATACCAGTCATCGTTGTCCACCGGGCAGGTGGTGAAGCGCGCCTGCTTCAGCACATAACGGTCCGGCCCGTCGAACAGCAGCTTGACCGCGTCGGCACGGGCCAGCCCCTGCGCGGCGCGGTAGTCGGCCGTATCCAGCGTGCCGCGGCGCGTGCCGAGGAAGTAGTCGAGGTTGCGCCCGGTCAGCACATCGCCTTCGCGCGTCATCCGGACATCGTCACCCGCCTTGAGGTGTTCGCTGGCCGCGTCGTACTGCGCCCATTCGGAGCGCACCTCGGTGGTCTCGCGGGTGATGATCACGTCCCCGCGTGCCTCGGTATGCGCCTGGGCGCGTCCTGTCACCTGGTCGGCTTCGAGCTGCACCACCGGTTCGGATACTTCCTCGGCCGTGGCGTGCGCCGCCAGCAACGCAAGCGTAAGAGCAGAGAGTCTGGACGGCGGGAAGACGAACATGGAGCGGGCAGCTGATAGAATTCGCGGATTCTACCCCATTTGTTCCGCCCGCCATGCAGCAGACCAACGTGAATTCCGCCGGCCCCAACGGCCGGCATGCCGCCATCGCGGCCTGGCTCGAAAAGGTTGCCGGCAGCGCGCCCGCCACGCTTGAACCGGGTGGCTCGGACGCGAGCGTGCGCCAATATTGGCGCGCCCGCTGGCCCGAACGCAGCCTGATGGTGATGGACGCCGATCCGGCGCTGTTCGATGCGCGCCCGTTCCTGGCACGTCAGGCCGAATTGGTCGCGGCAGGCGTGCGCGTGCCCCAGGTGTTGGCCCAGGCGCCTGAGCTTGGCCTGGTGCTGCTCGAGGACCTGGGTACCCAGGAACTGGCGCCGCTCCTGTGCGATGCCGGGACGGCCAAGGCCTGGTATCTGAAGGCCATCGCCAACCTTGTTGCGATGCAGGCGGGCCTGGCCGCGGCGCATCTGCCGCGTTTCGACGGGACGTTCCAGCAGCGCGAGATGGAAATCGGGCGCGAATGGTATCTGGGCGTGCACCTGGGGCGGCAGCTCGATGCCGGCCAACAGGCGCTGTGGGAGCGCAGCACGGCGTTGATCGTCGCGCGCAACCTGACCCAGCCCACCGTGTTCATGCATCGCGACTACCATTCGCGCAACCTGATGGTGGTCGATGGCGACCTGGCGCTGCTGGATTTCCAGGATGCAGTGCATGGCCCGGTCAGCTACGACCTGGTGTCGCTGCTGCGCGATGCCTATGTGGCGTGGGACGAAGCCTTCGTGCTGGATCTGGCGATCCGCTACTGGGAGGCGGCGCGCGCCGCCGGCGTGCCGGTGCATCCCGATTTCAGCGACTTCTACAGTGCGTTCGAGTGGCAGGGGCTGCAGCGCCATCTCAAGGTGCTGGGCCTGTTTGCCCGGCTGCACCACCGCGACGGCAAGGCACGCTACCTCGCCGACATGCCGCGGGTGCTCGAGTATGTCAAAAGCGTCTGTCGCCGCTACAGCGAACTGACCCCGCTGGGCCGGTTGCTGCTGGATCTGCACGGCGAGCGTGAAACGGTTGCGTATACCTTCTGACCCCGTGGCGCCGGCGCGCCTGGATTGTGGATTGCGATGAAAGCAATGATTCTTGCCGCCGGCCGTGGCGAACGGATGCGGCCGTTGACCGATACCTGCCCCAAGCCATTGCTCGAAGTGGGTGGCCTGCCGTTGATCGGTTGGCACCTGCGGCGGCTTGCTGCTGCCGGCATCACCGACGTGGTCATCAACCATGCCTGGCTTGGCCATCTGTTCGAGGCACGGCTGGGCGACGGGCGCGGATATGGCGTACGCATCGCCTACTCGGCCGAAGGCCAGGCGCTCGAGACCGCTGGCGGCATTGCCCAGGCGTTGCCGCTGCTGGGGAGCGAACCCTTCGTGCTGGTGAGCGGCGATCTGTACTGCGACTATGATTTCGGCCGGTTACGCGCGCTGGCATCACGCATGGCGCCGCGGACCCTGGCGCATCTGGTGATGGTGGACAACCCACCCTATCACCCGCACGGCGATTTTGCGCTGATCGACGGCTTGATCGCACCGGATGCCGAACCCCGGCTGTGTTACGCCAATATCGCATTGTGCCGCCCCGGGCTGGTCGCCCAGGTGGCGCCGAGGACGGTGGCCAGGCTTGGCCCGATCCTGGCGGATGCAGCACGCGCCGGACGGGTTGGCGGCGAGCGGTTCGACGGCCTGTGGATCAACGTGGGTACACCGGACGATCTTGCCCAGGCGCGTGCGTACGCATCCGGCTAGGGAAATGCTCAGGTTGAGGCATGGTGCAACGCAGCGTAAGCTGGGTTATCCCCCTGCCAATCCGGGAGCAGCCCATGGTCATGCAGCCCAATTTCTTCGCCGAGCAACGCACACGTTACGACGCATTGCAGCATAGTCTGCGCCAGACCTTCGACCCGTTCGGTCTTGGGGAGACGACGCAGGATGCGTGGCAGGCTTGGCTTTCCCATCCCAATCAACTGGCGCTGACGCTGGGCGACTGGCTGAGCGACTACACGCGTTGGGCCACCTTCAGCGCGCACCGTTTCGTGGGCGCGCCGGATACCGATCTCTTTCCCGCCCATCCAGACGATACCCGTTTTGCCGACCCGATCTGGCGCGATTCGCCCGTCTGGGACAGCATCAAGGAATGGTATCTGTTCAACACCCGTTGGCTGCAGACCGCACTGTACGCCACGCCTGGGCTGGACGACGAGGATTGCGCACGCGCGGCGTTCTGGCTGCGCCAGTATCTGAACGCGGTCGCACCGACCAATTTCTTCGCGCTCAATCCGGTGGCCCAGGCGCGCGCGCTCGCCACGCGCGGCGAAAGCCTCTACTTCGGCTTGCTCAACTACGCGCGCGATGTGGCCAGCGGCGACATCGCCATGACCGACATGCGGGCGTTCAAGGTGGGCGAGAACCTTGCCACCACCCCCGGTGCCGTCGTCTATCGCAACGCGCTCTTGGAGGTGATCCACTACCAGCCCACCACTGCCGAGGTGCACCAGAAGCCCATCGTGCTGGTGTCGCCCTGGATCAACAAGTACTACGTGCTCGACCTGGACAGCCGCAAGAGCCTGGTGAAGTATCTGGTCGACCAGGGGCATTCGGTGTTCATCACCAGCTGGAAGAACCCGGGCCCGGAGGCGCGCGACGTGTCCTTCGACGACTATGTGACCGACGGCGTGGCACGCATCGTCGAGGTGGCGCGCGAAATCTCAGGCAGCGACAGCGTCAACCTGGCCGGCTATTGCATCGGCGGCACGCTGGTCGCCGTGTACCTGGCCTGGCTCGCCCGGCGGGGGCAGGCTGAAACGGTGGCGAGTGCAACCCTGCTGACCGCCTTGACCGATTTTTCATGGCCGGGCGATATCGAGGTGTTCCTGGACGAGGAAGGGCTGTCGTTCGTCGAGAACACCATCCGGCGCAAAGGGTATCTGGATGGCAAGGAAATGGCGGCGAGCTTTCGCATGCTGCGCCCCAACAGCCTGATCTGGAACTACTGGGTCGGCAACTACCTGCTCGGTGAGACGCCGCAGCCATTCGATGTGCTGTTCTGGAACATGGACACCACGCGCATGCCCGAGAAGATGCACTGCTATTATCTGCGCGAGTTCTATTTCAACAACCGGCTGATGCGGCCCGATGCGTTGACCATCGCCGGTGAGCCGATCGACCTGGGTCGCATCCGCACGCCGATGTTCATGGTCAGCACCGAGGAAGACCATATCGCACCGTGGAAGCAGACCTGGAAGCTGACCGAGCGCGCCAGCGGACCCATCACCTTCACGCTGTCCACCTCCGGCCATATCCTGGGCATCATCAATCCGCCGCGCCCGGATTCCAAGCGCAGCTACTGGCAGGGGCCGGTGACACGGGGCATGGCCGATGAGGGTTGGAAGGCCGGGCAGACGCGGCAGTCCGGCTCCTGGTGGCCCAGCTGGGTACAGTGGCTGGCCGCGCATGCCGGGCCCAAGGTCGCGCCCCGGCTGGCCAGCGAGCAATACCCGGCGCTGGAACCGGCACCGGGGCGCTACGTGCTCGAACCGTAGCCACCGATGCCGCCGCGTCATGCGGCGGCGCGGCGGCACCGTGGCAGGCTTCAGTCGTCCCGCGTCAGCGTGAAACGGAAGAACTCGGATGTGCCATTGTCGTTGTCGCTGGCCAGCACGCCGCTGACCCGTTCCTCGTCCGCCTTCAGCACCGCCACCGACTCCACCTTGGTGATCAGTGTTTGCCCCTGACGCTGCAGCGGCACGGTACGCGGGACGAGGGTACGGCCTGGCCGCAGTTCGGACAGCGGCAGCACACCGACAAAGCTGCCCAGGATGGCGCCGTCGCCATAGGCGTCGCCGGTGGCTTCCACCGATGCCGTCAGCAGCAGGCTGTCGGCTTCGGCCCAGTAGGTGGCGCCGGACAGGCCGGCTTCGAATTGCGCGATCGCCGGCATGCGCACCGGGTAGACATCGATACGGTTCAGCACGGCGCGCTCGCCCACGAGGTAGGCGAGCAGTTCGTCCTTGTCGACGCGGAACAGCAGATTCGGGCCGGAATTGCCGCGGTTGAGCAGGAATGCATGTCTGCCGGCGAAGGCCAGCCCTTCCAGATTGAGCGTCTGCTCCCCGCTGAGCCCGCCCGCCTGGTAAAGCTGAGCATACAGGTCTGACGTCTGCCGCTCATGGCGTACGTGGCCGTCGGTCGAGAGCAGATAGGCCCACTCGCGTACCGTCGCCTTCGAGCCCGAACCCAGCACCACATACCAGTCCTGCCGGCGCCAGCCCACCTCGGCCATTGCTTCGTAGTCGGGCTTGATCGCCTTGGGAATGCGTCCATCCGGGCCAACCGGGTAGTCCTTGAGCAGCACGCGGTCGGTGATCGCGAACTGGGCATCGAGCGAAAACAGCCACGGACTGTCGTCACCCACCACAAAGAGGCGCCCCTGCTGCACGGCAAGGCCGGAGGCCGAGGGCAGGCTGGCGTTGAGCGTGGGGGCGGAAAGCTTGAGCTGGAGCGGCTCGGCCTGGGCGTGGATGGCCAGACTTGCGGCCAAGGCGGCCAGCAGGGCTGAGGGATGGGGCACGGGATCCTCCTTTGGGGTGGTTGGGGGCAGCACACGGTGCATCGGAGCGCACCTGCAAGCTTTGTAACCTTGGCCATCCTGAGCGGCAAGCCACGCCGGGAAGCGCCTGGCTACCGTTGGTAAGAACGACGTCATGGGCCGGGCCGGGGCGCTGCGCCAAGCCCACGGCGCAGCCAGGGAGTACGGGCGCTGCCACGTTGCGTGCCGCGGCGGGGCGGCAGGCCTGCTTGCTGTGCGACGTGGTCGGCGGCCTGCGCCAGGGGCTGATGCGCCGCCCGCCATGCCTTGGTGCGGCGCAGATGCGCCCACAGGGCGCTTCGCCCTAGAATGCGGGCTGATCCCCGCTGCTCCTGTCAGGTCATCCAACCGTGTCCTTGCCCGCCTATGCCCGCCTGCCGGTGTCGTTCGATGTCGCCCTGTTGCAGGGCCTGCTCGACCAGCTGCCGGACGAGGCCTGGTCGGCGCATTTCAATACCGGCGACTACCAGGGCGAATGGCGCGGTGTGGCGCTGATCGCCCCACCGGCCGCGGTGACGCCATTGGCGCCGCCGCAACGCGATGAAGCGGTGGCCGCCACCGGCTGGCTGTTGCGTTTTCCGGCATGGCAGGCAGTGCTGGCGCGGATCGAGGCGCCATTGCGCAGCGCGCGGTTGCTGTTGCTGGCACCGGGATCGAGGATCCTGGAGCACCAGGACCCGGACCTTGGGCAACCCGATGGCGACGTGCGCCTGCACATTCCGCTGCGTACCGATCCCGCGGTCGAATTCCTGCTCGAT
Source organism: Chitiniphilus purpureus (assembly GCF_025642115.1). Taxonomy (GTDB): domain Bacteria; phylum Pseudomonadota; class Gammaproteobacteria; order Burkholderiales; family Chitinibacteraceae; genus Chitiniphilus; species Chitiniphilus purpureus. Next base: position 3,693,720 of record NZ_CP106753.1, on the reverse strand, counting down.
GGCGAAGCGGTCCCGATGGCACCTGGAGAATGCTGGATGCTCGATCTGTCGCGTCCACATGCGGTGAACAACGACAGCGCGATCAGCCGGGTGCATCTGGTGCTGGACGTGGCACGCAACGAATGGCTGATGGATGCGATCGCCCAGGGGCTGGCCGACACGCCTTCCGCCCGCCCCGGACGCGGCGCCGCGGCGTTCGAGCAGCTGCGTACGCTGATCCACGCCGATCCGGCACTGGTTATGCGGCTGGGTGCGCTCGTGGCACCGGAGGCGTTCACCACCGAACTGCTGCGGCTGGCGCTTGAGCATGGATTGGTGCTGGACGCGCACGACGTGGCGCGCGCGCGGCGTCGTGGCAAGCAGGCATGGCTTCAGCAATGGCGGGCATGATGGACCTGGGCGAATGGCTGCCGATCCGCATCTGGCCGGAACAGGGCCAATGGTGGGTCGATTGGGCCTGGTTCGGCAACACGCGCCTGACCGAGCCATTCTTTCACGACAGCGTCGAGGCCGCACTGCGCCTGCCGCTGAACCAGGCACTGCGGCGCACCACGCCGATCGATTCGCTGGCGCAATGGCAATCGCACCGCCCCGGACAGCCGCCACGCGCGTTCATCTTCCACGCCTCGCGCTGCGGCTCGACGCTGATCACGCAGTTGCTGACCGGGTTGGCACGCGATGCGGTCTACGCCGAGCCGGCCGCACTCGATGCGCTGCTGCGGGCGCACTACCGCGATCCCCAGGCGGCGACGTCGCAGGTAGCCTGGCTGCAGGGGCTGTTGTCGGCATTCGGCCAGCGCCGCTGTGGCGGCGAACAGGGCGTGGTGGTCAAGCTCGATGCCTGGAACATCTTCGAGGCGGACCTGGTGCGCGCGGCCTGCCCGGACGTGCCCGGCATCTATCTGTACCGCGACCCGCTGGAGATTGCCGTCTCGCATCTGCGTCAGAGCGGACGGCATATGGTGCCCGGCCTGATCGGGCCGTCGCCGCTGACCCGGGGCGTGCCGCCGGATTGCCCCCGGGTGGAGTTCATCGCCCGCACCGTCGGCCTGCTGCTACAGGCCGGGTTGGAGCGATGCCGCGCCGGCGCCCTGTTGCCGGTGAATTACAGCGAGTTGCCGCATGCGGTATGGGGACGGCTTGCGCCGCTGCTCGGCGTGCCACCGGACGCCCACGCGATGCTGCAGCAGGTGGCGATGCGCCATGCCAAGACGCCGCATCTGCCCTTTGCCGCCGACGCGGCGGACAAGCGGGCAGCGGCGCCGGCCGAACTGGTCACTCAGATCGAGACCTGGGCCCGCCCGGCCTACTGCGCATTGGAGCAGCTGCGCCTTGCCTGAACGCAGGCGCCTGCGATAAGCCGGGGCGATGGCGGCGGCCAAGCAAAAGGGCGCCCGGGGGCGCCCTTGCATCGCGACGAGAGCTGGCTCAGTCGTTCAGGACCGCAGTGGTGTACACATCCTGCACATCATCCAGCGATTCGAGCGCATCCAGCAGCTTCTGCATCTTGAGCGCGTCCTCGCCCGACAGATCGGTCTCGGCCTGCGGCTTCATCGTCACCTCGCCCAGCTCGGCCTTGAAGCCGGCCGCTTCCAGCGCTTCCTTGATACCGATGAACTCGTAGGGCGGGGTGATCACCTCGATCGAGCCGTCCTCGGCGGTCAGCACATCCTCGGCGCCGGCCTCGAGCGCGGCTTCCATCAACGCATCCTCGTCGGTGCCCGGTGCGAACACCAGGTAGCCGCAGTGCCTGAACTGGAAGCTGACGCAGCCGTCGGTGCCCATGTTGCCGCCGTACTTGGAAAACGCATGGCGGACGTCGGCGACGGTGCGGGTCTTGTTGTCGGTCAGGCAGTCGACCATCACCGCCGCGCCGCCGATGCCATAGCCCTCGTAGCGGGTCTCGATGTAGTCCACGCCTTCGAGCTGGCCAGTGCCACGCTTGATGGCATTCTCGATGTTGTCCTTGGGCATGGATTCGGCCTTGGCCTTGTCGATCGCCAGCCGCAGGCGGGGATTCATGCCCGGATCGCCGCCGCCTTGCTTGGCCGCGACAGTGATTTCCTTGATCAGCCGTGTAAAGATCTGGCCGCGCTTGGCGTCCTGACGGCCTTTACGGTGTTGAATGTTCGCCCACTTGCTATGGCCGGCCATGATGCATGTTCCTGCTGGAGGGTGTTGAAATTGCCGGGGATTCTAGCACAGCCGTCCACGGCGCCCGGCGGCCGGCCTTCCGGAGCTGCTGGCCATCGCCGCAGCCGGTGCGCCTGTCCATCGCCCCGGCGCCACAGCACCGGACCCCCAGTCCGACTGCCCTCAGAGCCAGTGTGCAAGGCGGGCGCTGCCATAGACCAGCAATGGCGCCACTGCTGTCAGCAGCATGGCGGCGGTGCCGGCGCGCCGCGTCAGCAGCATGGCCCAGGCCCCGGCGGCCACGAGGCCCCATGGGGCCGGCAGCAGGCCGAGCGCGCACGCTGCGGGCACGGTGGCGGCAAGCCAGTGCAGCAACGCCAGGACAATGCGCGGGCCTGATGACGGCGGTGGCGGCCGTAGTTGCGGCAATGCCTTGGCAAGCGTGGGCAAGGCCGTGTCCGCATCGGTATGCAGTGCGGCGATCGCCCGTGCTGCGGCGGCAGGGGCGTATCCGGCGGCGATCAGCAGGCCGGCAAGGCCGAGGCTGGCTTCCGGCCCCGGCAGCACCTCGCCGTCGTCAGCGCCGCCCGGGTCAGGGACAGCGGGGGCGCGCCAACGCCACGCCTGATAGAGCGCACCCGACAGCGTGACGGTCCAGGCCAGCAGCGCCTGACTTTCCGGCCAGCGATCAAAACCGGCCAGGAAGGCCGGCAGGCACAACACCCAGAGCAGCCCGTCCTGGCGCATCTGACGCAGCCGGCGCTGCAACGCACGCTGATGCGGGCCGTACAGGGCCAGCGCCGGCAACTGCGCGCAGGCCAGCCAGTGCCAGATCAGCCACGGGCCGCCCCAGTCCAGGAGCCGTCCGAGCAGCCGGACGCGCATGCTGCGGTGCGCCGGGCCGCTGCCGGCCAGCTCCAGCCACAGCCACTGGCGCGGCGAGCCGGCTTCAAGGTCGGACCAGCGACGCATCAGCGCGATGCGCTCCCCGTCGTCGAACGGCGGCATCAGATGGGCGGAAAGCCGGGCAAGCATAGCCGCATTGTACGGGCGCGGCCCATCGGGCCGCACGTGTTGCGCGGGCTCGGCTATAACCGGATGACCGACTTCATTGCCGAGGACACCATGCCGCTTTCGCTGACCATTCGTTCGCGCGTGATCGCCTTCGGTTGCCTGGCCACGCTGCTGCTGCTGCTGCTGGGCCTGATCGGGCTGATCAGCATCCGGGCGCTGAACGAAGGCATCGAGGCAGGCATGATCAGCGTCAGCGCGGTGCGCAACCAGGGTGACGCGGACATGATGCATGACGCGATCCGCGCCGATGTGCTCTCGGCGGCACACCTGCGGGTCGAGGGCGCCACACCGCAGCAGTTCGACGAGGTGGTGGGCGAACTCGCCGAGCATATCGCCAAGCTGCGCCAGGACGTGGCCGACAACGAGGCCCTGCCGTTGTCGGCGCAGGAGCGGCAGGCGCTGGCGTCGCTCAAGCCCGACCTGGAGCGCTATGCGCAGCAGGCCACCGCACTGGTCCAGCGTTACCGAAGCGGCCAGGAAGATGACCGGCTGTATGGTGAATTCAAGGAGAGCTTCTCCCGGCTGGAGGACAGCATGGCGCGTTTCAGCGACCTGATCGGCGAACGCGCCAAGGCCGTGAGCGAAACGCAGCGCGCACAAAGCCGCAGCGCCTTGATATGGGCCTATGGCGCCATGGGCGGCGGCGTGCTGCTGCTGGGAGGGCTGTCATGGGCGCTGTCGCGCGGGATCCTGCGGCCGCTGTCGCGCATCCAGCAATTCATGCTGTCGCTGGACAATGATCTGTCGCGCCGTTGCGAGGATGGTGCGCGTGATGAGACCGGTGACATCGCGCGTTCGGCCAATACGCTACTGGGCAAGCTCGCCACGCTGATCGGGGTGGTGCAGCAATCGGCACGGCAGGTGGCCCTGACCGCCAAGCAGCTGGCATCGCAGACCGCGACCACCCGGCAACGCATGCTCGATGCCAGCAGCAGGGCAAGCACGTTGGCCGGTGAGGCCGGGACGCTGGCCAGCTCGGTGGACGAGGTGAACCAACGCATCGCCGGCACCACCGCGGTGGCAAACGATGCGGCCACGCTGGCCATCGAATCGGCCCGCGCGCTGGAGGAGGCGATGCGGATCAACGGCCAGCTGCGCGAGACCGCATCGCAATCGGTGTTGCGCATCAACCAGCTCGCCGAATCGGCCGAACGGATCAACCAGGTGGCCACCACCATCCGGGAGATCGCGGACCAGACCAACCTGTTGGCGCTGAACGCCGCGATCGAAGCGGCGCGCGCCGGTGAACAGGGGCGCGGGTTTGCGGTGGTGGCCGATGAAGTGCGCAAGCTGGCCGAACGCACCGCGGTCAGCACCGGCGACATTTCGCAGACCACGGCGCAGATCCAGCGCTGCATGACGGAAACCGTACAGTCCATCGAGCTGCTCAGCCAGCAGGTGGGCAGCAGCGCCGACCGGCTCTCCGGCGCGTCGCAGGCGCAGCAGCGCATCGTCGCCGGCACCGATGAGATGCGCCGGATCGCGCAGGATATCGCCACCGCCGCGCAGCATCAGAGCGAAGCCATCGGCAGTTCGGTCAAGGGGGTGCAGGGTATCGCCGCGCTGATGGCGCAAAGCGAGTCCGAGGTGGACGGCATCCGTCAGGCCAGCAACGAGCTGGATGCGCTGGCGCACTCGCTGCAGGACAACGTCGGCCGGTTCCGCGTCTGAGCACTGCCTGGCACGGGTGGCCGGCGGCGTGGTCAGCCCAGCAGGTAGTCCAGCAGGAGCCCCGCGAACACGGCGCCACCGATGCGGTTGTTGGCCAGAAAGGCCGAGAAGCAGCGCTGCGGATCGCGCTCCTTCAGACGCGGATACTGGTCGAATGCGACCAGTGCCGCGGCGGCGGCAAGCCCCGCGAAGTAGGGCACACCACGTCCGAACGAGGCGCCTGCCCAGCCCATCAGCGCCAGGAAGACCGCTTGGCAGAACAGGATGGCCGCCACGTCCAGGCGGCCAAAGGTGATGGCAGCGGTACGGATGCCGATCTTCAGGTCGTCCTCACGGTCGCACATCGCGTAGGCGGTATCGTAGGCTACGCTCCAGAACACGTTGGCCAACAGCAGCAACCAGGCGATCGGGGGCACGCCGCCGGTCTGCGCCGCGAATGCCATCGGGATGCCGAAACCGAATGCAATCCCGAGATAGGCCTGCGGGATCGCCAGGAAGCGCTTGGTGAACGGGTAGCTCGCGGCGAGCAGCACCGCCGGCACCGACAGCCACCGGGTCAGCGCATTCAACGGCAGGATCAGCACGAACGCGGCAGCGGCGAGCGCCGTCGCCAGCCATAGCGCCTCCCTGGCCGTGACTTCGCCACTGGCCAGCGGGCGGTGGCGGGTACGCGCCACATGGCCGTCGAAGTCGCGGTCGGCGTAATCGTTGACCACACAGCCGGCCGAACGCATCAGCACCGTCCCCAACACGAAGATCAGCAGCACGGTGGTGTCGGGCCGCCCCTGGCCGGCAAACCACAGTGCCCACAGGGTCGGCCACAGCAACAACAGGATGCCGATCGGCTTGTTTAGGCGGGTCAGGCGCAGATAGGCGTCGAATTTGCTCGGGCGGGGCATGGCGGCGATCCGGTGATACAGGATGGCGCCCGCGCTGTGCGGCGGGCGAGGCCGCATTGTGACGCACCCGGCCGGGCACGAACAGCGGGTCGGCCCCGTGCCTGCGGGAGTGCGGAATCCGGGTGCGTTGCCTTTCGGCCTAGAAATGCGGAGGCAGGAAGACTTCGGTGACCAGCAGCCGGTCGGCGCCGGCGTAGAACACGGAACGGCGCGCCCACAGCCGCCGCGGCAGCGGCCCGACCGCCTTGCGTGCCTTGCGCCACAGGGGATGGCGCGCATCGACGCGGCACCATGCAAGGCGACTGCGCGCAATGGTCGGCGAAGCAAACAGCAGGGAGCCCAGCGAGCGCCCGCCCACATGGCGGAACTTGCGAAAACCGCGCCGTACCGCGACCGCAGTGGTGACGCTATGCGCAAACACCAGCGGCGTGGTGCCCGCGCACAGCAGCACCTCGCGCGTCGGAGCGTGCCTCACCCCCGATGCCAGGCACAGGGTGGCCAGCTCGTCCTGGTGCGGGCGGGCGGCCTGCTGCTTGAGCACGCGGACCTGGAAGTCCGGATGGTGGGCGATCAGCCTGGCGGTGAGCGAACCGGCCTCGGTCAGCCAGGGACGCAAGGCGCGGGGAGCAAGGCACAGCGGGTGATGCCAGCGATGCGGGTGGGGCATGGGCGGCGGTTCTGAAGGAAGGGCCGCATTATGCCACGCGCTGTCGCACGGCCATGCGGCGGCGGGCCGGCGCCGCCGCCATACCGGTAAATTGGGGAAAGCAGCCATGCGGCCCGGCCGGGTGCGCTCGCTATCATCGAGCCATGTCTCGACACTCTGCCGGGTCCGACTTCTGGGCGGGCATCCGCGATACGCTGCCCATGTTGATCGGTGCCGCACCGTTCGGGCTGATCTTCGGCACATTGGCGGGCCCTGCCGGGCTGACGCCCCTGGCCACCCTGGCCATGTCGCTGCTGGTGTTCGGCGGCGCCAGCCAGTTCATCGCGATCAGCCTGCTCGCCGCCGGCACCGGGGCGTGGGTCATCATTGCCACCACCTTCATCGTCAACCTGCGCCACGCGTTGTACGGCGCCGCGCTGCGGCAGCAGGTACTTGCCTGGCCGCGCGCGCAGCGTGCGCTCGCCGCCTTCTTTCTCACCGACGAGACCTTCGCCATCGTCATCAACACGTTGGGCAAGGGCGGGCCTGTCCATCTGCGGCACTACTATTTCGGCTCGGCGCTATCGATGTATGGCAATTGGCTGGCGTGGACGCTGGTCGGGCTGCTGCTGGGCGATGCGGTCCCGCAACTGGCGCACTGGGGCCTGGAGTTCGCCATGGTCGCCACCTTCATCGGCATTGTCGTCCCGCTGCTGCGCGGGCGTGCCGATCTGTTGGCTGCCCTGGTGGCGGGCGTGGTGGCGCTGCTGGCCCATGGGCTGCCCTACAAACTGGGCCTGATGGTGGCGGCCTGTGCGGGCATCGCGGCCGGTCTGGCGATGGAACGGTATGGACGGACGCCGTCATGAACGTATCGGGCGAGTACTGGATGATCCTGGGCATGGCCGCTGTCACCTATATCGTGCGTGTGAGCCTGTGGCTCGGCGAAGGCCAGGGTTTTCCGCCGCTGGTGCGGCGTGTCCTCAACTACGTGCCGGTCGTGGTGATGCCAGCCATCGTGGTGCCCAGCGTATTGTTGCCCCATGGCGCGTTGTGGCTGGACTGGCGCAATCCGCAGCTTGCCGGGGCGCTGGTCACCGGCCTGATCGTATGGCGCTGGCGCCGCCTGCTCGCCGCCATCGTTGGCGGCATGCTGGTGTTTGCTGCCTGGCGTCTGGCGTTCGCTGGCTAGGTTGGGCGCTGCGCCTGGGCCCCGGGGCGGGCGATGCAACCGTACAATGGCCGCCTGCCATTGCCGAGGCATACCATGCCGTTTGCATCGCTCACCGCCGAACTGGATACCCGCCACCTTGCTGGGCTCACCCGCCGCCGCCGTGTCGTCCAGACACGAAACGGCGCCCGCTTGCAGCTGGACGACGCGACGCTGCTCGATTTTTCCAGCAACGACTACCTGGGGCTGATGCAGCATCCAGCGCTGGTCGCCGCTGCACAGCGCGGTGCTGACGCGTGGGGTGTGGGAGCCGGGGCGGCGCATCTGGTCACCGGCCATACCGCTGCCCACGAGCAGTTCGAAACCCGCTTCGCCGCCTGGGTGGAAAAGCCGGCGGCGCTGGGGTTCAGCTCGGGCTACCAGGCCAATCTGGCGGTGGTGTCCACGCTGCTGGACCGGCACGACGCAGTGTTCGCCGACAGACTCAACCACGCATCGCTCAACGACGCATGCGTGCTGGCGCGGGCGGCGTTCCACCGCTATGCACACAATGACCTGGCGGCGCTTGAACGGCTGCTGGCGCAAAGCACGGCGCGGCGCAAGCTGATCGCGGTGGATGGCGTGTTCAGCATGGATGGCGACTGCGCGCCGCTGCCCGGGCTGTTGGCGCTGGCCGAACGCTATGACGCCTGGCTGTACGTGGACGACGCGCATGGATTCGGTGTGCTGGGTGCGGGCCGGGGCAGCGCGGCCGGGTTGTCGTCGCCGCGCCTGATCTACATGGCCACGCTGGGCAAGGCGGCCGGGGTCGCCGGGGCCGCAGTGGCGGCCGAGGAGGTGGTGATCGACTATCTGATCAATTTTGCCCGGCCCTATGTATGCACCACCGCCTCCCCGCCGTTGCTGGCCGAGGCACTGTGCGCCAGCCTGACGCTGATCGAGACCGAGGCGTGGCGCCGTGAGCGGCTGGCGGAGCACGTGCACCAACTACGGACAGGGCTGGCTGATACACCGTATCGGCTTGCAGCTTCGTCGACCCCGATCCAGCCACTGCTGGTGGCGGACAGTCAGGCAGCCTTGCATCTTTCCGCGCAACTGGCCGGGCGCGGCCTGCTGGTGGCCGCGATCAGACCCCCCACCGTACCCACCCCGCGGTTGCGGATCGTGCTGTCAGCCCAGCACAGCCGCGACGACGTCGCGCAGCTGATCGGCGCGCTGCGTGAACTGGCGGGTGCCGCATGACGCTCTTCAGCGAAACGCTCGGTCGTGGCCCGGACGTGGTGTTCCTGCATGGCTGGGCCATGAACGGCGCGGTATGGCGGACGGTGGCGGCGCAGTTGGCCGACGATTTCTGCTGTCATCTGGTCGACCTGCCCGGGCATGGCGGCAGCATGGTGCCGGCACCGCCGACGCTGGAAGGCATGGTGGCCGCGCTGGAAGAGGCATTTCCACTACCGGTGCACGTCGTCGGCTGGTCGCTGGGCGGTGCGGTCGCCCTGCAATGGGCATTGTCGCGGCCGGACAAACTCCGCTCGCTGACCCTGACCGCCACCTCTCCCTGTTTCATGCAACGTGACGACTGGGCGCCGGCGATGGCGCCGGCCACGCTGGCCCAGTTCGCGGCCAGCCTGGATGCCGACTGGCGCGGTACGCTCAAGCGTTTCATCGCGCTGCAGGCGATGGGCGACGCGGCGGCGCGCACAGTGGCACGCGAGTTGACCGAGGAGCTGTTTGCCCATGGCGAACCGCAGTTGACGGCGTTGTGCGCCGGGTTGGAACTGCTGCGCGATACCGACTTGCGTGCAAGGGTGCACGAACTCGACCTGCCGATGCTGCTGCAGTACGGTGACCGCGACACGCTCACCCCGTTGGGCGCTGGAGTGTGGCTCTCCGCACGGCATCCCAATGCCACCTTCATCGTCCATCGTGGTGCCGCGCATGCGCCTTTCGTCTCGCACCAAGCGGATTTTGTGGCGGCATTGCATCGTTTCCTCGCTGCCGTTTGAGCGCCGCGATTGAATCATCCGCTTGAGACGGGTCCTAGGCTGTATCGATACTGAGCTGGACGACACGCCGGCGGCCCGCTGCCAGCTGTCTCACCCGGGCAGTTGAATATCGGGCCAGGAGCGCTTCGTTGAGGTCGGGAAAGACCAGGCGCAAGGCGCGTGTTGCAGGTCCGGCCGTTTGTCAAATCCGGTATGCGAAGGGCAAGCAGCGTAAACCGGCGCCCTCAAATTTGCGGCCCGCCTGCCGATCACTGCCAGTGCAGGCATGCAGCAAGAGCAGGAGAGATCACGATGGCCAATGGGATTTCGGGTATCACCACACAGCCCACCGGCGTGCGGCCGGGGCGCATCGACGAGGAGACGGGCAGCAGCGGCCGGACGACTTCCCCGGCAATTGCCCCGGCGCAGCAGGAAAAAGTCACGCTGGCCGGTGAGCGCACCGAATCGCTCACCTACGCCGATCCGCGCGCGAGGCTTGCGCAAAACCGCCCCGATCTTGCGCAACTGCTTGACGAGTCGGAGCGTCAGGTCGGGCAGGTCATGCAGTTCCTGCGTGGCGTGCTCGAACAGCAGGGGCTTGCCGTGGGTAAGGTGGCTGCTGGCGAGCAGCGGCTGAACCTTGATCCTCAGACGGTTGAAGCCGCGCAGCAGGCGGTGGCCGAGGATGGGGAATGGGGCGTCAGCAAGACCGCCGAGCGCATCCTGGACTTCGCGCAATATGCCATCGGCGACGATCCGCAGCAGCTGGAAACGATCCGCGCGGCGGTCCAACAGGGCTTTGACGAAGCCCGGCAGATGCTGGGTGGCACGTTGCCGGAAATCAGCGAAAAGACGTACGAGGCGGTGATGGCCGAATTCGATCGCTGGCAGCAGGACGGATTGCCACAGAAGACACAGAACGAGCCGCGGCTCAGCCAGGAAGCGTAGATACTGCCACGCCCATCCCGGGCATGACCCGGAATGCGGGCGCGGACGTCGCCCCACACGGTGCAATCAGATGGCGCTTTCCATCTTGGGCGCACGTTCCATCAGCATGCTGACCACGTCATCCACCGTGGCCTGGTCGAACAGCATGCGGCACACGGCGCGCGTGATCGGCATGTCCACGCCCAGCTGTTCGGCCTGACGCAGCACTTCCCGTGCTGTCGGCACCCCTTCGGCCACATGACCCAGGTTGATCAGGATGTCGTTCAGCTTCAAGCCCTGGGCCAGCAGCAATCCGACCCGCCGGTTGCGTGACAGATCGCCGGTTGCGGTCAGCATCAGATCGCCGATGCCGGCCAGCCCCATGAAGGTCTCGGCCTTGGCGCCAAGGGCCGCGCCGAAGCGCGCCATTTCGGCCAGACCCCTTGTCAGCAGTGCCGCACGGGCATTGAGACCGTACTGCAGGCCATCGCATACGCCAGCGGCAATGGCCAATACGTTCTTCACCGCGGCACCGATTTCCACCCCGATCAGATCGTCGCTGGCATACAGCCGCAGCAACGCTGTATTCAACGAAGTCGTCGTCTCACGGGCGAACGCGCCGTCATTTGAAGCAATGGTGACGGCCGCCGGCAGGCCCTTGGCCACTTCCTGTGCAAAGCTCGGGCCGGACAGCATGCCTCGCGCAATGCCGGGATCCAGCACTTCTGCGGCGACCTGGTGCGGAAACAGCATCGAGCCCGCCTCCAGCCCTTTGCAGGCCCACAACAGGGGTGTACGGCTGCCATGGCCCGCAAGTGCCTGCAGGGTAGGGCGCAGTCCGGCCATCGGCGTGACGATCAGGAGCAGTGCCGCGTCCTGCACGGCGTATTCAAGGTCTGCACTGACCTGCAAGCTGGCAGGAAACGGCGCGGAGGGCAGATAGCGTTGATTCTCGCGCTCGGCCTCCATTGCGGCCGCCTGCGCCGCATCGCGGCTCCATAACGTGACGGCATGCCGTTCGGCAAAGCGAATCGCCAGGGCGGTACCCCATGCGCCGGCACCCAAGACGGCAATCTTCATATGCCCCAGACTTCCTCGATACGGATGAACCCTTCCTGGCCGCCCTGGTGCTTGACCCGGAGCCAACCGGTTCGGGTATTGTCCAGCAGGTTGAGCAGCAGCCCCTTATCCGCCCTGAATACCACGGAGGCGGCACTGTCGGGCTTGAGGTGCACCGCGCTCAGACGCAGCACCTGGACGGTGCGGGTCGCAGCCAGATCGCCCTTCCTGGCCCAGGCCAACGAACCGGCCGAATCGCGCACCCGCAACCACTCGCCCTGTTCGGTCAGGACTTCGACAGGCGTACCCCGGCTCAGGACGAATGCCTTGGCGGCTTGTGCCTGCGGTTGCTGGTAAAGCGGCACGCCATGGCGTGCCGCTGAGCGGAACTCGACTGCCTGTGCGGTCTGCGCCAAAAGGGCACAAACCAGCACTGACGCAGCCTTAATGAGTAGTCTGCGCTTCGCCATTGGCTTGTTGGGCTGCCTGGGCTTGGCGTTGCTGCAGATAGATGGCCTCGAAGTTGATCGGTTGCAGCAGCAGCGGGGGGAAACCGGCGCGCGTGGTCAGATCGCTGATGGCTTCGCGCAGATAAGGGAACAGGATGCTGGGGCAACCGATGCCGAGCAGCGGATCCAGCTCCTGCTCGGGGATGTTCTCGATGCTGAAAAGACCGCCTTGGGTGGCCTCGACCAGGAACAGCGTGCGGTCGGCCACCTTGGCCGAGGCGGTCACTGTCAGGGCTGCTTCGTAGAAGCCATTGTCGAAGCTGCGCGCATTGTTGCGGAACTGGATGTTGAACTCAGGTTGTTCTTCTTCCATGAACGCCGCCGGGGCATTTGGCACCTCCAGCGAAATGTCCTTCACGTACAGCTTCTGGATGGCAAATACCGGCTGCTGGACTTCCTGTTGTTGCTCGTCGCTCATCGCGCTTCCTTCCTGGGTGTTTAGTGTAGATATCCTATCGGCAGAACAGTCTTGGCATGCTGCCGGGTGCGGCCGGAATCATCGCACGATTCGGTCATAGCGGACAGCTCAGCCGTCACCCAGCAACGGCATGAGGCCGTTGGCCCGATCGAGTGCCGCAAGATCATCGTATCCACCGACATGGGTGTCGCCGATATAGATCTGCGGCACCGTGCGTCTGCCGGTGCGCTGCATCATCTCCAGCCGCAGTGAAGGATCCATGTCGACCCGTATCTTCTCGATCTCGGTCACACCACGGGCTTTGAGCAGCCGTTCCGCCATCACGCAGTAGGGGCAGACGGCCGTGCTATACATCAGTACTTTATTCATGGGGCCCATCGGGTTCGTGATGCCCATGCGCTCCGGCAAGGGCAGGACATACCTATATATAAAGGTCATATATATAGAGGCCTGCCGAACGCAAGTTGTTCCGGCCCGCAACGACCGCCGAGGATTTTTCTTCTTCAAAACAGGCGGTTGTCGATTTTTTGGGGTGACGCCCGGTTTGCTTGTTGACGCGGTGTCGTGCAGTCCGTATAGTTCGGTTCTTCGCTGCTGACGCGATGAAGAAAACGAAGCGAAACGAAGAGTTTAGCAGTTTTCGGCGGGTCAGGGGCAACGATCTTTAACAAGTTACAGCCGATGCGTGTGAGTGCTTGATCAAGACATCAAGTGCTCGCACAAACGATAGGAAATTATCTTCGGATGATTTCTTTGAGAAAGTACGAGCCAAAGTACGAAATAGCTAAGTGATTGAACTAAAGAGTTTGATCCTGGCTCAGATTGAACGCTGGCGGCATGCTTTACACATGCAAGTCGAACGGTAACGCGGGCTTCGGCCTGGCGACGAGTGGCGAACGGGTGAGTAATACATCGGAACGTGCCCAGTAGTGGGGGATAGCCCGGCGAAAGCCGGATTAATACCGCATACGCCCTGAGGGGGAAAGTGGGGGATCGCAAGACCTCACGCTATTGGAGCGGCCGATGGCAGATTAGCTAGTTGGTGAGGTAAAGGCTCACCAAGGCGACGATCTGTAGCGGGTCTGAGAGGACGACCCGCCACACTGGGACTGAGACACGGCCCAGACTCCTACGGGAGGCAGCAGTGGGGAATCTTGGACAATGGGCGCAAGCCTGATCCAGCAATGCCGCGTGGGTGAAGAAGGCCTTCGGGTTGTAAAGCCCTTTTGTCAGGGAGCAAATCCTTGCCGTTAATACCGGCCGGGGATGAGAGTACCTGAAGAATAAGGACCGGCTAACTACGTGCCAGCAGCCGCGGTAATACGTAGGGTCCAAGCGTTAATCGGAATTACTGGGCGTAAAGCGTGCGCAGGTGGCTTGTTAAGAGCGATGTGAAATCCCCGGGCTCAACCTGGGAACTGCATTGCTGACTGGCTCGCTAGAGTGCGGCAGAGGGGGGTGGAATTCCACGTGTAGCAGTGAAATGCGTAGAGATGTGGAGGAACACCGATGGCGAAGGCAACCCCCTGGGCTGACACTGACACTCATGCACGAAAGCGTGGGGAGCAAACAGGATTAGATACCCTGGTAGTCCACGCCCTAAACGATGTCTACTAGTTGTTGGGGTTTTCGAACCTTAGTAACGCAGCTAACGCGGGAAGTAGACCGCCTGGGGAGTACGGCCGCAAGGTTAAAACTCAAAGGAATTGACGGGGGCCCGCACAAGCGGTGGATGATGTGGATTAATTCGATGCAACGCGAAAAACCTTACCTGGTCTTGACATGTACGGAACCCTTTAGAGATAGAGGGGTGCCTTCGGGAGCCGTAACACAGGTGCTGCATGGCTGTCGTCAGCTCGTGTCGTGAGATGTTGGGTTAAGTCCCGCAACGAGCGCAACCCTTGCCACTAGTTGCCAGCATTCAGTTGGGCACTTTAGTGGGACTGCCGGTGACAAACCGGAGGAAGGTGGGGATGACGTCAAGTCCTCATGGCCCTTATGACCAGGGCTTCACACGTCATACAATGGTCGGTACAGAGGGTTGCCAACCCGCGAGGGGGAGCCAATCCCACAAAACCGATCGTAGTCCGGATTGCACTCTGCAACTCGAGTGCATGAAGTCGGAATCGCTAGTAATCGCGGATCAGCATGCCGCGGTGAATACGTTCCCGGGCCTTGTACACACCGCCCGTCACACCATGGGAGTGGGTTCTACCAGAAGTAGCTAGGCTAACCGCAAGGAGGCCGGTTACCACGGTAGGATTCATGACTGGGGTGAAGTCGTAACAAGGTAGCCGTAGGGGAACCTGCGGCTGGATCACCTCCTTTCAAGAGTCAGTCTTGACTCAAGCACTCACACTCATCGGCTGTAGGTTGAAGATACGGAGAACTGGGTCAGTAGCTCAGTCGGTTAGAGCACCGTCTTGATAAGGCGGGGGTCATAGGTTCGATTCCTATCTGACCCACCATTTGCCCTAGGCAGATGATCAATCAGTTTACCGATGGGGGCATAGCTCAGCTGGGAGAGCACCTGCTTTGCAAGCAGGGGGTCGTCGGTTCGATCCCGTCTGCCTCCACCAGCACCTGGTGCTGATCTGGAAGGAATCAGAATGAAGGGCATTGCATGACGCAGTGTGTTTCATTCTGACTGCTTCAGTTGGAAGAGTAGTAACTCTGTATCTGATCTTTAACAAGATAGAAGAAGCAAGACTCAAATTAAGTTTTTTTGGGTTTGATTGTATCGAGTTCTGAATTCGACAAGTCGAAGGATTCAGACGTCGCAAACACCGTAACCAAGAACACGACGTGTTTGAGGTTATAGGATCAAGCGAATAAGTGCATCTGGTGGATGCCTTGGCGATCACAGGCGATGAAGGACGCGGCAGCCTGCGAAAAGCTGCGGGGAGCTGGCAAACGAGCTTTGATCCGCAGATGTCCGAATGGGGAAACCCACCTCTTTTGAGGTATCCATGACTGAATACATAGGTCATGTGAGGCGAACCAGGGGAACTGAAACATCTAAGTACCCTGAGGAAAAGAAATCAACCGAGATTCCCAAAGTAGTGGCGAGCGAAATGGGAAGAGCCTGTACGTGATAGTCCTTGTTTTAGCAGAACGGCATGGAAAGGCCGGCCATAGTGGGTGATAGCCCCGTATGCGAAAAGACAAGGGTGGTACTAAGCGTACGACAAGTAAGGCGGGACACGCGAAATCCTGTCCGAAGATGGGGGGACCATCCTCCAAGGCTAAATACTCGTGATCGACCGATAGTGAACCAGTACCGTGAGGGAAAGGCGAAAAGAACCCCGGGAGGGGAGTGAAATAGAACCTGAAACCGGATGCATACAAACAGTGGGAGCCCCCTCGTGGGGTGACTGCGTACCTTTTGTATAATGGGTCAGCGACTTACGTTCAGTAGCGAGCTTAACCGAATAGGGGAGGCGTAGGGAAACCGAGTCCGAATAGGGCGTTTAGTTGCTGGGCGTAGACCCGAAACCAGGTGATCTATCCATGGCCAGGATGAAGGTGCGGTAACACGCACTGGAGGTCCGAACCCACTAGTGTTGCAAAACTAGGGGATGAGCTGTGGATAGGGGTGAAAGGCTAAACAAACCTGGAAATAGCTGGTTCTCCCCGAAAACTATTTAGGTAGTGCCTCAAGTATCACTAACGGGGGTAAAGCACTGTTATGGCTAGGGGGTCATCGCGACTTACCAAACCATGGCAAACTCTGAATACCGTTAAGTGCGAGCTTGGGAGACAGACATCGGGTGCTAACGTCCGGTGTCAAGAGGGAAACAACCCAGACCGCCGTCTAAGGTCCCAAATGCTAGATTAAGTGGAAAACGAGGTGGGAAGGCATAGACAGCCAGGATGTTGGCTTAGAAGCAGCCATCATTTAAAGAAAGCGTAATAGCTCACTGGTCGAGTCGTCCTGCGCGGAAGATGTAACGGGGCTCAAATCTAGAACCGAAGACGCGGATGTATCTTTGATACATGGTAGGGGAGCGTTCCGTAGGCCTGTGAAGGTGGCTTGTGAAGGCTGCTGGAGGTATCGGAAGTGCGAATGCTGACATGAGTAGCGTTAAAACGGGTGAAAAGCCCGTTCGCCGAAAGCCCAAGGTTTCCTACGCAACGTTAATCGGCGTAGGGTGAGTCGGCCCCTAAGGCGAGGCTGAAAAGCGTAGTCGATGGGAAACAGGTTAATATTCCTGTACCGATTCTGAGTGCGATGTGGGGACGGAGAAAGGTAGGTCAGCCGGGTGTTGGATGTCCCGGTTTAAGCGTGTAGGTGGGGGATTTAGGCAAATCCGGATCCCTGTTAACACTGAGGCGTGATGACGAGGGCCCTTTGGGCCCGAAGTGATTGATCCTATGCTTCCAGGAAAAGCCACTAAGCTTCAGCTCAGAATTGACCGTACCGCAAACCGACACTGGTGGGCAGGATGAGAATTCTAAGGCGCTTGAGAGAACTCAGGAGAAGGAACTCGGCAAATTGACACCGTAACTTCGGGAGAAGGTGTGCCGCAGTAGGGTGAAGGTCCTCGCGACTGGAGCTCGACGCGGTTGCAGTGAAAAGGTGGCTGCGACTGTTTATCAAAAACACAGCACTCTGCCAAGACGAAAGTCGACGTATAGGGTGTGACGCCTGCCCGGTGCCGGAAGGTTAAATGATGGGGTGCAAGCTCTTGATTGAAGCCCCGGTAAACGGCGGCCGTAACTATAACGGTCCTAAGGTAGCGAAATTCCTTGTCGGGTAAGTTCCGACCCGCACGAATGGCGTAACGATGGCCACACTGTCTCCTCCTGAGACTCAGCGAAGTTGAAATGTTTGTGAAGATGCAATCTCCCCGCTGCTAGACGGAAAGACCCCGTGAACCTTTACTGTAGCTTTGCATTGGACTTTGAACGGACTTGTGTAGGATAGGTGGGAGGCTTTGAAGTGGTGACGCTAGTTGCCATGGAGCCGTCCTTGAAATACCACCCTGGTGCGTTTGAGGTTCTAACCTAGGTCCATCATCTGGATCGGGGACCGTGCATGGTAGGCAGTTTGACTGGGGCGGTCTCCTCCCAAAGTGTAACGGAGGAGCTCGAAGGTCACCTAGGTACGGTCGGACATCGTACTGATAGTGTAATGGCACAAGGTGGCTTGACTGCGAGACCGACAAGTCGAGCAGGTGCGAAAGCAGGACATAGTGATCCGGTGGTTCTGTATGGAAGGGCCATCGCTCAACGGATAAAAGGTACTCCGGGGATAACAGGCTGATTCCGCCCAAGAGTTCACATCGACGGCGGAGTTTGGCACCTCGATGTCGGCTCATCACATCCTGGGGCTGTAGCCGGTCCCAAGGGTATGGCTGTTCGCCATTTAAAGTGGTACGTGAGCTGGGTTCAAAACGTCGTGAGACAGTTTGGTCCCTATCTGCAGTGGGCGTTGGAAGTTTGAGAGGGGCTGCTCCTAGTACGAGAGGACCGGAGTGGACGCACCTCTGGTGTACCGGTTATCACGCCAGTGGTATCGCCGGGTAGCTAAGTGCGGAAGAGATAACCGCTGAAAGCATCTAAGCGGGAAACTCGCCTCAAGATGAGACTTCCCTAGAGCCTTGAGCTCTCTGAAGGGTCGTTCAAGACCAGGACGTTGATAGGTCGGGTGTGGAAGCGCAGTAATGCGTTAAGCTAACCGATACTAATTGCCCGTGTGGCTTGATCCTATAACCTGAACCAGGTCGGTTCAGGGTGGCGACAAGCTCGTATGATCTAACCTGAAACGAATTTGAGTGTGTGGGGCTGTCGGCCGCGCACCGCTTCTTCTATCGATTTGGAGCAGGACTGTATACAGTCGTAGCTCAACCAGTTACGTCTGGCGACCATAGCGAGTTGGCCCCACGCCTTCCCATCCCGAACAGGACCGTGAAACGACTTAGCGCCGATGATAGTGCGGGTTCCCGTGTGAAAGTAGGTCATCGCCAGACTCCTCATGAAAACCCCCGGGTGCTCACGCACCCGGGGGTTTTGCTTTAGGATCGGCGATCCAGCGCACCCCGGTCCCGGTTGTTGATCTGGCGGGGACGGTGGCACTCAGGTAAGTCCGCCATTGGGCAGCTGGCCACCCCGCCCCGGCGTCAGCACCACCTTCCGGCACGCATCCTCCTTCAAAAGATTCCAAAGCAATGGTCTTGGTCCGGGCTGCGTTCCTGGCTGCCGCTACGCCCGTGTTAAGATAACCGGCTCGAATCGATCCCATGCTGCATAGGAAACCGCGATGTCCGGCAATACGCTTGGTCTTCTATTTACCGTCACTTCGTTTGGCGAAAGCCATGGCCCGGCCATCGGTTGTGTGGTCGATGGCTGCCCACCGGGGCTCGAATTGCAGGCGGCGGATATTCAGGCGGAGCTGGATCGGCGCAAGCCCGGCACCAGTCGTCACGTCACGCAGCGCAAGGAGGCCGACGAAGTCGAGATCCTCTCGGGCGTATTCGAAGGCAAGACCACCGGTACATCGATCGGCCTCCTGATCCGCAATACCGATCAGCGTAGCCAGGACTACGGCAAGATCGCCGAGACGTTTCGCCCGGGGCATGCCGACTACACCTATTGGCACAAGTACGGCATTCGCGACCATCGTGGTGGCGGGCGCTCGTCGGCGCGGGAGACTGCAGTGCGCGTCGCTGCTGGCGCCATTGCCAAGAAGTGGCTCAAGGAGCGCTACGGTATCGTCGTCCGCGGTTATATGAGCCAGCTGGGTGAAATCCCGGTGCCGTTCGCCTGCTGGGAGGATGTGGGGCAGAACCCGTTCTTTGCGCCCAACGCAGCAGTGGTGCCGCAACTGGAGCAATACCTGGATGACATCCGCAAGGCTCGCGACTCGGTTGGTGCCAAGATCACCGTGGTGGCGCAGAACGTGCCGGTGGGCTGGGGCGAGCCAGTGTATGACCGGCTCGATGCCGACATTGCCTACAACATGATGAACATTAATGCCGTCAAAGGCGTCGAGATCGGCGCGGGCTTTGCCAGCGTCGCCCAGCGGGGCTCGCAGCACTGCGACGAACTCACGCCGGAAGGTTTCGTCGGCAACGAGGCCGGCGGCATCCTGGGCGGGATCTCCACCGGGCAGGACATCGTGGTGAATCTGGCGGTCAAGCCGACTTCGAGCATCGCCCAGGAGCGCCGTTCGATCGACAAGGCTGGCAATCCGGTGATGATGGCCACCACTGGCCGCCACGATCCCTGCGTCGGTGTCCGGGCAACGCCGATTGCCGAGGCCATGCTGGCGTTGACGCTGATCGATCATGCGTTGCGGCACCGCGCGCAGTGCGCCGATGTTTCGGTGTCCACGCCGCGTATCCCGGGGCATATCGCCAAGTGACCATGCTGATGCGCCGGCTTGCCCTGCTGTCGGTGCTGTTGGCAACAGGCTGTGCAGCGCCGCAGTTTGTGGCGCAGGTCAGTGTGCGCCATATGATCGATGCACCGTTCCAAGGCAAACGTTTTGCGTTCCAGCGCAATGAGGCGCAGCAGCAGAGCCTGCTGCAGCGCGAGGTGGAACAGCAGGTGGGCGCGGCCCTGGCACAACAAGGGCTGGCGCTGGTCGGCGCGCACGAGGCCGACTGGCTGGTTTCACTCGATTATGGTTCGGACAAGGGGCGTACCGTCACCCGCCAGCAGCCGCTCTGGGGCACGGTTGGCTACGGTGTCTGGTACCAGCGGCTCGACACTGCCAAAGGTGCCGTCTGGGTGCCCCGTTACTACCCGGAATCGGGCATCGTCGGCAGTGTGCCTATCTCGCATACCGTCTATACCCACTTCCTCAGCATGGATATCTACGACAGGCGCACCCTCGCAACCGGGGAGTTCGCCAAACGCTATGAAGGGCGTGCCACTCATGCTGCCGATGAAGCGGCGCTCGATCCTGCCCTGCCTTGGCTGATACGGGCACTGTTCCAGTCCTTCCCAGGCTTTTCCGGGGCCACCCGGGAAGTCCGCCTGCTGCTGCCGCAGAAGTAGCCGCGGCCGCTTGCGGTACAATGCCGGCCGACCCAACTTCGCGGAGCGCGCCGTGACGCCTGATCAGTATTGCGAGGACAAGGCCGCTCAAAGCGGTTCGAGTTTCTACTACAGTTTTCGCTTTCTGCCGGCAGAGCAGCGCCGGGCGATTACCGCGCTTTATGCTTTTTGCCGTGAAGTGGACGACGTGGTGGATGAATGCCACGACGAAACCGTGGCCAGGACCAAGCTGGCATGGTGGCGTGCCGAGGTGGATCGATTGTTCGAGGGGCAGGCGCAACATCCGGTCACCCGGGCATTGAGTGCACTGCTGCCGCGCTACGATCTGCAGCGGGTGCATTTCCTGGAAGTCATCGACGGCATGCAGATGGATCTGGAGCAGGTGCGCTACAACAGCTTTCGCGACCTGCAGCTTTACTGTTACCGCGTCGCCTCGGTGGTCGGCCTGATGGCCGCGAGCATCTTCGGCTATCAGAACAAAGAGACCCAGAAGTACGCACACGATCTTGGCATTGCCTTCCAGCTCACCAACATCATCCGCGATGTCGGTGAGGACGCGCGGCGTGGACGCATCTATCTGCCGGTCGAGGAGCTGCAGCGCTTCAACGTGCCGGCGGCCGACATCCTGAATTACCGCGAAACCGAGAACTTCCGGCAGCTGATGCTGTTCCAGATCGCCCGTGCCGAGGAGTACTACCAGAAGGCGATCGCGCAACTGCCCGCAGTCGATCGCAAGGCGCAGCGCACCGGACTGATCATGGCCGCCATCTACCGCGCGACGTTGGACGAGATCAAGCGCGACGGGCCGGAAAAGGTGCTGAACCAGCGTCTGAGCCTCACGCCGATCCGCAAGCTGTGGCTGGCGTGGCGGACCTGGTGGTTTGGCTGAGACCGTGACGGTGCCTCGTCTTGCCGTGCTCGGTGGCGGCTACGCCGGCATGGCTGCGGCGGTGGAGGCGGCCAGCCGCGGTGCTCGCGTCACTGTGCTGGAGGCCGGCCGCGTGCTGGGCGGACGGGCGCGGCGGGTGGTGCTGGACGGCCGCACGCTCGACAACGGCCAGCACCTGCTGATCGGGGCCTATCGCGAACTGCTGGCGCTGATGCGCCGCGTCGGGGTCGATCCGGCCAGGGTGTTGCTGCGTACCCCGCTCGATCTCAATGTGCTGCCCGGTTTCCGGATGCGCTGCCCGGCCTGGCCGGCGCCGCTGCATCTGGCTGCGGCGCTGCTGAGTGCACGTGGGTTGGCGCTGGCCGAGCAATGGGCACTGACGCGCGCGGTGCTGGCCGCAAGGCGTGGGCAATGGCGCTGCGTGCCCGATCTGTCGGTGGCGGCGTGGCTGGCACAGCAACGGCAGTCGGCTGCGTTGATCGCCCGGTTCTGGCAGCCCTTGACGGTGGCGGCGCTCAATACACCGCTCGGGCAGGCGTCGACCCAGGTGCTGTTCAACGTTTTGCGGGACAGCCTGGACGGCGCCACCAGCGATTCCGATTTCCTGTTCCCGCGCGTCGATTTCTCCGCGCTGTTGCCCGATGCCGCAGCAGACTGGTTGGCACTCAACGGTGGCGCAGTCGAACTTGGCACCACGGTCAAGGCGCTGCGGCGCGATCCGGCCGGCTGGCAAGTCAACGACGAGACCCGGCGTTTCGATGGCGTGATCTGTGCGCTGCCGCCGCATCGGCTGGCGATGGCCCTGGCCGAAGTTGCGCCTGCACTGGCGGCTGACGTCGCCGCCTGGGCATTCCAGCCCATTGTCACGCTCTATCTCGAATATCCGCGTGCCAGCCTGCCGCAGCCCATGCTCGGGCTCTCCGGCGGGTTGGTGCAATGGGTGTTCGATCACGCCCATACCCACGGCAGGCCGGATCGCATTGCGGTGGTACTGTCGGCCGAAGGGGTGCACTCGCAGCTCGCCCGGGACGAGCTGGAGGCGGCGGTGGTCGCCGAGCTGGACGCGGCCTTCGGGTGGGGCCGGCCCGACTGGCTGCGCAGCATCGCCGAGAAGCGTGCCACCTTTGCCTGCGTGCCGGGCTTGGTGCGGCCGGACAATGCCACGCCCGATCCGACTTTGTGGCTGGCCGGCGACTATACGGCCGGCGACCATCCGGCCACCCTTGAAGGCGCGGTGCGCAGCGGCCTTGCCGCCGCGCGTGGGATAATGCCGCGATTGGCAACTTGACGACGGTAATCCGCATGAGTGACTGGAAGACCTACCCGGCCATGGCCGACGAACTCAAAGACCGCGTGATCCTGGTGACCGGAGCGGGCCAGGGCCTGGGCGAAGCCGCCGCGCTGGTGTTCGCACGGCAGGGGGCCACGGTGATCCTGCTTGGGCGCAATGAAAAGAAGCTCGCCCGGGTCTACGACGCCATCGAGGCGGCGGGCGGTGCGCGCCCGGCCGCCATTCCGCTCGATCTGGCCAAGGTGGGCGAGCCGGAACTGGCCCAGATGGGCATGCTGATCCAACGTGAATTCGGCCGCCTGGATGGCATCCTGCATGCGGCCAACGGCTTTGCCTTTCTGTCGCCGCTGTCCAACCAGAAGCTGGACGAATGGGTCGATCAGTTCCGGGTGAATGTGGCGGCACCGTTCGCGATGACCCGCGCCTTGCTGCCGCTGCTGGAAAAATCGCCCGATGCGTCGGTGCTGGTGCTGGGCGAGTCGCACGCACTTGCACCCCGGGCGTACTGGGGGGGCTACAGCGTCTCCAAGGCTGGTCAGCAGAACTGGGTGGAGATCGCCGCCGACGAGTGGGATCGTTTTACCCAACTGCGCATCAACCTGCTGGTGCCCGGCCCCATCCATTCGCCGTTCCGTACCCGCACCCATCCGGCCGAGGCGCGCGAAAGCCTGCCGGCCACCGACAGCATCGTGCCGGCGCTGCTGTATTGGATGGGCCCAGCCAGCCGTGGCCAGAGCGGGCATACCCTGGTGTTCAACGAGGCAGGTTGACGGCGCGGGCGCCCGGGGTGCGCCTGCTACAATGACCGCTTTGCCAAAACCCGCCTTGCCATGACCATCGAGGATGTCTTCGCCGCCGCCGGCCCGCTGGCCGCCGCCTTTCCCGGCTATTGCGCACGCCCGCAACAGCTGGCGATGGCGCAGGCGGTGGACAAGACCATCCGCGAGCGCGGCCGTCTGATCGCCGAGGCGGGCACCGGCACCGGCAAGACCTTTGCCTATCTGGTACCGGCGCTGTTGAGCGGTGGCAAGGTCATCCTCTCGACCGGGACCAAGACGCTGCAGGACCAGCTCTACGCCCGCGACCTGCCCATGGTGCGCGAACTGCTGGGCGTGCCGGTCACCATTGCGCTGCTCAAGGGGCGTGCCAACTATGTCTGCCACTACCATCTGGAGCGCACCCGGCACGAGGGTCGCTTCCTGCGGCGCGAGGATATCGCCGACCTGCAGAAGGTGGAGCGCTACGCCAAGCTGACCCAATCGGGTGACAAGGCCGGCTGCGCCGGCGTGGCCGAGGACGCGCCGATCTGGGCGCATGTGACCAGCACCCGCGACAACTGCCTGGGCACCGACTGCCCGAACCACAAAGAGTGCTTTGTGCTCAAGGCGCGCAAGGAAGCGCAGGAGGCGGACGTGGTGGTGGTCAACCACCACCTGTTCTTCGCAGATGTCTGGCTGCGCGATGAAGGGGCGGGCGAGCTGCTGCCGGCATGCAATGCCATCATCTTCGACGAGGCGCATCAGTTGCCCGAGGTGGCGAGCCTGTTCTTCGGCGAGACGGTCACTTCCGGCCAACTGATCGAACTGGCGCGCGATGCGCGCGCCGAGGCGCTGGTGGTGGCCAAGGACTACGTGCGGCTGCCGCAGGCGGCCGAGGCACTGGAAACCGCGGTGCGCGATCTGCGCCTGGCGTTCCGGCCCGAACCCGCCCGGCTGCCGCAGCATGAGCTTGCCGGGCGCTTTCCGGACTACGAGGTGAAGCTGGCCGCGGTGCTGGAGAAGCTCGCCGCGCTTGAAGGCGAACTTGCCGCACAGGCCGAGCGGGATGAAGCGCTGCAGAAGTGCCATGAACGCGCACTGGCGCTGCGCGAACTGGTACAGCGCTGGCAGGGTGGCGACGACGAGACGGCGGTGCACTGGATCGATCTGACCGCGCATGCGTTCCTGCTGCATGCAACGCCGCTCAATATCGCCGAACTGTTCCGCAAGCAATTGGGTATCGGTCAGCGCGCCTGGGTCTTTGTCTCGGCCACGCTTGCGGTCAATGGTCAGTTCACGCACTTTCAGCATGAGCTGGGGTTGTGGGACGCCGAGACCGCCACCTGGGACAGCCCGTTCGACTACAAGCAGCAGGCGGTGCTGTATGTGCCGCGCGACATGCCCGAGGCCAACGCACCGGGCTTTACCGCCAAGGTGGTCGAACGCGCCTGGCCCTTGCTGCAGCTGACGCAGGGGCATGCCTTCCTGCTGTTCACCAGCCTGCGTGCCATGCGCGAGGCGCACGAACTGGTGCTGCAGCAGCTTAAGGATGCCCGGCTCGACTGGCCGGTGCTGCTGCAGGGGCAAGGCAGCCGCACCGAGCTCCTGGACCGCTTCCGCCGCTCGCCCAATGCCGTGCTGATCGCCAGCCAGACCTTCTGGGAAGGCATCGACGTCAAGGGCGAGCAGCTGTCGCTGGTGGTGATCGACAAGTTGCCGTTCTCCCCGCCGGATGATCCCGTGCTCTCGGCGCGTATCGGTCAGATGCAGAAGCAGGGGCGCAACGCATTTGTCGACTACCAGCTGCCGCACGCCGCCATCACCCTCAAGCAGGGCGCCGGCCGGCTGATCCGCGACGAGACCGATACCGGCATCCTGATGATTGCCGATACGCGTCTGGTCGACAAACCCTATGGCAAGCTCCTGTGGAAAAGCCTGCCCCCGATGTTCCGCTCGCGCGAACTCGATACCGTCAAACGCTTCTTCGAGGTAAAACGTGGCCGCCCGCAAGACCACCCCGCAAGCCAATCCGAAACCTAGAGCGCGCCGCGGCGCCGGCCGGCGGCCGGGGAGCGGGGGGGGATTCCTGCGCGCGCTGCGCAATCTGGCATTACTGTCGCTGCTGGGCGTGCTGGCGGTGACTGCCCTGGGCTACTGGTACGTGACACGGCCGCTGCCATTGGCCTATCCGGTCACGGTGACCATCGGCCCGGGTTCGGTGCGTGCGACCGCGGCACAGCTGGCGCAGCAGCGCGTCATCGAGCTGCCGATCGCATTCCGGCTGCTGGCGCGTCTCACCGGCGAGGATACCCGGCTGAAGGCCGGGGTGTATGAGCTCAAGCAGCCGATCTCGATGCTGGACCTGTTGGGCAAGATCGCACGCGGCGAGGCGAGCCAGATCGCGTTCACGGTGATCGAAGGCTGGAGCTGGCGCGAGCTGCGCAGCGCGCTGGCGCGCCAGAACCGGCTCAAGCCCGAAGCCACGCTGATGAGTGACGCCGAGCTGCTGATGGCACTGGGCATTGATGCGCCGGCGTTGGAAGGACAATTCTTTCCCGACACGTACTACATCGCCATCGGGGCAAGCGATCTGCAGCTCCTGACGCGCGCGCACCAGCGCATGCGCGACAAGCTGGCCGCCGCCTGGCAGGCGCGGGACCCGCAGACACCGCTCAAGTCGCCCTACGAAGCGCTGATCCTCGCCTCCATCGTCGAAAAGGAAACCGGCAGCGAGGTCGATCGGGCGATGATCGCTGGCGTGTTTAGCAATCGCCTGCGGATCGGCATGCGACTGCAGACCGATCCGACGGTGATCTACGGCCTTGGCACCGCCTTCGACGGCAATATCCGCAAGCGGGACCTGCAGGCCGATACACCCTACAACACCTATACCCGTGCCGGCCTGCCGCCCACGCCGATCGCCATGCCTGGTGTTGCGGCGCTCATGGCCGCGGTGCGCCCGGCGCCGTCCAAGGCGCTGTATTTCGTGGCGCGCGGTGACGGCAGCTCCCATTTCTCGGAGACGCTGCAGGAGCATAACCGTGCGGTCGACCGCTATATCCGGGGCAAATGAGGTCCATGCTGCCCGGGCCCGGCCAACGGTGCAGCTGCTTGGCGCCAGGATAGGAAGGGCAGGGCGCAGCGACCCGGGCGGAGCATGTCAATGGATGCCGCCGCTGGCCTTGAAACGGCGTTCCATCGCCTGGACCCCCCAGGCCATCAGCATGGTCAGCACCAGGTAGATGAAGGAAATGGCAAGGTAGGGCTCCCAGTAGCGCGAGTACGTGCCGGCTACCGTCCGGGCGGCGTAGGCCATTTCCGCAAGGCCGATGGCGGACACCAGCGAGCTGTCCTTGAGCAGCATGATGGCCTCGTTGCCCAGCGGCGGCAGCATGCGTCGGAAGGCCTGCGGCACGATGATATGGCGCATGGTCTGCCAGTAGTTCATGCCGAGCGAGCGGCTTGCTTCGAACTGGCCTTTGGCGATCGACTGGATGCCGGCACGGAAGATCTCGGTGATATACGACCCGGCATTGAGGGTGAGCGCCACGAGGCCCGACAGAAAGGCGCCGTAGTCCTGGCGCAGCGTGCCTGCAAGCTCGCCGGTGATCAGCAGCCCATGCTCCGGATGCACCAGCAGCGGCATCAGCGCGAAGTGGATCAGCAGGAGCTGCACGAACAACGGGGTGCCGCGGAAGAAGGCGACATAGGCCGTGGCCGGCCAGCGTACCAGGATGCGCAGCGGATACTTCCACGGCCCATGCGGCACTTCCGCCAGCCGCGCCATGCCCATCACTAGGCCGATCAGCGTGCCGAGCACCACCGCCAGCAGCGTGACCAGCAGCGTCATCTTCATCCCTTGGACAAAGAGGTCGCGGTATTCCCAGACGATCTGCAACTGAAACTGCTCGAATGCCGGTACCGTTTGCTGCACCTGCTGCCAGAACGCGATGAAATCCATGCTGATGCCTTGAGGCCGAAAAAACGACGCGCCGGCAGACCGCGGCGCACGTCAAGGCCGACGCGAGCGCGGCCACCGTGGGTGGGATGTAAAGACCGCCGTGTAAAGAAAAGAAGCGCAACCGGATCGCAGGTTGCGCTTCGGGGCGACGCCGGGGGCGCAATCCGGTCAGCGGCCGAAGTACTTCTTGTAGATCTGATCGTAGGTGCCGTCGGTCTTGATGACGGCAAGCCCGCGGTTGATCCTGGCCAGCAGCGCCGCGTTGCCCTTCTTCACGGCAAAGCCGTAGTACTCCTTGGTGAAGCTCGGGTCGTCCAGTGTCTTGAGCTTGCTGCCCTTGTTGTGCGTGATGAAGTTGACGACCACGCCGTTGTCGGCGACCACGGCATCGACCCCGCCTGCAAGCAGCTCCTGCAGCGCGAGTGGCGTCGACTCGAAACGCTTGATGTTGGGGTTGGTCTTGCCCAGCAGCTTCTGTACGACCTCGTCGCCGGTGGTGCCGGTCTGCACGCCGACCTTCTTGCCTTTCAGGTCGGCGAACTTGCCGATGGCGCTATTCGCCGCAACGGCGATCAGCTGCTTGGCCTCGAAATACGGGTCGGAGAAATCCATGCTGCGTTTGCGTTCGGGCGTGATGGTCACCGCCGAGGCGACAATGTCGCGGTCGCCCATGGCCAGCGTGGCGAAGATGCCTTCCCACGGGGTGTTGTGGAACTTCACCTTGAAGCCGGCCTTGGCGGCGGCGGCGCTCAGCACGTCCACGTCGAACCCCACCACTTCCTGCTTGGCGTTGAGCGACTCGAACGGGGCGTACGCAGCATCGGAGGCCACTTGGTAGACCTTGTCGGCGGCGAAGGCACTGCTGGCCAGACAGACGCTACCCAGCAGGCAGACGAATAGACGACGGGTGATGGACATGGGGAGCCTCCTCGGGACGGTTGCCGCGGACCGGTTGTAAGATTTTGCTGTGCGCAGACTAGGCAGGGCGGGCAAAACCGCCAATTAGGTTTTACCCGTAACGGCCGCGCGCAGCCATGACCTTACTCAAACCGCGAGGCAGCAAAGCGGCGTGATGCATTGCCAGCGGCATCTGCAGCGGCCTGCCTTGCCCAACGGCGGTGATGAAGGCCGATCGCTGCGGCTGTGTACGAGCCTAGACCAGGATGTCCTCGACTTCCCGGCCGGAGTGCAAAAGATCATCCAGGCCAGTCGCCAACTGCTCGGGAGTCAGGCCCAGGCTTGCCAGCACTTCCGGTGGCAGCAGGGCTACGGTCTCAGACGGGTCCTGCCCCACCGGGGCCTGGCTGAGCACCAGGGCGCCTTGCAGCACGCCTGAAAGACGGCTGCCCGGCGGTGTGCCGTGCTGCTCGGCCAGCGCAAGCTGGATGTTCTCCGGGAAGTTCCAGCGCCGTGCCAGCTCGGCGCCGAGCCGGATGTAGTCGAAGCCGATGTTGTTGATCTGTAGCTGGACCCGGTCGCCGCCATTGGCCACCGAGCGGTCGATCTTAGCCGCAATATCGGGCTCGACCACGCGGATCAGCAATTCACCGATGTTGTGCAACAGGCCGCAGGTGAAGCCGGTGTCCGAACTCTCGCCCACCCAGCGTGCCAGGGCGCGTGCCACGGCGGCCACCCGCAGGCTGGCGCGCCAGAAGCCGCTGCGATCGAACCCGGGGGTGTTGACGAAGGCCCCGGTCACCCCGGCGGCCACCACCAGCGTGCGCACGGTATTGAAGCCCAGCACAATGATGGCCTCGTGCACCGAGCCGATCTGGCGGCTGGCACCGAAGTGCACCGAATTGGCAAGCCGCAGCACCTTGGCCGTGATCACCTGATCCAGCGAAATGCGGCTGGCGATATCGCCGACGTTGATCTCATCCTGACCGAAACTGTCGATCAGTTCCTGCACGATACGGGGAATGGTGGGCAGCTTGTGAGTCTGCTCGAAGACATCATCGATTCGCATTGCGTCCTCCGCCGGTCGGGCCCGGCCAGGATGTGGTTCAGGGGTCATGCTAGCCCAGCCGGTTCCTATCGGCCATGTTAGTTGCAGCAATAAAAAAAGAAGCCGTCGCACTGCGACGGCTTCCTCATTGCATAACCCCGCCTTAAGGCGCGCGGGTTTCCACCTGGGTGAGCGGTGCATCGCTCGGCGTGGTCTGCGTTGCCGCGGCATTGCGCCGGGTGCGCGGCTTGGCGGTCTGCGCCGCCGCGACGGCGTCCACGGCGGCATTGTCGGCCCGGGTCTCGACCAGTTGCAGCGGTTCGGCCTGCTGCGCACCTTCCTGCGGGCGTGCCACATCGCGCCGACGGCGGCGCGGAGCTTCCGTCACCGGTTCGCTGACCACCAGTTGCGACAGATCGTCGCGGGTGGCCACCATCACCAGTCCGGCTTCTTCGGGCGAGCCGACATCCAGTGCCGGTGCAGCGGGTGTGGCCTCGAACACCAGCGTGGCCTGGGCCGGGGGGGCGGCGGTTTCAAGCGCCGGTACCGGTTCAGCCGGCATGGCGGCCGGTTCGACGACCTGCGCCGCAGGCGCTTCATCTGCCGGCACCTCATCGGTGACCACTGCTGCTGCGGTGTTGGCCGTTGCAGCAGGTTGGTCCGGTTCGGTGACCGGCGCCGCTGCGACAACGGGTGCGGCAGGGGCGGCTTCCGGTGCCGCTGCCGGCGGGACGGCAACGTCCACCGGGCTGGGCTCGGCCACGGTCGTCGTCGGCGTGTCCGCCTGCGTCGCAATGGCGTCATCGGTTTCGGCCGCGCCGGCCTCGATCATGCGGGTGTCGCCGGTCTCGCCGTCGGTGGCTTCATTGCGCTCGCGGCGTTCGCCGCGCCGACCGCGGCGACGGCGGCTGCGGCCTTCGCCGGCTTCCGTTGCCGCGTCGGTGCCCGGCACGTCCGGTTCAGCATTGACGACCGGTACCACGGCGGCAGCCACTGCGGTCGGCTCGGCAGGGGGCGCCACGGGGGCGTTTTCCTGCCGGGGCGCACGCTCAGCGCGGTTCTGGCGCGGCTGGCGCGGTTCGCGCGCGGCGCGCGTCTCAGCCTGCTGCGCGGCTTCCTGGGGCTGGCGCTCCGGACGTTCCTGGCGCTCCGGACGTTCGGCGCGTTCCTGCTGGCCCCGTTCCGGGTTGCGTTCCTGGCCGCGTTCGTTACGGCCGGCACGCTGGGTGCGGTTGCCCTGGTCTTCCTCGATACGCGGCTTGTTGCCGGTGCGGCGCTCGTTCGGCTGGCGTTCGCTGCGCTCTTCGCCGTTGCGCTCGCCACGCGGGCTGCGTTGGCTGCGCTCGCCACGCTCGTTGCGTTCATTGCGCTCGCGGCGCTGGCCGTTCTGGCCCTTGGCCGGCTGGGCACGCTTCGGCTCCGCTGCCACCGGTTGCGGTTCACCGGACCCGGTGAGCCAGCCGATGAAGCGCGACCACAGCGAGGGCGCTGCCGGCGGGGTGGGGCTGGGCTGCGGATTGTCGCGGGCCGAGATCGGTGCCGGCTGCGCAGGGGTGACGCCCTTGACCGCGGCTTCCGGGCGCTTGGCCTGTTCCTCCTTGGCACGGCCGGGCTGGTAGCCCTCCTCGGGCGGGACTTCCATCATCTTGTACGACGGCAGCACGTCCTCGATCATGTTCAGATCGTCGTGACGCAGCCGGGTCAGGCTGTAGTTCGGGGTTTCGAGGTGGATGTTGGGAATCAGGACCACCTCAACCTTGAGCCGTGCCTCGATCGCGTGGATCTCGGCGCGCTTTTCGTTGAGCAGGAAGGTGGCCACGTCGACCGGCACCTGCGCATGCACCGCGCCGGTGTTCTCCTTCATCGCCTCCTCCTGCATGATGCGCAGGATGTGCAGCGCCGACGATTCGATGCCGCGGATCACGCCGGTGCCGTGGCAGCGCGGGCAGGCGATGTGGCTCGTCTCTTCCAGGCTGGGCTGCAGGCGCTGGCGCGACAATTCCATCAGCCCGAAACGGCTGATCTTGCCGGTCTGTACCCGTGCGCGGTCGAAGTGCAACGCCTCGCGCAGCCGGTTTTCCACCTCGCGCTGGTTCTTCGGGTTTTCCATGTCGATGAAGTCGACGACGATCAGGCCACCGACGTCGCGCAGACGCAGCTGGCGGGCAATCTCATCGGCCGCTTCGAGGTTGGTCCTGAGTGCCGTCTCCTCGATGTCGCTGCCCTTGGTGGCCCGCGCCGAGTTGACGTCGATCGAATACAGCGCCTCGGTCTTGTCGATGACAATGGCGCCGCCCGACGGCAGCGTGACTTCGCGCGCATAGGCGCTTTCGATCTGGTGTTCGATCTGGAAGCGCGAGAACAGCGGTACGTCATCCTGGTAGTACTTCACGCGGCCGACATTGCCCGGCATCACGTGGCTCATGAACTGGCGCGCCTGTTCATAGATGTCGGCCTTGTCGATCAGGATTTCGCCGATCTCAGGCTGGAAGTAGTCGCGGATGGCGCGGATGACCAGGCTCGATTCCTGGTAGATCAGGAAGGCGCCGTTCTGCGAAGTGGCGGCGCCTTCGATGGCCTTCCACAGTTGCAGCAGGTAGTTGAGGTCCCACTGCAGTTCCTCGACCGAGCGGCCGATGGCGGCGGTACGGGCGATCAGGCTCATGCCGGACGGGGTTTCGAGCTGGTCGAGCACCGCGCGCAGTTCCTGGCGTTCGTCGCCTTCGATGCGGCGCGAGACGCCGCCACCGCGCGGGTTGTTGGGCATCAGCACCAGATAGCGGCCAGCCAGGCTGATGTAGGTGGTGAGGGCGGCGCCCTTGTTGCCGCGCTCGTCCTTCTCCACCTGCACGATCACTTCCTGGCCTTCGCGCAGCAGATCGGCCACGCGGCCGCGGCTGCCTTCACCTTCGCTCATGTAGGAGCGGGCGATCTCCTTGAAGGGCAGGAAACCGTGGCGTTCACAACCATAGTCGACAAAGCAGGCCTCGAGACTGGGCTCGATACGGGTGATGACCCCTTTGTAGATGTTGGACTTGCGTTGCTCCTTGCCGACGGTCTCGATGTCGAGGTCGATCAGTTTCTGACCATCGACGATGGCCACGCGCAGCTCTTCGGCCTGCGTGGCGTTGAACAACATTCTCTTCATGAAAAGGCTCCTGCACGCACTCCAACGGCAGGGAGCCCCGGCGCGCAGGCGCCAGCAACCCGGATCGATCGCAGTGGCGGGAGCCGGAAATCGATCACCGGCCCCCAGGCAATGGGGTGAGAGGCGGGTTGTGGTGTGCGAGATGTCCTTAAAGGCGCGCTTGAAGGCGCGTATCGGAGCCGGGGTCACCAGGGCTGGCTGCGGCGCGAAGGGCGCGGCGGGTGCGTCAGCCTGGCATCCACGTTCTTGCTGCGTGGCCTGCACCATCAGGCGCCAGGCCGCGCGGCGTAAACCGTGCGAGTGCGTTACGTGTACAAATCAATTACCATCGCTACTTTTTTGCGGTGAGCAAGGCTTAACCGCTTCCCGGACCGGGGCCGACCCGGACGCGCCGCTGCGAGACCCGCGCACGCACTCCCGTGAAAATGCCGATAAGCGGCGCCGGAAGGGGTACTGATAAAGGTACGGCGGGAGAGTAATCGCTGGCGTATGCGGCCGGAATGGCCAAAGAACGGGAAAAACGCGCTGCAACACGAAAGCGGCGAGGTTCGAAGAGCGAGCCCGTTCCGACCGCGTTGCAGCGTGCAACAGAGTATATGTCAAGATGTCACAGACTAGCAAAGCGTCCGTTTCCTTTATTACGATCGGTCAGGAGGACGCCGGGCAGCGGCTGGACAATTTCCTGCTGCGCGAGCTCAAGGGTGTGCCCAAGAGCCGGGTGTACAAGCTGATCCGTGGCGGTGAGGTGCGGGTCAACAAGGGGCGTGCCGACGCCACCTACCGGCTGCTTGCCGGTGATCTGGTGCGGGTGCCGCCGGTGCGTCTGGCTGAGCGGCCGGACACGGCACCGGCCGAGGCTGCAAGCGGGCGCATCGATCTGCCCGTGGTGTACGAGGACGAGGCGCTGCTGGTGGTGGACAAACCTGCCGGCCTCGCGGTGCATGGGGGATCGGGCGTATCGTTCGGCGTGATCGAGCTGTTGCGCGCACAGCGCCCGCAGGCCAGGTTTTTGGAGCTGGTGCACCGGCTGGACCGCGAAACCTCCGGGCTCCTGCTGGTGGCCAAGAAGCGCAGTGCGCTCACCGCCCTGCACGAGGTGCTGCGTGACGGGCATGCGATCGACAAGCGCTATCTGGCCCTGGTCAAGGGCGCATGGCCGGATGAGAAGCGCCACCTGCGCTACAAGCTGTTCAAATACACCACGCCCGAGGGCGAGCGCCGGGTACGCGTGGCGCCTGATGGCCAGGAGGCGCACACCATCGTCTACCGACGTCGCGTATGGCGCGATTGTGCGTTGCTCGAGTGCGAGCTCAAGACCGGGCGCACCCATCAGATCCGCGTGCATCTGGCCAGTGCCGGCCATCCCATCCTCGGCGATGAAAAATACGGTGATTTCCCGCTCAACAAGGCGTTGGTCCGTACTGGCCTCAAGCGCATGTTTCTGCACGCATGGCGGCTGATGTTCGCGCATCCGCTCACCGGCCAGCCGCTGACACTGGAGGCGCCGCTGCCGCCGGAACTGACGCAATACCTCACCGCGCTCGACGCGAGCCAAGCCAAGGAAGCGTAATGCCCAAGCCTTTTGATCTGCTCGTCTTTGACTGGGACGGCACCTTGATGGATTCCACCGCCACCATTGCCCAGGCGATCCAGCGTGCCTTCGCCGACGTGGGCCTGCCGGTGCCCAGCGATGTCGAGGCGCGCTACGTGATCGGCTATGGGCTGAGCGAGGCGATGGCCCATCTGGCGCCACAGGCCGATGCCGCCACCATCGAGCGCATCGTCGCCGCCTATCGCCACTATTACCTGGCGCAGGATCAGGCCCTGGTGTTGTTCGATGGGGTGCGCGAGTGGTTGCCCAGGCTGCGCGAAGCAGGCTATCTGCTTGCGGTGGCCACCGGCAAATCGCGGGTCGGATTGGAGCGCGCGCTGACCCACAGCGGTCTGGGGGCCCTCTTTGACGTGACCCGCACTGCGGATGAGGCTTTTTCGAAGCCGCATCCGGCAATGCTGCACTACATCCTCGACTACCTGTCGGTGGCGCCCGAGCGGGCGCTGATGATCGGCGATACCACCCATGATCTGCAGCTGGCGCAGAACGCGGGCACCGCCAGCGTGGCGATGACCTATGGCGCGCATCCGCTCGATCAGATGCTGTTGCTGGCACCGGTCAGGCATTTCGACGATTTCGACGCGCTGGCGCGCTGGTTGTGGGAGGCGGCATGACCCAGAGTGACCCGCTGATCGCACCGGGCGGCGTGATCTGCGACGCCCAAAGGCTGGTCGAACGCGGCCTGGGGGTGCGCTTCGCGATTGAGTATGCCGGTGAGCGGCGCCAGGCATTCGCGGTGCGGTTTCAGGGCCGGGTGTACGGTTATCTGAACAGCTGTGCCCATATCCCGATAGAGTTGGACTACCGGGCCGGCGATTTCTTCGATCTCTCCGGTGCTTATCTTGTCTGCGCTACCCACGGCGCCTACTATGCCCCCGAGAGCGGCCTATGTCTGGGCGGGCCCTGCCCGGGGCGCAGTTTGACCCCAGTGTGCTTGCAAGAGCGCGATGGTCAAGTGTATCTGGCCGGGGAACCCGCTGTTTTCGATTAACCGCAATCCCTCTATCGAGATCTGGAAATATGCAAGACAACTGGGAACGTCAGGCACTGACCGAACTGCTGCAGGCCGGGATCAAGGAGCAGCGCAGTGCGCGGCGCTGGAGCATCTTCTTCAAGCTGATCGGCTTTGGTTATCTGTTCGTGTTGCTGGCGCTGGTGATGGGATGGGCCGGCGAGCGCAGCGCCGAGGAGGCCGCACGCGGACCGCATACCGCGCTCGTCAACCTGGAGGGCGTGATCCAGGCCGGCGGCGAAGCCGACATCGGCGTGGTGGTGCAGGGCCTGCGCGACGCCTTCGAGGACGACAACACACGGGGCGTGATCCTGCGTGTGAACAGCCCGGGCGGCAGCCCGGTGCAGGCCGGGCAGCTGCACGACGAGATGCTGCGCCTGAAGCGGCAGTACCCCCGCACCCCGCTCTATGTAGTGGTCGAGGATATCTGCGCCTCGGGCTGCTATTACAGCGCCGTGGCCGCCGACAAGATCTATGCCGACAAGGCCAGCATCGTCGGCTCGATCGGCGTACTGATGGACAGTTTCGGCTTCACCGGCGCGATGGAGAAACTCGGCGTGGAGCGCCGGCTGCTCACCGCCGGCGAGAACAAGGGCTTCCTCGATCCGTTCTCGCCGTTGACCGAGGTGCAGCGCGCCAAGGCGCAGCAGATGCTGGGCGAGATCCATGCGCAGTTCATCCAGGTGGTCAAGAACGGGCGCGGCAAGCGCCTTGCCAACGATCCGGATCTGTTCTCCGGGCTGGTCTGGAGCGGTGAAAGAAGCGTGCAGCTCGGGCTGGTCGATGGCCTGGGTTCGGTGGGCAGCATCGCCCGCGAGGTGGTCAAGGCCGAGGACGTGGTCGACTTCACGCCGCAGCCTGACTACCTGGACCGGCTGGCCAAGCGGGTAGGGGTGGCGGCAGCCGCGCACCTGGGCGCCCGCCTCGACCTGAATCTGCGCTGAGCCCGAGGCGCGGCGATGGCCCGGCGCAGGCGTCCTGAAGAGCACGAAAACCACGAGCGCTGGCTGGTTTCGTATGCCGACTTCATCACGCTGCTGTTCGCGTTCTTCGTGGTGATGTATGCGATCTCGTCGGTCAACGAGGGCAAGTACCGCGTGCTGTCCGATTCGCTGGTCAATGCGTTCCGCAACAATCCGTCGGCTGAGATGGTCACGGTGCGTTACGAGCAGGCGGCTGGCAAGCCGCGGCAGGTGGTGGCGTTGCAATCGTCGTCCCAGCCTGCCAGTCCGGCACTGCAGGAGGAAACGCGGCGCATGCGCGGCATGGCCGGTGATCTGCGCGCCGCGCTCGGACCGCTGATCAACCAGGGCAAGGTACGGGTCACCCAGTCCCGGCGCGGCATCGCGGTGGAGATCAGCGATTCGGTGCTGTTCAACACCGCGCAGGCCGAGCTGCAGCCGGACTCGGTGGCGGCGCTGACGGCAGTGGCCCAGCTGCTGCGCGCCAATGACAATCTGATCCAGATCGAAGGCCATACCGACAACCAGCCGATCCGCTCGCAGCAGTATCCATCCAACTGGGAACTGTCGGCCGCCCGTGCCGCGTCGGTGGTGCGCTTGTTCGCCGAGGAAGGGGTGGCGCCGCAGCGCATGGTGGCGTTGGGATACGGCGAATACCGGCCGGTGGAGTCCAACGACCGCGACAGCGGCCGCGCGCGCAACCGGCGCGTCACGCTCAATATCCTCGCCGACAACCGCGACGAGGTGTCGGTGCTGCCCACCGATGCACCGCGACCCCAGGCCGCCTCACAGTAATGCGTAGAACGACTGGCGCGACGCGCCGGGATGGCGGCAACGCATATGGCGCCATCGCCATCTGCCGGCGCGACCGCGATCCGGTCTGGACCCGTACCGTGCTACACCGTCATCAGCTGCCGGATGCGCCTGGCGGCGGCCGGCCCTGGGGCCGGACCGCTCCTTTCGCCGTGCTGAGTGACCTGCCGGCAACCGCGCCGGCCTGCATCGTACACGCCGCCGGTACGGCGCGGCGTCGCGATGCCGGAATGGGGGTCAGTACTTCCCCCAGTCCTTGATCTGGCCGCTTCTGGTGATTGCCACCACCGGCAGCGTGCCCGGCGTATGCGTGCCCATGCCGGGCGAGGTGGCCGGCATGCCGGGCACGGCGATGCCGCGCAGGTCGGGTTTCTCCCGCAGCAGCTTCTTGATGGCGCTGACCGGTACGTGGCCTTCCACGGTATAGCCGCCGATGACCAGCGTATGGCAGCTGGCCGCACCGGCGCTGCCGTAGCGGTGCTTGATGGCATCCATATCGTCGCGGTTTTCCACCTGGGGGCGGATGCCGTTCTGGTTGAGGTAGGTGACGTAGTCGGCGCAGCAGCCGCAGGTGGCGCTCTTGAACAGCTGGGCCGGCGCGGCCTGGGCCAGGCCACTTGCCAGCAACAGGGTGAGAACGATGGATTTCATGCGATTACTCCAATCTGGGCCCGGCCGGGGGCCGGGCAATGGCGGGCTTGGGGCATGCAGGCCACCTCGCCCATCGGAAATGCCGGCGCCGACGTTGCCCAACAGGGCAGGCAGTGCGGCGCGGTGCCTTGCAACGGCTGCGATACGTTGGACGCAGGCCAGCGGCGCGGACCGCCTGCCCGCACAGCGCGGGTCGCGTGCACGGCGCCACGTATCGGCGTTTCAGCCCGCGATGGGGGGGCGGAACGGCAGGCGGCACTCGGCCGAGGTCAATTGCAAGGGGCCGGTGGCAGGCATGGCGGTGGCGCCGGGAGACGCGTGCTGCGGCATGACCTGCAGCGGTGGGTGGCAGGCGCATTGGGTGCAGTCGGCCTGGTCCTGCGCCCGGGCCGCGTCATGGTCGGCCGGATCGGGGATCTCGGCAGCGGCTTGGCACTGTGTGGCGTGCACTGCAGCGCTGCTTTGCAGCCGCGGTGCCGCCAGTGCCAGGCTGTGCAGCGGCAGCAGGCAGATCAGCAGCAACAGGAGGCAGCGGTGCAGGGGCATGGCGGATAGAGCGGGACAGGGAAGACAAGTTGCATGGGCAGGCCCGACGAAATTAGCCGGTTCGCACAAGGCTGGCAAGCCGCGCGCCGCGATGTACTCTATGAGCTTCTACCTCGTTGTCTGCCCCGGATGAAGCGTCTGCGCCAGGATCCCGAAGTCATACTGCATACCACGCGCCTGCTGTACCGCAATGCCGCGTTGGGCCAGGCCGCCACCTTTCTGAATGCATCGCTGTTGGCCTATGCCCTGTGGTGGATCGAGCCGCAAGGCGCGATCCTGATCTGGTGGAGCACGGTGACGGTGATCGCCGGCTATCGCTTCTGCCTCGCCCGGCGCTTTGACCAGCACAATGTCACCGTCGCCCAGGCACCCGAGTGGCGGCGCCAATACCTCATCGGCACGATATTCGCCGGCATCTGGTGGGGCGGCGGCGGGTTGTACTTCATGTATGGGTCGCCCGAGACCGTCCGCTATTTCATCGCCTTCCTGTTCTCGGGCATGGTGGCCGGTGCCGTCCCCATTCTCGCGCCGGTGCTGCCGGCGCTGGTGTGGTTCGCGTTGACGCTGGTGCTGCCGGTGGCATTGATGGCGGCGCTGGACGGCACATCGCTGGGAATGACCTTCGGCCTGATGTGCCTGCTGTTCCTGTTCGCCGTGTTGAAGAGTGCCAGCTACTTTCATCAGGTATTGATCGAGAGCTTTGCGCTCTCCAGTGAAAAGAGCCGGCTGGTGACCGACCTGCAGCGGGCCAAGGTACAGGCCGAGGAGGCCAGCCACGCCAAGGGCGAATTCCTGGCCAACATCAGCCACGAGATCCGTACCCCGATGAATGGCATCCTGGGCATGGCACAGCTGCTGGCCCGGCATCCGCTCGATCCGGCGCTGCGTGAGCAGGTGGAGATCCTGCGCGGATCGGCGGATGCGCTGCTGACATTGGTCAACGATGTGCTCGACCTCTCCAAGATCGAAGCCGACCGCTTCGAACTCGATCCCGCACCATTTGCCCCGGCCGAGCTGATGGCGGACCTGCAGCGCATGTTCGATCCCTTTGCCCAGGCGCGCGGCGTGATCCTGTCCTGCACACTGGCCGACAACGTGCCCGCCTGCCTGCAAGGAGACGTCACGCGGCTCAAACAGGTGTTCGTCAATCTGCTGGGCAATGCATTCAAGTTCACTGCGCAAGGGCAGGTCAGCGCCTACGCCGAGGTGGTACGACAGAAGGACGGCGGCTATCTGTGGCAGGCCGAAGTGCGCGACAGCGGCATCGGCGTGCCGATCCATCTGCGCGAGCGCATCTTCGAGCCGTTCCTGCAGGGCGACAGCTCCATCACGCGTGAGTACGGCGGCACCGGGCTGGGGCTTTCCATCGTCGCGCGGCTGGTGGGGTTGATGCAGGGACGCATCTGGGTGGAGGACAATCCGGGTGGCGGCAGCATCTTCCGTTTCTATGTCCGGCTCGCCGCGGCGACACGCGCGCTGCCGGCGCCGGGCAGCGAGGTGGCGGCGCTGCGGGTGCTGCTGGTCGAGGACAACCCGGTCAACTGCATGGTGGCCGAGCGCTTTCTGGCGCTGGGCGGGCACAGCGTGACAGTGGCGACCAACGGGGTCGAAGCGGTGCAGGCGGCCGAGACGCAGCATTTCGACCTGATCCTGATGGATCTGCAGATGCCCGAGCTTGGGGGCATCGAGGCCAGCCGGCTGATCCGTGCCTACGAGGCGGCCAACGGCCAGCCGCGTCAGCCCATCGTGGTGCTGTCGGCCAATGTGCATGAGGCCGACCGGCGGGCCTGCCAGCAGGCGGGGATCGACGACTACCTGGAAAAACCGTTGCGGCAGGACAGGCTGGAAGCGCTGCTGGCGCAGGTGGCGGCCCGCCGTGGCGCGCAATAGGCCATAGCCTTGGCTGCTCAGCCCAGGGTGAGCGGCAGGTAGAGTGCGATGCAGCGCATGTCGTCCTGCGTGCAGTCGAAGTCTTCGAGCATCGGGCGGCGGGGGTCGATGGCAAAGCGCCCCTGGCGCGGCCAGCTGTCCACCAGGCTGCGCCAGCTCAGGTAAGGCTCGCCCGGCTGCAGCCGCCGCACCGCGTACAGGCCGCTGAACAGCCGGGTGTGGCCCAGCGTCGGCAGGGCAACATAGCCCGGTGCCACCGGTACGCAGACGTCGTAGCAGGACTCCTGCGGGCCGCGCAGGTGCAGCAGATCGTGCCGGGCGCCGATGAAGCGCGGCACCGGCACGGGCGAGGCGCGCAGCATATCGATCACCGTCGGCTTGAGCGCGGGACCCCATAGGCCGCGCAGCCGCCGGTACACCACCGGCTGCTCGGGCACGATTTCGAGCCGGATGCTGTTCGGATCGACCCGACGCACCTGGCTGGCGTCGTACTCCGCGCCGCGTGCGCTGTCGTCGCGCGGGCAGCCTG
Organism: Chitiniphilus purpureus; assembly: GCF_025642115.1. Taxonomy (GTDB): domain Bacteria; phylum Pseudomonadota; class Gammaproteobacteria; order Burkholderiales; family Chitinibacteraceae; genus Chitiniphilus; species Chitiniphilus purpureus. Next base: position 3,653,217 of record NZ_CP106753.1, on the reverse strand, counting down.
GCCTGCGCCAGGCCTGCCCGTCGCTCCAGTCCTGCCAGCCACCGGCGCGCCAATCGCGTGCGCTCATGCCGAACAGGCGGCGGAAACCCTTGGCAAAAGAGCTGGCGTACTCGAACCCGCACTGAGCGGCCAGGTCGGCCACCGGCAACTGCCGATCGGACAGCAACTGGTAGGCGGCGGCGAAGAAGCGGCGCTTGCGCAGGAAGTCGAACGGTGCTTCGCCCACTTCCTCTTCGAAGGCGCGTACGAAATGCCAGGTTGAGTAGCAGGCCCGGGCCGCCAATTCATCCAGCGTCAGGGCCTGGCCATAGCGGGCGTTGATGCAATCGACGGCGCGTTCGATACGCACGGTGCGGTGACGGCTGTGCATGGCAGCTCAGGCAAAGGGCGGCGCCCTGGGTTGCAAAAGGTCCCGGCCATGATGCACCGGGGCTGCCACTGTGGCTGTACCGGGGTTGCCGGCTTGGCCGGGCACCCTGGCAATGACATAACGGGTGATGTGGTTGGTGGACTCAGAAGCCGGTCCAGGTGCCCACCAGCACGCGGGCGCTGTCGTCCTCCGAGGCCTGCCTGCCATCGAAGCCGAAGCCTGCCGCGGGATTGGCGCCGTCGAACCGCTGGTAGCGCACCTGCATGAATGCCTCGCTTTGCCTGGAGAGCGTATAGGTCCATTGCGCGGCGATCTGCTGCACGCCGTCGTTCACCTTGCCGCCGTTGAGCGTGCTGTCCAGCATCTCCTGGTAGCCCAAGGACAGGTTGTGTTTGCCCAAGGTGTAGGCGGCGCGCACCAGGAACTGCTCCTGTTCGCGGTCGGCACCCGGCGCGGACAGCCCGGTGCTGCGATAGGCGCCGGCGAACTGCCAGCCGTTGTCCAGCAGGTAGCGAGCGCCCAGCAGCCAGTAGCTGTTGTCAGTCCCCGCGGCGTAGCTCAGACGGTGGCCATTGCCGTTGCCGGCAAATGCGGTGGTCGCATCCCGGGTGCCGTAGTAGCCCGCATTCACATGCAGGCCGCCGTTGCTGTAGTTGGCGGTCAGGTCGAAGGCCTGGCCATCCTTGCCGCCCAGCCCCAGATCGTACTGCGCCGCAAAGCTCAGACCATTGAGGTTGGGAGAGAAATAGGAGATGAAATCGCCCCCCACGGCAACCACCGTATCGGCCATGAGATTGCCCAGCCCCTTCACGCCATAGGGCCAGTCGGCCAGCAGGTAGGTGTTGGAAAACTGGTTGCCAAAGCGCAGCTCGCCCCAGTTGCCGCTGTAGCCGATCCAGGCTTCACGGTTGCCCCAGGAGTCGAAGCGGTAGTTGGTGGCCACCTTTTGCGCCAGGCGCCACTTGAGCATATCCCCGGTGTCGAGTTGGTCTTGGCCGTGCACATTGATCACGATGGCGATCTCTTCGTTGAACGTGTCCGGGCCACTCAGGTAGAACAGGTCCATCTCGGCCGAGCCGCTGATCGAGACGTCGGCCAGCGCCGGTGTGGTGACGCAGGCGGCCACGGCCCCTGCCAGAAAAATGCGTTGAATCATGGCGTTATCCTCTGTGTGATTCACCAGCCCTGCAAAGTCGGGCTGTCGGATCAGCGTAACGCCACGGGCAATCGTGGCTGCGGTGCCGGCCCGCCGCAGCGCAAGCGCGGACAAAGCCCGGCCCATCAACGCAAATGCGGACAAATATGCTGCCCGCCACCGTCATGCTTTCGGCATTTTCACAACAGCGCGGCGGGGCTCGAACAGGAGACTGGGGCAGGAGGCGCACGCTGCAACCCGTGTCGGCCCGCGCATCCACACCACGGAGCAGCACTGCGATGAGGGGCGGCGAAGCCGGTGCGGGCAGGCCGGCTCGCCCAGCAGGTCGGGCAGCCGGTGCCAGGCCGGCACCATGCCCAGACCGGGCGATGTGTGGGGTCGTACTGGCGGCATCAACGACGCCCCTGCGTACGGCTGTCGCCGCGGCCGCATCGCCTGCTGCTGCCCAGGCCGTTCAGCGCAGCGCCACGCCGTAGAGCGTGCCATCCTCAGCACCGACCAGCAGTGTGTCGCCATCGATCACCGGCTGGCCGAACAACCCCGCTGGCAGCGTGGCCTGCCAGCGCAGCTTGCCATCCTGTCCCACCGCGCTCACCTTGCCCGGCGCCTGCGGGCGATAGGCGTCGCCGGTGGCGAGGACGATCTGGCCATCGTAGGCCAGCGGCGCGGTGAAGGCGTTCTGCCCGGTGTTCACCCGCCACAGCGCCTTGCCATCCTTGGCCGCCAGCGCCTGCAGGAACAGCCCGTCAGACGAACCGACATAGACGGTGTTGCCGTGCACCAGCGGTGTGGCCACCACCCAATCGGTGCCATGGCTTACTTGCCAGCGCGGCTTGCCGCTGGCGAGGTCGACCGCGTGCACGGCCGCGTCGCGGCTGCCATAGATACCCAATTGTTGCCAGGTGGCGATGGCGGATTGGATGGTGTCGCGGTTGGGCTGTTGCTGCCAGGTGGGCTTGCCGTCGGCGAGACGGACCGCAGCAAGCCGCCCGCCCGCGTCGGCGACCAGCACCTGGGTGCCGGCGACGGTGGGCGTGGCCATGATGCGATCGCTGGCGGCATATCGCCAGCGCGTTTGCCCCGATTGTGCGTCAAGCGCGTGCAGCGCGTTGCCGAACGCGACCAGGAGCATATCGCCGCGCACTATGGGGCTTGCCTGATAGCTGTCCCACAACTTGAACATGGACCAGTCGCCCTGGTCGCCCAGATCGCGCTGCCACAGCACCCGGCCGTCCTTGCCGGACAGCGCATACAGCTGGCGGCTGGTCTGCACGATCAGCGCATCACCGCTGCGCGCCGGCTGGCTGCTGAGCGAACCCTTGAGCTGGGTCTGCCAGCGCAGCTGGCGATCGCCGGCTGCATGGGCCTGCACCAGCCCTTTGAAGTTGCCGACGACGATCAGGTCATCGATGCGCAGTGGCGCGGCACGTATCGGTGCACCGGTGGCGAGTTGCCAGCGGATGTCGCCGGGGGCGGCTTGGACATGGAGGGCAGCTGCGGACAAGGCAAGGGCGTACAAGGGGGCTCGCATGGCGACTCCGGGGCGATGCAGGGTGGAAGGATTCAACGCTGCCGCGTGACGAGGGGCAGGTACAAGGTACGGCAGACCAGGGGGTGGGATCGGTCCGGGTAGGCTTCGAGCATGGGCCGGGCAGGGTCCGGGACAAAGCGGCGGTTGGGCGGCCACAGGCCGAACAGGCTGCGCCAGCTGCGGTAGGGCTCACCCGGCAACAGATCGTAGGCGGCGTACAGACCGCCGGGCAGCTCGCCGATCGCGTAGTGACGCGGCAGCGCCGCGCCGGCAGCCAGTGGAATGCAAAGGTCATAGCAGGCTTCGTGCCCGCCTCGCAGGTGCAATAGATCCTGGCGGGCGCCATAGAAGCCCGCAACCGGGTAGCGGGCGCTGTCCAGGGCCGCCTGTGCCGCAGCGATGAGGTGCGCTCCCCACACGCCGCGAAAACGTCGATAGATCACCCGCATGGAGGGCTGCCGTACCAGCCGGAGTCGGGCCGGATCGGGGGCCGTGCCGTCGGCGAGCAGCTCCGGGTTAGGGGCCATGGCGGCACGGGCACGGCCGGCCCAGTCGTTCCAGCCGCCTTGCCGCCAGTCGCTTGCGCTCATGCCGAAATGCCGGCGGAAGCCCTTGGCCAGTGAAGTGGCGTAGCAGAAGCCCGACTCCGCTGCGAGGGTGCCGATCGCCAGCCCCGGTTCAGCCAGCAGCCGGTAGGCACAGCTGTAGAGCCGACGCTTGCGCAGCGTCTCGAACGGGGCCTCGCCCACCTCCGCTTCGAAGGCACACACGAAATGGCAACTGGAGTAGCAGGCGGCGGCGGCAAGCTCATCCAGCGTCAGCGCGTTGCGATAGCCGCGGTTGATGAGGTCGACGGCGCGCTCGATACGAAGCTGTCGAGGGCTGCTTTGCATGGGGTGGGCATGAAGGACGATGCCGGAATCATGCGTCCGGCACCGCGCCCGTGCTTTGCCTGGATTGCCTGCGTCGTGTCCGCGATTGCGATCAGTGCGGCAGCCGGTCGTGCAGCGCGATCGGCTGTTCGCGTCGCCAGCGGCGGGAGAGGGCGTCAAAGCCGAGGAACAGCACCGGGGTGATGTACAGCGTGATCAGCTGCGAGAACAGCAGCCCACCCACCACCGCGACGCCGAGCGGCTGGCGCAATTCGGCGCCGGCACCGATGCCGAGCGCGATCGGCAGTGCGCCCATCGCTGCGGCGAAGGTGGTCATCAGGATGGGCCGGAAGCGCAGATGGCACGCCTGGCGGATTGCCTCCTGCGGTGCAAGCCCCTGGTTGCGCTGCGCCTCCAGCGCGAAATCGATCATCATGATCGCGTTCTTCTTGACGATGCCCACCAGCAGCAGGATGCCGACCATGGCGATGAAGCTCAGCTCCAGCCCCACCAGCTGCAGCGACAGCAGCGCGCCGATCGCGGCCGAAGGGATGCCGGCCAGGATGGTGATCGGATGCACCCAGCTTTCGTACAGGATGCCCAGCACCAGATAGATCACCGCCACCGCGATCAGGATCAGCCACAGCTGGGTGTTCTGGGTCTGGGCGAACAGCGCCGCCTCGCCGGAAAAGCTGCCGAACACATGGCCGGGCAGGCCGATGCGCCGTTCGGCGGCGGCGATGGCGGCCGCGGCATCGGACAGCGCATGGCCGGGGGCGAGGTTGAACGACAGCGTGACCGCCGGTAACTGGGCCTGATGGTTGACGGCGGTGTTGACCGGCTGGCGCGTCACGGTGATGAAGCTGGACAGCGGTACCAGCGTGCCGTCGCGGCTGCGCACACGGATCGCGTCAAGGTCCGCCTCGTCGCGCCGGTAGCGCCCATCCAGCTCCATGATCACCGGGTAGCTGTCCTGCGCCAGATAGAGCGTCGAGACCTCGCGGCTGCCGAATGCAGCGTACAGCGTGTCGCGCAGTGTCTGCATGTCCACGCCCAGGAGCTGGGCGCGGTCGGTGTCGATGGCGAGCCGCGCCTGCAGCCCGTCCCGTTTCACGTCCGAATTGAGATCGGTGAGGGTGCCGGACTGACGCAGTGCCGCGAGCAGCCTGTCCGCCCACAGATAGAGATCGTCCGCCCGCACCGCCTGCAAGGTGTACTGGTAGCTCGACGACGACGAGCGGGCGCCGACATTCAGATTCTGCGTCGGGCGGAAGAACACCTTCACGCCTGGCACACCGCCGGTGTCGCGGCGCAGGCTGGCCAGCGCCTGCTGCATCGGCGCACGCTCGCCGCGTGGTTTGAGCGTGATGAAGAGGCGGCCGCTGTTGCCCGAGTTGCCGACGTTGGACACCACGTAGGCCACGTTGGGATTGTGCTGCACCCGGCGCGCGATCTCCTGCTGGGCCGCCAGCAGCGCGGGATAGGCGATGTCCTGCGGGCCTTCCACCGTGCCCTGGATCTGGCCGATGTCCTCCTGCGGAAAAAAGCCCTTGGGCGAGATCATGTAGAGCCACGCGGTCAGCCCGAAGGTGGCCAGCGCCAGCAGCAGCACCGGGGTACGATGGGCCAGCGCCCAGTCGAGCGAGCGCCGGTAGCCGGCAAGCGTGCGCTCGAACGCCTGCTCGAAGAAACGGCTCCAGGCGGGCGGGCGCCGTTGCGCCCCGTCGTGTCCGTGCCGGATGAAGCGCGAGGCCAGGAGCGGCACCAGGGTCAGCGACACCGCCGCCGAGACCAGGATGGACAGCGACACCACCGCCGCGAACTCGTGGAACAGCCGGCCGATCACCCCGGGCATGAAGAAGATCGGGATGAACACCGCCACCAGCGACACTGAGATCGACACCACGGTGAAACCCACTTCGCGCGCGCCGCGTACGGCGGCCTCGAATGGCTGCATGCCGTCCTCGATATGGCGCACGATGTTCTCCAGCACCACAATGGCGTCGTCGACCACCAGGCCCACTGCGATGGTCAGCCCCATCAACGAGATGTTGTCCAGGCTGTAGCCCAGCCACAGCATCAGCGCGAAGGTGGCAAGGATGGACAGCGGCACCGACACCGAAGGGATCAGCGTGGCCGAGAGCCGGCGCAGGAACAGCAGGATCACCAGCACCACCAGCGCGATGGTGAGCAGCAGCGTGAGGTTCACATCGTGGATGGCCTCGCGCACCGAGCGCGAGCGGTCGTTCAGCTCGCGGATCTCGATCGAGCCGGGCAATTGCGACTTGAGCCGGGGCAACGTTGCGCGGATCGCATCGACCACTGCCACCGTGTTGGCGCCGGGCTGACGCTGGATGGCCAGCACGATCGAGCGTTCGCCGTTGACCCAGCTGCCGCTTTTGACGTTCTCCACGCTGTCCTGCACCTTGGCCACGTCGCGCAACCGCACCGGCTGGCCGTTCTTGACCGCGACGATCAGTGGCGTGAAGTCGGATGCCTGCTTGAGCTGCCCGGTCTGCAGGATCAGCACCTGGCGCCGGCCTTCAAGCTGCCCCACCGGGGAGTTGGAGTTGGCCGAGCGCAGGGCGCCCGCGAGTTCCGGCAGCGTCAGGTCACGCGCCGCCAGCCGCTCGGGGTCGACTTCGACGCGCACCGCATACTTCTTCTGGCCGAATACGTTGACCTGCGCCACCCCGCTGATGGTGGACAACGCGGGGCCGACCAGGTTGTCCGAGTAGTCGTTCAGCTCGGCCAGCGACAGCGAAGGCGAGGACAGCGCGATCAGCAGGATGGGCGCGTCCGACGGGTTGACCTTGCGGTAGGACGGCGGGCTGGTCATGTCGTCCGGCAGCGCACGGCTGGCGCGATACAGCGCCGCCTGCACGTCCCCCGCCGCCGAATCGATGTCGCGGCTGGTATCGAACTCCAGCGTGATCGATGTGCTGCCCAGCGTGCTGGATGACGTGATCACGCTCAGTCCCGGGATGGTGGAGAACTGCTTCTCCAGTGGTGTGGCCACCGAGGTGGCCATGGTCTCGGGGCTGGCGCCGGGCAGGTTGGCCGAGACATTGATGGTCGGCGTATCGTAGGTGGGCAACGCGGCGATCGGCAGCTTGAACCAGGCGGCCACCCCGGCGACCACCACGGCCAGCCAGATCAGATAGGTGGCGACCGGCCGGCGGATGCACAGCTCGGAGACATTCATGCGCCCGCTCCGCGCGCGGGCCGGCCGGCCGGTCGCACCGGGGCCACCTTCATGCCCGGGCGCAGGTTCTGCCCGCCCTCACGTACCACGACGGCGCCTGGGGTGAGCCGGTTGACCACCGCCCGCTCGTCAACCACCCGCACCACCTCGACCTGCTGGTCGCGCACGCTGCCGTCGCCTTGCAGCACGTAGACGAAGCGCCGTTCCGGGCCGCTCAGCACCGCTTCGGCCGGGATCACCACCACGCCCTGTTCGACGCCGGCGTCGATCTCGACGCGTGCGAACAGCCCAGGCCACAACTGCCGGTCCGCATTGGCGAACTCGGCCTTGAGCCTGATGGTGCCCGCATCCGGATCGACCGCGTTGTCGATGAACACCACCTTGCCTGTGCGTTCACTGCCGTCTGCCAGCCGGACACGGGCGGTGAGCGCGCCGCGCGTCTGCGTGGCGAGCAGCAGCGGCAGATCCCGCTCGGGCGCGGTGAATTCGACCTGGATCGGATCGAGCTGTGCCAGCGTCACCATCGGGTCGGCGCTGCCGGGCTGCACCAGGCTGCCCGGGTGCACGTTGATGGCGCCGGCGCGGCCGGCGAACGGTGCGGCGATCCGGTTGTACGACACCTTGACCTGGTTGGTGGCGCGCTCCGAGCGTGCGGCGGCAAGCTCCGCCTGCAACGCGGCCACCTGGCTTTGCGTGGTATCGACGGCGCTAGGCGAGAGGAATCCCGATGCGGCCAGCGTGCGGTTGCGATCCAGGGTCTGCTGCGCCAGCGCAAGATCGGCCTCGATCTTGCGGATCAACGCGGCGCTGCGCGTCAACACGGTTTCGTCCTCACGCGCATCCAGCGTGAACAGCAACTGGCCGGCGCGCACGTCCTGTCCTTCGCGGATTTCGACGCTGCGCACGGTGGAGGAGATCTTGGGGCGGATCTGCACCTGGTTGATCGCCACCACGTTGCCTTGCGCCGCCAGGGTGATCGGCACGTCCTCGCGTACGGCCGTGACGATGCTGACCTTGGGTGTGGGATTGCGGGGGGCGGCGTCGCGCTCGCGCTTGGCGCAACCGCCCAACGCCAGCGCGAACGCCAGCGCGGTGATCAACGTTCTAGTCATGCATGATGCCTGCGCGCAGGCCCTTGCGGTAACGGTGGATGATCCAGACCATGGTCAGCGCCACAAACAGGCCGAAGCCGCAGATGATCCAGTGCATGGGTGGCATGCCGCTGGCCTGGAACTGGCGGGCGATGACCGCGGGGGCGTCGGGCGGCAGCGGGCTGCTCATGAATTTCACCAACAGGGCGTGCGTGCCGACCATGACGAGGATGCCGAGGTTTTCATTGAAGTTCTGTACCGCGATCGAATGGCCGGCGCCCATCAGCAGATGCCCCCGATGCTGCAGCATTGCATTGAGGGGAACCACGAAGAAGCCGGCCAGCGCCCCGATCAGAAACATCAGCAACGCGGCCAGCGCCGTCTGGTTGACAAACAGCATCCCGATCACGAGCACACCCATCAACACCCCGGCCGGCAGCACGGCGAAGGCCCGCTTGAGCGGGATATAGCGCCCGGCGATCAGCGCGCCGAACGCCGTTCCGAATGCCACCACGGCGATGAGCCGGGTTGCCTGTTCCATCGTGAAATGCAGCCAGATCACCGCCCAGTTGAGCACCACCAGCCGCATGCTCGCTCCCGCTCCCCAGAACAGCGTGGTCACCGCCAGCGACAGCTGGCCCTGCGGATCACGCCACAACCGGGTCACGCACCAGCAAAACTCCCGGATCAGCGTCCATGGTGCGAGGCGCAGCGGCTTGAGCTGGACATTGAGCCGGGGGATGTACAGGTTCACCCAGGCCGCCGCCAGGTAGACCAGCAAAATTACCGCGATCGCCCACTGCCCCTGCGACAAACCGGTGGCGGGCAGCCAGGCATGCAGCAGCACGCCGGCGCGATCGCCCGCGAGCAGCCCCCCGAGCACGGTACCGAAGATGATCGCGGCCACCGTCGCACCTTCCAACCAGCCGTTGGCGGCCACCAACTGCTCGTGGGGGAGGTATTCGGTGATCAGGCCGTACTTGGCCGGTGAGTAGGCGGCCGCGCCAAAGCCGACCAGTGCATAGGCGAAGATCGGCGGCAGCCCGATCAGCATGGCCACACAGCCCGCGATCTTGATGCCGTTGCAGATCATCATCGCCTGCCCCTTGTGCCAGGCATCGGCAAAGGCCCCGGCAAACGGCGCCAGCACCACGTACGACACTGTGAAGCTCCACAACAGCATCGACAGATGCCATTCGGGGGCCCGCAGCTCCTTCAGGAGCGCCAGTGCGGCGATGAACAGTGCGTTGTCGGCCAGCGCCGAGAGGAACTGCGCGCCAAGAATCAGGAAAAAACCGCGATCCATCTGGATGTCCAGGCTGCTAGTTCGGCTGGTTATAACACACGCAAATCACTCATGGCGTGGCAGGCGTCCATCCTGTAAGCGGACAGCGGCAGCACGCCCGGGAACTTGCTGGTGGCTTGAGATGCCCATGCTATGATCCGCCATCGCGCAGCGGCGCCAGGCTTGTACCTGATGGATATCCTGCAATACCTTGTCACCATCTTCACAGATTACGGCTACCTTGCGGTTTTTCTGGTGCTGCTGGTCTGTGGATTCGGTGTCCCCATCCCTGAGGACGTCACCCTCGTGGCCGGCGGCATCATCTCCGGCCTGGGGTACGCCAACGTGCATGTGATGTTTGCCGTCGGCATGGCCGGCGTGCTGGTCGGTGATTCGATCATGTTCTGGCTGGGCCGCCACTACGGCACCCGGGTGCTCCGATGGCGCTGGGTGGCCCATGTGCTCACGCCGGAACGCTACGAGGCGGTGCAGGACAAATTCGCCCGCTACGGCAAGCGGGTGCTGTTCATCGCCCGATTCCTGCCAGGGTTGCGCTCCCCGATCTTCCTGACCGCCGGCATGAGCCAATGCGTGCCATTCTGGCGCTTTCTGCTGCTCGATGGCCTGGCCGCGCTCGTCAGTGTGCCGGTATGGGTCTACCTCGGCCACTTCGGCGCGCACAACCACGAATGGCTGCTCACATGGATCAAGCGCGGCCAGACCGGCATTCTGGTGGCGCTCGGGCTGCTGCTTGCCGTGCTGGCGATCTGGTACTGGCGTCGCCGCCGGGAGCGTCGTGCCGATGAGGCCATGCTGTGAGCCGTCCGCTGGAATTGGTGATCCACGAGGCGGCGATCCGCCACAACTACCGCCTGGCGAAGTCGCTGGCGCCGCAATGCCTCGCCTTCGCCGTGGTCAAGGCCAATGCCTACGGGCATGGTCTGACACGCGTGGCGCAGGCATTGGCCGAGGCAGACGGCTTTGCCATCCTGGAAATCGAGGGCGCGCTGGCGCTGCGCCGGATGGGCCTGACGCAACCCATCCTGCTGCTCGAAGGGGTGTTTTCCGAAGCCGAGCTGGCGCTTGCCGCACACCATGATCTATGGCTGGTGCTGCATGAGGACCGCGCACTCGCGTGGCTTGAGTCGATGCGGCTTGCACGGCCGGTGCAGGTATTCCTCAAGCTCAACAGCGGCATGAACCGGCTCGGCTTTCCGGCGGCCCAGGCGCCGGCACTGGCGGCACGGCTGCGTCGCTGCGCCAATGTGGCCGGTGTCACCGTGATGACCCATTTTGCGACGGCCGACGAGCCTGAGCGTGGCATCGCGGCGCAGGCGGCCCGATTCGATGCCGCTGTCGATGGGTTGGGGCTGCCGGTCTCGCTGGCCAACTCGGCTGCGCTGATCGATTACCCTGCGGCGCGGCGCGGCTGGGTCCGGCCCGGCATCATCCTGTACGGCAGCTCGCCGTTCGCGCACCGCACTGCTGCTGCGCTCGGACTGCAGCCGGCGATGACGCTGCGCTCGCGGGTGATCGGCGTGCAGCAGCTTCAGCCGGGTGACACGGTCGGCTACGGCGCGACCTTTGCCGCCACGGCACCGATGATGGTGGGCATCGTGGCCTGCGGCTACGCCGATGGCTACCCGCGCCACGCACCCACCGGTACGCCCGTGCTGGTCGACGGCATGCCGAGTTACCTGGTGGGGCGGGTGTCGATGGATATGCTGGCGGTCGATCTGACGGCGGTGCCCCAGGCGGGGGTCGGTACGCCGGTGGAGCTGTGGGGTGCCGGATTGGCGATCGATGCCGTGGCCGCCGCAGCCGGTACGATCGGTTACGAATTAATGTGCGCGATTGCCCCCAGAGTGCCGGTGCTCACTGGCTGAGCCCTCGAAAAGCCCTGCTGCTTTCTTTACAATGCCCATTTTTGCCGTCGCCGCTGCCCCAGCGTGCGGCGCGCGGCGGCGTCTTGCGTATTCTCCAACCTACAGGTTGCAACATGGCATTGATTGTCCAGAAATACGGCGGCACCTCGGTCGGCTCGCCGGAGCGCATCAAGAACGTGGCGCGGCGCGTGGCCAAGTTCAAGGCGCAGGGGCACGATCTCGTCGTGGTCGTCTCCGCCATGAGCGGCGAGACCAACCGCCTGATCGCGCTGGCCAAGGAAGTCCAGGCGAATCCGGACCCGCGCGAGCTTGACGTGGTGATCTCCACCGGTGAGCAGGTCACCATCGGCCTCTTGGCGATGGCGCTCAAGGAGCTGGGCGTCGATGCCCGTTCCTATACCGGTGCCCAGGTCAAGGTCCTGACCGACTCCACTTTCACCAAGGCCCGTATCCAGTCGATCGACGACGAGGCGATGCGCGCCGACCTTGCCGCCGGGCGCGTGGTGATCGTCGCCGGTTTCCAGGGGGTCGATGCCGAAGGCAACATCACCACGCTGGGCCGCGGTGGGTCGGATACATCCGGTGTGGCGCTCGCTGCTGCGCTGAAGGCCGACGAATGCCAGATCTACACCGATGTCGATGGCGTCTACACCACCGATCCGCGCGTGGTGCCTGAGGCGCGCAAGCTCAAGACCGTCACCTTCGAGGAAATGCTCGAAATGGCGAGTCTGGGTTCCAAGGTGCTGCAGATCCGCTCGGTGGAGTTTGCCGGCAAGTACAACGTGAAATTGCGCGTGCTGTCGTCCTTCCAGGAAGAAGGCGAGGGCACGCTGATTACCTTCGAGGAAGATCCCACTATGGAAAAGCCCGTCGTCTCCGGCATCGCCTTCAACCGTGACGAAGCGCGCGTCAACGTCACCGGCGTGCCCGACAAGCCCGGCATTGCGTACCAGATCCTGGGCCCGGTGGCCGATGCCAATATCGATGTCGACATGATCATCCAGAATCTGGGGCAGGACGGCACCACCGACTTCAGCTTCACCGTGCCGAAGAACGATCTTGCCCGCGCGATCAAGGTGCTCGAAGGCGTGCAGAATCACATCGGCGCGCGCAGCGTCGTCGGCGACGACAAGATCTGCAAGGTCTCCATCGTGGGCGTGGGCATGCGCAGCCACGTCGGCGTCGCGTCCACCATGTTCCGTACGCTGGCCGAGGAAGGCATCAACATCCAGATGATCTCCACCTCCGAGATCAAGATTTCGGTGATCGTGGACGAGAAATACCTGGAGCTGGCGGTGCGTGTGCTGCACCGCGCCTTCGGCCTGGACCGCGACTGACCGCTGCGGTCACCGCAAGCGCCCGCACCGGCAACGGTGGCGGGCGTTTTTCGTTTGTCCGCGCGTGGTGCCGCCCCTTTTCGTGACGGCGATTGTCATTGACGGGTAGGGGGGGCCACGGTAATATCCCGCTTCCTCGCGGAGACGTGGATGAGTGGCTGAAATCACCTCCCTGCTAAGGAGGCATACGGGCTTAAACCTGTATCGAGGGTTCGAATCCCTCCGTCTCCGCCAGGAACATTCTCCCAAGTCATCGACTTGGAAAGCGATCGAGCCGCCTTCGGGTGGCTTTTTTGTTTTCCGGCTTCCAGCAGCGCAGCTGTTCTTGACCGTGGCTTCACGGCATGGCCCGTCGGTCCCCGCATCGCTTGCAACGACACATGATCGGTGCGGGCCCACCTCATTGATGCGGGTGGACGAAGGCGTCGCGCAGCCGCGTCCATCCTGCTTGCCCTTGCTGCTGGCTCTGCGCGCGGCAGTGCTTCACTGCCGGCAACGAGGGCGATGGCACGCCGTGTTCCGGTCCAGGCGGTATCACCCGTGTGCAAGGTGGCGCCACGCTGCTGTCGCCTTTTGTATGTCTTTGAACGGCGGGGCGGTGATGTCGCGGACGGATCACCGCGTTGTCTGGGCCGCGCAGGTGTAGGCGCCGATGCCGGCGCCAGCCGGCGCCACGCGATCCGGTCTTTGATCGTGCATGACAGGGTGCTTCGAATTGGCCATGGCCCGGCCAAGCCAATCATGACGCGCCGCTGCACGCGTCAGCCGTTCGGCAGAACGCAGTTCCGGTTATGTCGTGCCACCGCGATCCCAGGCACTACCTTGTTGTTGTTCAGGTGCCGTTTGTGCCCTGCAGCAATTGCAACAGCAAGGAGAAAGGCAATGCGTCGATACACATCCCTGGCAGCACTTGCAGTGGTCTTCAATGTTTCGTCCGTGGGTGCAAAGGCGGAAGACGTCGGTGCCAAGCTGGCCCGGGAGAAGAACTGTCTCGCCTGTCATGCGATGGACAAAAAGCTGGTCGGGCCCTCCTACAAGGACGTGGCAAAGAAGTACGCGGGCCAGAAGGACTCGGTGAACCTGCTTGTCACGAAAGTGATGAAGGGTGGCTCGGGCGTATGGGGTGCGGTTCCCATGCCGCCTCAGGCAGTCAGCGACGCTGAAGCGCATACCCTTGTGAAGTGGATTCTCAAGCAGCAGTAGATGGGTGGCGATCCCACTGTCTCGTTGGAGGATGAACCGATGCGCTTCAAGCAACGTACCAAGGTGTGTGCAGCCCTGCTTGGCTGTGTGCTGCTCGTCGCATGCGCCATCAGCGACGATCCGTATGACATCCGCAAGATGGATCTGAGTCCGAAACCGGCGGTGATCAGCAACGAACGCTACACCGGGCCCTTTGCCGCGGGCAGCGCGCTGAGCATGGACGCCTACGTCAAGCCATTGTCGCCTGAGCCGGTCAAGGAGGTGCGGCTGGATACGACGCACAAACTCATCGATCTGGCACCCGGCGTGAAGTTCAGCGCATGGACCTTCGGCGACACCGTGCCCGGCCCGGTCGTCCGGGCGAAGGTCGGGGATCGCATCCGCTTCACCATGACCAACCGATCCGATGAGCCGGTGCCGGGCGTACGCGTCACCGCGGCGCCGATGATGCACTCGATGGACTTTCACTCGGCCATGGTCTCACCGCAGGACAAGTACCGCTCCATTGCGCCTGGCCAGACCATTTCGTTCGAGTTCACCGCGAACTATCCGGGCGTGTACATGTACCACTGCGGTACACCCATGGTGCTCGAGCACATCGCTTCGGGCATGTACGGGATGATGATCGTTGAGCCGCGCAAAGGCTATCCGACCAAGGTGGACCGGGAGTACGCCATCGTCCAAAGCGAGTTCTACACTAAGCCCGACCCCGAAAAACGGCAGGTGGATGGCGTTCCGCTGTACCTACTGGACGGCGATCGTGTCCGTGCCAAGGCGCCGACGTACACGGTCTTCAACGGCAAATACAACGGCTTTGTCGACAACCCGTTGCCCGCCAAGCCCGGGGAGCGGGTCCGGCTGTTCGTGCTGAACGTCGGACCTTCCAATACCTCAAGCTTCCACGTCGTGGGCACCATCTTTGACCGCGTCTGGATGGAGGGCAATCCGGACAATCAATGGCGGGGGGCACAGACGGTCCTGCTGGGTTCCAGCAATGCCGCCATCGTTGAATTCCTGGTGCCGGAGAAGGGCAGCTACGTGATGGTCGACCATCATTTCGCCAATGCTTCCCAGGGGGCCATCGGCCTTATCGCCGCAGGGGGCGGGGCCGGTGAGCATGCACCTGCGGGTGATCCGGAGCACCACAACATCCCGGCGACGGCCGCGCCGACCGATCCGGTTGCGCAACGCGGCAAGCTTGATTTTGAGTCAAAGTGCCTGGCATGCCATTCCATTGCGGGCGGCGAGAGGCTGGGGCCGGATCTGTATGGCGTGACGAAGCGGCGCAGCGAAGCCTGGCTGGTGAAATGGATGCGCAATCCGGAGCAGATGGCGGCCAGTGACGATCCGATCGCCAAGCAGATGCTGGAAAAGTACAAGGTACCGATGCCGAACCAGAACCTGTCTGAGCAGGAGATCGAACAGTATCTGGCCTACTTCCGGTGGGCAGATACCCATCTGAAGCCCAAGGGCACCAGTCAGCCTCAGCCTGCAACACCGGATGCCGCGCTGCCGCCTTCCCAGACCAAATCCGCGGTGCCGTTGCCGGCGGAATCCAAGCAGCCACCGTCTCCAGCGACGACCTCCGGGCACAAGCACTAGGAGAGGCCCCATGAAGCCGTTGCTGTCTTCGCTGGCGTGCGCTTTTGCTGCGATCCTCCTTGCCACGCAGGCCATGGCCTGTGGTGTGTGTGTCGAGGACAGGATGGCTGCAACCTATGATGACGCTGTGGTGCGGCAGGCGGCGAGCCGCAGGCATTGGGTGGTGTTCTGCGAGGTGAAAGGCGTCGTTTCAGCCGAGCAGCTGCGGGCAGCGGCGCAGGCGGTGCCAGGCGTGGACCCCCGGAGCATCCGTACTTCCTTGCAACCGGCTGCGCTGTCGTTCTCGCTTGATCCTGCCAGGCAGACGCCGGAAGGCGCCGTTGATTTGATTGCGACGCAGGCCGGCCGGCATGTCCAGGTGGAACTGCTCAAGACGATGGCGCCTTGAGTCTCAAGGGTGGGGGCTGCCGCCCCCCGCTCTTCCTGTGAATTGCCGGCATGACCGCCGCGCTGTTTCGCCGGACTGCTCGGATCAGCAGTGCCCGCCATGCCGATCTGCCTTACCATGGATCGTCGATCTTCTGGCAAGGAAGGTGCATGTGGCGCGTCGACTCTGAACCTGGCCCCGTGGCGCAGCAACGGTCCGGGCGCGGGTGGCTATCCAGGCCCGGCACCCCGTCTTGCGGGGTGAGCAACGTGGCCGCGGTGATCGCCGGGAGGTTTCGGGAATCGGTCTGCATGGTGCAGCCCACCCGGTTGTGCAGATCGGCGGGTAGGACCGAAGCGGCTACCGGCGGCTTCAACCGCGGCCCTGGCGGCGCGGGGCGGTTCCATATGACTGGAGACGGTTGCACCTGCCCGGATTGCTGATCCGAGGTTAGGCAACGCGAAGAAATGCAGCGATAGCACTTGCGCGTAAATCCATGTCTTTGCTATTGTTTCGGTCTCGCGTGAAACGGCGTTGGGCTTGAAACGGCCTGGTTCCGTCATCACCGGGAATCTGCAGTAACCCGCGCACCCGTAGCTCAGTTGGATAGAGTATCTGGCTACGAACCAGAGGGTCGGGCGTTCGAATCGCTCCGGGTGCGCCAGCTTCAGTCCCGTTGCCGTTCCTGACGGCAGCGCGCCTCGTCCCCATCGTCTAGAGGCCTAGGACACCGCCCTTTCACGGCGATAACCGGGGTTCGAATCCCCGTGGGGACGCCAGATCCCAGAAGGGCCTGCGCTGATGCGCAGGCCCTTTTTCGTTGCCATTGCCTTCCCGCCTTCCCGCCGGCGTCCGGCGTTCCTGTTCCAGGGACGCGGTCACGCCGGATACCGCGTTGTCGCTGCATCCTCACCGGTAATCGTCAACTTACCAAGATGCTTGCCGCCACCTAACGTGAGGGGCAGGGTCCGCTGTGGAGAGGGGGAATCGATGCTGTTCGCGGTCTGGGCGTCCTTGATCGGCGGCCTGATGATCGTCATGGCCTTGGCCGGCTCGCTGCTCAAGCGCCTGCCGGTCAGCATGGCGATGCTCTATCTGGCGGTCGGCTATGCCATCGGTGAAGACGGTTGGGGGCTGTTGCGCCCAGACCCGGCCCGCCACGCCATGTTGCTGGAACGCCTGGCCGAAGTGGCGGTACTGGTGTCATTGTTTGTGGCTGGACTCAAGCTTGGCGCCCCGCTTTCCGACCGCCGTTGGCGCGCAACGCTGCGGCTGGCGGTCGGATCGATGTTGCTGACAGTGGCGTTGATCGCACTGGTGGCCTGTTTTGCGTTGGGGTTGCCGCTGGGAGCGGCCGTGTTGCTGGGGGCCATCCTTGCGCCCACCGATCCGGTATTGGCTTCCGATGTGCAGGTGGAACACCCGGAGGACCGCGACGAACTGCGCTTTTGCCTGACCGGCGAGGGCGGGTTGAACGATGGGACCGCTTTTCCACTGGTCATGCTGGGATTGGGGCTGCTGGGCCTGCATGATCTGGGTGACTGGGGTTGGCGCTGGTGGCTGCGCGATGTGCTGTGGGCCGTGGCAGGCGGGCTATTGATCGGCACCTTGTTGGGCGGCTGCATTGGCCGGCTGGTCGTGTATCTGCGCATCCGGCACCGCGAAGCGGTGGGGCTGGACGAATTCCTGGCGCTCGGGCTGATCGCCCTGGCCTATGGCGTGGCGTTGTTATGCCATACCTATGGATTTCTGGCAGTGTTTGCCGCAGGCCTTGCATTGCGCCGCACCAGTGCGACCGAGCGGCCGCCGACCGAGCCCACGTTGCCGGCTGCGCCGCCACGCGAAGTGCTGGAAGGGGTGGCAACCACGCCGGAACTGGCAGGTTGTTACATGCGCCATGCCATGCTGTCGTTCAACGAACAACTGGAGCGGATCGGCGAAGTGGCGCTGGTGCTGCTGCTTGGCGCGTTGCTTGCGTTCGTTGCGCCACCGGTCAGCGCAATCTGGTTCGTTCCGCTGCTGTTCCTGCTGATCAGGCCAATAGCGGTGGCCTTGGGTCTGGCCGGGTCCGGCATGCCGCGTGGCCGACGTCTGTTGACCGGCTGGTTCGGCATCCGCGGTGTCGGTTCGATCTACTACCTGATGTTCGCGATCAACCATGGTCTGCCGCAACCGCTGGCCCAGGAGCTGACCGCGCTGACGTTGACGACGGTGGCCACTTCCATCGTCCTGCATGGCATTTCGGTGACGCCACTGATGCGCCGCTATCAGCAGCGCAAGCCACACTAGCGCGATCCGGCTACCCAGGGGACCGTGCCTGCTGAAGCGTCCGAACCATTGGCGGTGTGGCCCAGGTGGTCGAGCCGGCCGGGACATGCCCGGCCGTCGTGATGCCGCAGGGAAGGGGAAGGATGGGCGATGCTGCGAACCGGGCAGCGCAGGGCGTGTTCGTTCAATAATGCGCGCGCCCTGTGGCGCGCAGTGTCTGGCCGATGGCGTCGGTCAGCTTGCGATGGGCGACGGCCAGATCCTCCGGTGCCTTGCTCGATATGGCGTGAGCCAATGTGGTAAGCACCACGCTCCAGGTTTCCGGATTGGGTGTATGTCGGCTTTGCTTCTTGGCGAACGCATAATCCAGTGCGGCTTCCACCGTATCCAGGTAGCGGTGCAGCCCCCCGGTCTCCTGGGTTTCGATCAATGGGTCCAGCGGCGTCGTGCTCATCGCGGTCTCCTTCATCATGACGGTACCTGGGGTCATTTCAAGGCTTGGCTTGCTGTTGCCTGCGCGGCATCGCAATAGCCTCATTCGATGCATGCCGAGCCCTGTGCCCAAGACCAATCTAGTTGGCCTAAATTGTTCTGATCAAAGGATTTTTGCTGAGCGTGCAATCTTCACGGTTGAAGGGCCGGAAGAAGCGCCAAACGTCATATTATCGTTGACGTTCGGTTTGTTGAAATTTTTTTGAAAGTATTTGTGATGAAAGTAGATTGTAGGGCTTTATTTTGTAGAGAATATGAAAGAATTATATTGACTTGATGTGTAATTGATTTTCCTGCTTGCAGCGCTGGCTACAACCGCAGTGCCAAGACGGATGCACATGGACAGGTGGGAAACACAGCCAGCCCATCGATCAGCTGGATCCTTCATGGTGATCGTAAAGGCTGAGGACAGGCATGCAATCAGTGTGTCGGGTTGGCTTGGCAATTGCCGGCACAAGCCTGCGCCGAAAATGCAAACACCCGCCCAGAAGGCGGGTGTTTGCAGATAACCGCAGGCGGATTACTTGGCCTTGCGGCGGCGTGCAGCCATCAGGCCCACGAGACCCAGGCCCATCAGGGCGTAGGTTTCGGGTTCCGGTACCGGCGTGGTCACTTGCAGGTTGTCGAAGGCCACGTGCTGGCCCAGCGAAGTGAACGAAACCTTGTCCACGCCGCGGAAGTTCAGGCCG
This sequence comes from Chitiniphilus purpureus, assembly GCF_025642115.1. Taxonomy (GTDB): domain Bacteria; phylum Pseudomonadota; class Gammaproteobacteria; order Burkholderiales; family Chitinibacteraceae; genus Chitiniphilus; species Chitiniphilus purpureus. The sequence continues at coordinate 3,633,863 of NZ_CP106753.1, read as the reverse complement.
AACAGCTGCGGATACTGGTTGTTCAGCACGATGTCCTGGCTGTAGATCTCGACGCCATTGCGGAAGCCGGCGATCTTGACGGTCAGCGAGCTGTCCCAGGCCGAGGTGAAGTAGCCACCGTAGAAGTCGAAGGCGTTGCCTGCCGAGAAGCTGATCGGGTTGGCATAGGCGGTGTAGGCAACCCATTCGCCGGAAACCGCGCCACGGTCGTAGCCCGAACCCGGGTGGTAGGACTGGTGCAGGGCGTAGGTGTTGTCCCAAGTAAAGCCGCCGTAGTTGCCGAGCGCGTTCAGATTGGTACCGGGATTGGCACCGGGGACATCGTCAAAGGTCAGCGTGGTGACTGCGGCTTGCGCTTGGCTGGCCAGCAGCAGGGCGGCTGCGATCAAGGACAACTTGAAGGTTCGCATGTGAGCTCCAAAGTTTGGGAAAGAAGCTAGAAGTGCCGGTGTTATTTCATACTGCGTTGACCCGGACGGTGTCCGAAACCGGACAACAGTCAGGGCCAGACTATCCGGCCCGCACATGCTAGATGTGTCTGCGGATAATTACAATTGTTGCAACAAAAATATTGCTTGGTAGAAATTTAACATTGCAGTTTTAAGACAGACTTTGTTGCAGTCCGATGGCATGGCGATATAAAGCGGGCACCTCACTGACGCCCGGTTCATAGTGAGCCACTGCTGTTCCGGGATATAAGCCCCTGACGCAGAAGGCCGGAATTACGATGGATGCAATTTTTGTCAAACCGTCTGTCGTCGACCAAGGCTTGGGATCGGGCCACCTTGGTTTGACAGCCGCTGGCGCAATCCAGAGCAAGTCCTGGTCCATCGTCCCATTCACGTCAGCGCAAGGCTGACTGGGTGATGGGTGATGCCCAATGGGGATGGGCAACGGGGCAGGATAGGGCTCCTGCTGGAGGGCATCGGTGGGCAGCCCAGACGGATACTGCAGTGCGTCAGGTGATGGAATGGTGCAAGGCGCGATGCGTGCCCGAAGGGATTGCGGGTACACATCAGTGCTGGTGGTGCGCGGGCAGGAAAACCGGCACAGGGACCGGATTGCAGACACCCGCCGGGTGGCGGGTGTCTGCAGGTACCGCAGGCGGATTACTTGGCCTTGCGGCGGCGGGCAGCCAGCAGGCCGACGAGGCCCAGGCCCATCAGGGCGTAGGTTTCGGGTTCCGGCACCGGCGTGGTCACTTGCAGGTTGTCGAAGGCCACGTGCTGGCCCAGCGAGGTGAACGACACGCGATCGACGCCGCGGAAGTTCAGGCCGAACAGTTGCGGGTAGTCATTGTTGACCACGATGTCCTGACTGTAGATCTCGACGCCATTGCGGAAGCCGGCGATCTTGACGGTCAGGGTGTCGTCCCAGGCGGAGGTGAAGTAGCCGCCGTAGAAATCGAAGGCGCCGCTTGCGGAGAAGCTGATCGGGCTCGCCCAGGCGGTGTAGCCGACCCAGTCACCGGAAACGGTGCCGACGTCGTAGCCCGAACCCGGATGGTAGGACTGGTGCAGCGCGTAGGTGTTGCTCCATTGGAAGCCGGCGTAGTCCACCAGTTGGTTGTTCGACGAGCCGGCGTTGGCGCCCGGAACGTCGTCGAAGGTGATGGTCGTGACAGCTGCTTGGGCTTGGCTGGCCAGCAGCAGTGCTGCTGCGATCAGGGACAACTTGAAGGTTCGCATTGATGCTCCAAAGATCTAAGGAAAGGTTGAAAGAACCGGTTCTTGTTCGACTTGCGCTGGCCGGATTGCATTGCGCGCATGCAAAGGATTAAGGCCAGACTGTCCGGCGCGCATATGCTAAAGGCGTAGCGGGAGAATTACAATTTCTGCAATGAATATAAGAATTCAATGAATTAGAAAATCATGATTATCTGAAAGGATTGGAATACAAGCGCACCTTTCAGTTGACATCGGGGTTATGCCTGCTGTGCGGGTGTGAACGGCAAGGTGTAAGTAAACGGCATGAAGCTGTTTATTATCAATGGTATGGGGAGGTTTTCCGGGCGTATTGAGGCCCATTGGATGACCGCGTGGCAGAGGCGAAAAGCGGGGTGTCCCAGCGCGGCATGGGACACCGATGTCGACTTTTCGCAACTGCTGCGCCACTGCCCGCGATATGGAAAACAGGGCTGTTCCACGGGCTTGGATATGTAAGCAAATGTTGCTGCTGCCCTGGGGTGCCGACTCAGTCGTGGTCTGACGCTGATAGGCAGGGCAGCAGTGACCGGATCGCCTGCGCGCCTGTGGACGCTTGCCGCTTGGCGCTACCGTGACTGCCACAAGGAGTTGTCTCATGTCTCGACTGCCGACGTTGTTCATCTCCCATGGCTCACCGATGCTGGCGCTGGATGCGGGCGCTGTCGGCCGCAGCTGGGACGAGTTGGCCCGTTCGCTGCCGCAAGTCCGTGCGGTGTTGATTGCATCGGCGCATTGGCATGTACCGGGCAGCGCGGTCACGGCTCACCCGTCTCCGGAAACCATCCATGACTTTCGCGGCTTTCCCCCTGCGCTGTATGCGCTGCGGTATCCCGCGCCCGGTGATCCGGCGCTGGCGGAGCAGGTACTGCAGTTGCTGCGGCAGCATGGGTTCGCCGCGCACAGTGATCCGGTGCGCGGATTGGATCACGGCGCCTGGGTGCCGCTGCAGGTGATGTATCCGCAGGCGGACGTACCCGTGGTGCAGCTGGCGTTGGATATGCGGCAAGGCCCAGCCTGGCACGAGACGCTGGGTCAGGCCCTTGCCGCACTGCGCGACGAGCAGGTGCTCATCATCGGTTCCGGCAGCCTGACCCACAATCTGCAGGATGTATTCAATCCAATGGATGAGCCGCTGGACTATGTCGCGCCCTTCCAGGCGTGGATGCATGACCACCTGGTGCGCGGTGAGCGGCAGGCGCTGCTCGACTACCGGCGTCATGCGCCCCAGGCGGCGCGCGCCCACCCGACCGAGGAGCATCTGCTGCCGCTCTTCGTGGCGCTGGGCGCCGCCCACGGCGATCCGGCCCGGCGCCTGTATGACAAGGTCAGCGACCGCGCGCTGGCGATGGACCTCTATCGCTTTGGCTGAAGCATCCGGCACCGTCCTGCCCATCAACCGTGACCTGTTGCCCACTGGTGCCGTCGGCAGTGCCGGTATGGCGAGGGCAGGGCCGGCGGCCTGCCTGCTGTGCACCGATGCCGGCGCGCTTCGCATCACACGGAGCGGCTGCCGCTCGGCCCCTCGTTGACCACCGTTCATGCCATCCGCTGCCGCTGCAGCCCGCTGGGTGCGGCCCGCGACCCTTGACACCCGGCCGATCGCCATCGACGCTTACCTGGCCCATGCTCAATGCATGGCGCGATAACCATAATTCGAGGAGTGCATTCATGAGAATCAGTCAACTGTTGGCCGTGCTGCTTTGCACGGCCGGTGTGGCCGCCCCGGCACTGGCCTGCACGCCGCCACCGCCGCAGGTCGTCAAACTGCCGGCCGGCCCCGATGGCAAGCTGCCCGTCGTCGCGCCCGAGCTGGACCCGCGCTATCCGTTCATCCCGGCGCCGACGCCGGGCATGTGCCCCACGGCGGCCCGCTTCGCCTATCGGGGAACCATTGCCGGTCTTTCCGACAGTGAGCTTGTCGCCCGTTTCGGCAGCGATGTGGTGCCGCTGGCCGCGCCGTGGCAATCGGCGCAGGTGTACAACGCGGGCGATCGGGTGTCCTACCAGGGGGCCAATTACCAGGCACGCTGGTGGACGCACGGTGAGGCGCCCGGCTCGGCCTGGGGCGCCTGGCAGTATGAGGAGGGCAGCGCCCTGCCGACGGCATGGTCCGCCAACCGCAATTATCAGGCCGGTGAGCGCGTGCTGTTCGACGGCAAGCTCTTCCAGGCGCGCTGGTGGACGCAGAACGAGCAGCCGGCGGTGGGCTGGGGCGCGTGGAACCTGCTGGGCAACGCGCCGGCGGGGCAGATCAACCTGGGAGCCCTGCCCGGTCTGTATTCGGTGACGGTGAGCAAGGCGGGTGGCGAGCTGACGCTCAACTACCAGGCGCAGGTGGTCACGCAATACACGCACCGGGTGACGGCCGATTGCCGTGTCGCGACCGAGGCATCGACACCGGCCAAGCTTGCGGAGCGTTGGGAAGTGCACGTGGATGGGGCACGGCTGTACAACGCCGCGCTGACCGATGTGCTGAATTCGGGCACGCAGCCCCCGCCGCCGCCGCCAGTGCGTGCGCCGGACGGCAGCTGCCCGGTGCCGGCGGGCACCGTGCTGCAGACCAACAGTGCCGCCACCTTGCTGCGCGGCACCGCCAAGGTGCCGGCAGGGCCGCGCTTCGTCAGCGTCTGGTCGTGCATCGGCGATCAGTGCCGTCCCAGCACGTTGCTTGATCATGCGCGCATGGGGGCGGATGCGGTGGGCACGCCGCAGTACGTGCAGCCCTAGGGCGTTGTAGCCGCAAGGCCGCCTGGGGAGGCACATTGCCGCGCCAGGCGGCCTTGCCGTCTGCTGCCGACGCAGCCTGGAACGCAGCACAGCGCCCCGATGCGGTGCGCGGTGCGCGGAGCAGGGCAGGTGCGAGGTGCCGGAGCCGTTGGGCCGCCCTGACCCGCTGCATGCGGATGGGGCGTATCACTGTTGGTGGCGTCGCGGCCCACGGCGATGCGGCATCGGACGACACAAATGCATATCGCCCCGAAGCGGGGCGATATGCAAAGCGTCTCAGCGGGATGAGGCTGCCGCGCCGGTCAGGAGAAGAAGTCCTTCACCTTGTCCATGAAGGACTTGGCGCGCGGGTTGTGCTTGGCGGCGTCGCCGGCGCTGATCTCCTCGAATTCCTTCAGCAGTTCCTTCTGGCGACTGGTCAGGTTGACCGGCGTTTCCACCACCACATGGCACATCAGGTCGCCGGTGATGGCGCTGCGCACGCCCTTGATGCCCTTGCTGCGCAGCCGGAACACCTGGCCGGTCTGCGTGCCGGCCGGAATACTGATCCGCGCCTTGCCGTCGAGCGTCGGGATCTCGATCTCGCCACCCAGCGCCGCCACGGTGATGCTGATCGGCATCTCGCAATGCAGGTCGTTGCCCTCGCGCTCGAACACGCCGTGCGCCTTGAGGTGGACCACCACATACAGATCGCCCGGCGGGCCGCCGTTGACGCCCGGTTCACCCTCACCGGAAAGGCGGATGCGGTCGCCTTCATCGACGCCGGCCGGAATCTTGACCGCCAGCGTCTTGGCCGTCTGCACGCGCCCGTTGCCGCCGCAGGTGCGGCACGGATCGGGGATGTACTTGCCGCTGCCATGGCAGGTGGGGCAGGTCTGCTGGATGCTGAAGAAGCCTTGCGAGACGCGTACCTGGCCGTGCCCGCCGCAGGTATGGCAGGTCTTGGCTTCGGTGCCCGGCTTGGCGCCGCTGCCGTGGCAGGTGCCGCATTCTTCGTGCGACGGGATCTTGATCTGCTTCTCGATGCCCCGGGCGGCCTCCTCCAACGTGATTTCCATGTTGTAACGCAGGTCGGCACCGCGATACACATTGGAGCGCCCACCGCCACCGCCGCGGCCACCGCCGAAGATGTCGCCGAAGATGTCGGAGAACGCATCGGCAAAGCCCCCACCACCGAAACCGCCCCCCACGCCCGCCTGCGGATCGACCCCGGCGTGGCCGTACTGGTCGTAGGCGGCGCGCTTTTGCGGCTCGGACAGGATCTCGTAGGCCTCCTTGGCCTCCTTGAACTTCTCCTCGGCTTCCTTGCTGTCCGGATTGCGGTCCGGGTGGTACTTCATCGCCAGCTTGCGGTAGGCCTTCTTGATGTCATCGTCGCTGGCATCGCGATTGACACCGAGGACGTCGTAAAAGTCTTTTTTGGACATGTATGTGAGGTGTGAGGTGTGAGGTGTGAGGTGGTCCGTCTGCTATTCCCGCTTGAGCGAGCGTATCAGGCCACCGAGCAAACCGAACACTTCATTCAAACCTTCCTCCAATTCGTGAGAGGGCTCAGCCAAACCTAGCCGGCACACCAGCAAATACTGGGTTTCCAGCTCGCTTAGCGAACCTCGGGCAATACCAAGAAAATGCCCGAATTCCTTTTCAGTCATCCGGGCGGCACCTTCTGCGATATTGCTTGGCACAGATACGGCGGCGCGTCGCATCTGGCTGGTCAGATTGAAAGCTTCATCGCGTGAAAGCGTGGAGGTGAAGGCGTAGACCATCTCGACCAAACGCATGGCTGTCTGCCACGCCAGCAAGTCATGATGTTTACGCCTCACCCCTCACTCCTTACGCCTCACTTGTTCTCTTTCACCTCGGTGAACTCGGCATCGACCACATTGCCGTCGTCGCCCTTGCCGGCCTCGCCGCCGGCGGCCCCGGCGGCTGCCGCGCCCTCGGCACCCTGCTGGCCGTACATCTGTTCAGCCAGCTTGTGCGATGCCTGCATCAGTGCGTTGGTCTTGGCTTCGATCGCGTCCTTGTCGTCGCCCTTCACCACCGCTTCGAGCTCGCTGATCGCGGTCTCGATGGCGGCCTTCTCGTCGGCGGCGATCTTGTCGCCGAATTCGGTCAGCGATTTCCTGACCGAGTGGATCATCGCGTCGCCCTGGTTGCGGGCGGTGACCAGCTCGGAGAGCTTCTTGTCCTCTTCGGCATTGAGCTCGGCGTCGCGCACCATGCGCTGGATCTCCTCCTCGGAGAGGCCCGAGGACGCCTGGATCTTGATCTTGTTCTCCTTGCCGGTGGCCTTGTCCTTGGCCGACACATGCAGGATGCCGTTGGCGTCGATGTCGAAGGTCACCTCGATCTGCGGCGTGCCGCGCGGTGCCGGCGGGATGTCGGTCAGGTTGAATTGGCCCAGGCTCTTGTTGGCCCCCGCCTTCTCGCGCTCGCCCTGCAGCACGTGGATGGTCACCGCGCTCTGGTTGTCATCCGCCGTCGAGAACACCTGCGATGCCTTGGTCGGGATCGTGGTGTTCTTCTGGATCAGCTTGGTCATCACGCCACCCAGCGTCTCGATGCCCAGGCTCAGCGGGGTCACGTCCAGCAGCAGCACGTCCTTGCGATCGCCACCGAGCACGGCGCCCTGGATCGCGGCGCCGACGGCCACGGCCTCATCCGGGTTCACATCACGGCGCGGCTCCTTGCCGAAGAACTCCTTCACCTTGTCCTGCACCTTGGGCATCCGGGTCTGGCCGCCGACCAGGATCACGTCGTCGATGTCGGATGCCTTGAGGCCGGCGTCCTTCAGCGCGATGCGGCACGGCTCGATCGAGCGTTCGATCAGGTCGTCCACCAGCGACTCGAACTTGGCGCGGGTGATCTTCAGCACCAGGTGCTTGGGACCGGTGGCGTCCATGGTGATGTACGGCAAGTTCACTTCGGTCTGCGCGCTCGACGACAGCTCGATCTTGGCTTTCTCGGCGGCTTCCTTCAGCCGCTGCAGCGCCATCACGTCCTTCTTCAGGTCGATGCCCTGATCCTTCTGGAACTCGCCGATGATGTAATCGATCAGGCGTTGGTCGAAGTCCTCGCCGCCGAGGAAGGTATCGCCGTTGGTGGCCAGCACTTCGAACTGCTTGTCGCCATCGACATCGGCGATCTCGATGATCGAGATGTCGAAGGTGCCGCCGCCCAGGTCATACACGGCGATCTTGCGGTCGCCCTTCTCGCTCTTGTCCATGCCGAACGCGAGCGCCGCGGCGGTCGGCTCGTTGATGATGCGCTTCACCTCAAGACCGGCGATGCGGCCGGCATCCTTGGTGGCCTGGCGCTGGCTGTCGTTGAAGTAGGCCGGTACGGTGATCACGGCTTCGGTCACTTCCTCGCCAAGGTAGTCCTCGGCGGTCTTCTTCATCTTGCGCAGCACTTCGGCGCTGATCTGCGGCGGCGCCTTCTTGTCGCCGCGCACTTCCACCCAGGCATCGCCGTTGTCCGCCTTGACGATGCTGTAGGGCATCAGGTCGATGTCCTTCTGTACCTCTTTCTCTTCGAACTTGCGGCCGATCAGGCGCTTGACGGCGTAGAGCGTGTTGCGCGGATTGGTCACCGCCTGGCGCTTGGCCGGCGCGCCGACCAGGATCTCGCCGTCATCCTGATAGGCAATGATGGACGGCGTGGTGCGTGCGCCTTCTGCATTTTCGATGACTTTGGGCTGCCCGTTCTCGATGACGGCCACACAGCTGTTGGTGGTGCCCAGATCGATACCGATGATTTTTGCCATTTTCAGATTCCTTTCATTCGCGCCGCGCCCAACCGGCACGGCGGCCTATTCAATAACCTTGTTCGGAAAGTGGGGATGGCCCGTTGCGTTTCAAGTGAAACATGCAATGCGGCGCTGCCTTGCGGCAGGGTCGGGGCCGATTCCGTACGCGGTGCGGATCACTCGCCCTTGGCAACGATGACCATGGCCGGGCGCAGCACGCGGCCCGAGAGGGTGTAGCCCTTTTGCAGCACCCGCACCACGGTGTTCGGCTCCTGCGCCGCAGGTTCCATCGAAATGGCCTGATGCAAATTGGGATCGAGCCTGTCGCCGGCCTGCGGCGCCACTTCCAGCAGCTCGAATTTCTCGAAGGCGCTGGTCAGCGCCTTGGCAGTGAGATCGACGCCCATCTTCAGCGCCTCGAAGTTGCCGGATTGATCCAGCAGCGCCATGTCCATCGCGTCCTTCACCGACAGCAGTTCGCGTGCGAACTTCTCGACGGCGAACCGGCGGGCCTTGTCCACCTCTTCCGCGGCGCGGCGGCGGATGTTCTCGCCCTCGGCCTTGGCATACAGCACGTCCTGGCGCGCCTTTTCCAATTCGGCAGTCAGTGCGGCCAGGCGGGTGGACGGATCTTCTTCCTGCGCCAGCGCCGACGAGGCCTCGTCGGCTGCGGCTGGCGCGGTGTCGCCCTGATCGACCGGGGCGTGCAAGTCTTCAGGTTTCTGTTCGTTGCTCATGGTCTGCTCCCTACAAAACTTCGCAATGCTGAGCGAAATGGGCGCCGCCCGCCACTTTTCAAGAGGCCCTATTGCAATCAGGGTCAATGCATCGCGCATGCAGGGGACCGGATGCTCCCCGGATGAACCGGGCTTCGGGAGGGGATCGCCGATGCAATGCCGCCTGCCTGCCTGGCGCGCTGCAGCGTCGCAGCGTGGCTGAATGGCAGCAGCGCTTGCCGATCGCACCGGGCACGGGCGGTGCACGCCGTCAGGAGCCGTGGTGGCGCAGCCGGGCCCATGGCTGGCGGGCCGCGCTCAGTTGAAAACGTCATATCAGCCGTGGCATTGTGGCGCGGCGCTAAGGCCGCCTGCTGCCGGACCCGCTGTGTTGCCACCCGCCCGGGCCGGTGTCCCTGCCGTCTGGCACTATCGTCCGCAAGGGGGCAGGGGCGTGCGCCAGAGCCATGGTGCCGGCGATCAGCGGCGGATTCCTGTTGCCCGGATCGTCGGACCGTGGCGCGCGGCGGTGTGATGGATGTTCCAATTCAATCTCGAAGGATATGCCCTGACATGATTTCCTGGCCCATTGCAACGCCAGCGGCACCACCCAGCCAGCCGCATGCCAAAGCGCCCGGATGGCTGCGTATCGGCTATTGCCTGATCATTGCGCTGGCGTTGCTGCTGCGGCTGATGCATGTGTTGATTGCCGACGTCGATTCACCGGTCCGGGGCGACGCCATCCAGCACGTGAGCTATGCCTGGAATCTGCTGCACCATGGTGTGTTTTCCAGCGTGCCGCCCGATACCGGGCCGGTGATTGCCGACAGCTTCCGCGATCCGGGCTATCCATTGTTCCTCGCCGCCGTGATGGCACTGACCCCGGATTGGGACGCCTGGTATCAGACGGTGCTGTTGCTGCAGGTGTTGCTGGGGGTGGCCACGGTGGCGGGTGTGCTGGTGCTGGGCAGACGGCTGCTCCCGCCCGGCATGGCGCTGCTGGCGGGCTTGCTGGCGGCGGTGTGGCCGCATCATGTGGTGATCAGCGGTTATCTGTTGACGGAAACACTGTTCGGCACCTTGCTGGTGCTGGCGTTGCTGCTGTTCTCCCAGGCCGCGGCACGGCAGCGGCTGCGGTGGTGGATCGCCGCGGGGCTGGGTTTCGGTTGTGCGGCCATGGTGAATGCAGTGCTGCTGCCGTTTGCGCTGCTGCTTGGCCTGGTGCTGCTCTGGCAGCGGCGGGCGGATCGCCGACAGGTACTGGCATTGATTGCCGTGGCCGCGCTGCTGCCGGCATTGTGGGGCGCCCGCAATGCCACGCTCGCTACCGGTCTGGGCTCCACCGATCGCGCGTTGATGAATTTCGTCCAGGGCAGCTGGCCGGACTACCATTCCTCGTGGCGTGAAGGGCTGGCCGGCGTGGCGGCGGGCCAGCGGACCCAGGCACGGATCAACGAGGAGATCGACCTGCTGCGGCGTGACCGCGCACAGGGTCTTGCCACGATGGGCGCACGGCTGGCTGCCGATCCGGGCCGCCACATCGGCTGGTACCTCATCCACAAGCCGTTCCTGTTCTGGGACTGGGATATCCGCATGGGGTACTACGACATCTTCGTCTACCCGACCGCCAATGCGCCGTTCCAGAACAAAGCCCCTTGGATGGCGCTGGCCGCTGTATTCCGGGCGATCAATCCTTTCCTGACCGGCCTGACCCTGATCGCCCTGGCCTGCGGTGCGCTGGCGCTGCTCCGGCGACTCCGGACCGGGGCACCCACGCTGGCTGACCCGCGTGACACCACCATCGCTGCATTGCTGCTTTTGCTGCTGTTCGGTTTCCTGGTGTATTGGACGCTGCAGGCGGAGCCCCGTTACGCCATCCCGTTCAGACCGCTGCAATGCCTGTTGCTGGCCGTTGCGATGCAATGGGCGTGGTGGGCCTGGGCCAGCCGCACGGTGCGCGGCAGGATCGAGACGAAGCCCGCCCAGCCATAGCGCCGGCACGGCGGCGCCTTGTCCCACCAATCCTGGCGCCTCGCCTGTTGCAATCGCCTGTCCGCCGGCCAGGCCCGGCCCCGCTGCCCACGCAGCGCGCGCTGCGCCATGGCTGGTGCTCACCCTGCCTGCATAGGTACAACGCCTGACTTGTAGTTGGACTGTGTTGACTACAATTTCATGGTGCGACGCAAAATTTGCTGCGTCGCAATATGAGGGCACGACAAGTGCACGGGGCAGGCTGGCCGGGAGGCCGGCGTTTTGCGGGAGCAAGCCATGGCGACACGTGAAGAACGCATTGCACAACTGGAGCGGAATTGGCAGGACAACCCGCGCTGGCAAGGAATCAAGCGCCCCTATTCGGCAGCGGATGTCGAAAGGCTGCGCGGCACGCTACAGATCGAGCACACCCTGGCACGCCGCGGCGCCGACAAATTGTGGCGGCTGCTGCACGAGCAGCCCTACGTGCACGCCCTGGGCGCGCTGACCGGCAATATGGCGATGCAGCAGGTCAAGGCCGGTCTCAAGGCGATCTATCTCTCGGGCTGGCAGGTGGCCGCTGATGCCAACATCGCCGGCGAGATGTATCCGGATCAATCGCTCTACCCGGCCAACTCGGTGCCGGCGGTGGTCCGGCGCATCAACAGCACCTTCCAGCGTGCCGACCAGATCCACCACGCCGAGGGCGACGACAGCATCGATTTCTTTGCCCCCATCGTCGCCGATGCCGAAGCCGGCTTCGGCGGCGTGCTCAATGCCTTCGAGCTGATGAAGGGCATGATCGAGGCGGGTGCCGCCGGCGTGCACTTCGAAGACCAGCTGGCCTCGGTGAAGAAATGCGGCCATATGGGCGGCAAGGTGCTGGTGCCCACGCGCGAGGCGGTGGAAAAGCTGGTGGCCGCGCGGCTGGCAGCCGATGTGATGGGCGTACCCACGTTGCTGGTGGCCCGCACCGACGCCGAGGCGGCCGATCTGTTGACCAACGACGTGGACGACAACGACAAGCCGTTCTGCACCGGCGAGCGCACGCCCGAAGGCTTCTACCGTACCCGCCCCGGGCTGGAGCAGGCGGTGGCGCGTGGCCTGGCCTATGCGCCCTATGCCGACCTCGTCTGGTGCGAGACCGGCAAGCCCGATCTGGAATATGCGCGCCGCTTTGCTGAGGCGATCCATGCAAGGTTCCCGGGCAAGCTTTTGGCCTACAACTGTTCGCCCAGCTTCAACTGGAAGAAGAACCTGGACGACGCCACCATCGCCCGCTTCCAGCAGGAGCTGGGCGCGATGGGCTACAAGTTCCAGTTCATCACGTTGGCCGGCTTTCACGCGCTCAACTACGGCATGTTCAACCTGGCCCACGGCTATGCGCGCCAGGGCATGACCGCCTTCGTCGAGCTGCAGCAGGCCGAATTCGCCGCCGCCGACCGGGGTTTCACCGCCGTGAAACACCAGCGCGAGGTGGGCACCGGCTATTTCGACCAGGTGACGCAGGTGATCCAGCAAGGCCAATCCAGCACCACGGCGCTGACGGGGTCCACCGAGGAATCGCAGTTCCATTGAGCGGCGTGCACCGCCCGGCGGCGCTGCCTGTTGGGGCGCGGTAGCAAGCGCCCGCGTCATCCACCCGGCCCAGCCGCGGATGGGGCGCAGGCAGCGGGGGCCGGCCCTGTCCGGGCGGGTTGCCGGCAGCGCCAGCCGCCGTTACCGCAAGCCCGGCCGCCGCACCATGCTGCCGCTCGTTTCAACCTGGATGAGTGGCACGTTTATTCCGTCGCCTGCGCGCCTGCCAGCGCGGCCACCAGGAAGTCGACAAAGCTGCGTACCCGCGCGCCCGGTACCCGATCCGGTTTGCGCATCACGTAGACCGGCCGCTGCGGCAGCGTCCAACCGGGCAGCAGGGGCTGCAGCAGCCCGGTCGCGATCGGCTCATCCAGCAACACATCCGCCTGCACCACGATGCCGTGCCCGGCCAGCGCCGCCACCAGCAGCGCCTGACCATTGTTGATGGTGAGGCCGGGTTTGAACGGCAGGCACACCGTTTCGCCGTCGCGGCTGAAGCGCAGCTGCGGCGCATCGCCCCACGCGGCAAAGCCGAGCACGTTGTGGCTGGCCAGATCCTGCGGATGCGCCGGCGTGCCATGGCGGGCCAGGTAGTCCGCGCTCGCGGCGATCCGCATACGGCTGGTCTGCAGCAGGCGTGCGACCAGTGGGCAATCCGGCGCGGGTGTGCCGGAGCGGATGGCCAGGTCGTAGCCTTCCTCTTCCAGATCCACCAGCCGGTCATTCAGGTTCAACGCCACCTGTACCGCCGGATAGCGCTGTTGATACGCCCGCAGCAGCGGCGTCAGCCGGTGCACGCCATAGCTGACCGGCGCGGTCACCCGCAACAGCCCGCTGGGCTCGGCGGTGAGCTGGTCCGCCACCCGGTCTGCCGCCGCCACACTGGCCAGCACATCGCGACAGCGCTCCAGATACGCCGTGCCGACGGCGGTAAGCGCATGCCGTCGCGTGGTGCGGTGGATCAGCGTGGCGCCCAGATGCCGCTCCAACGCCGCCACATGATTGGCCACCATGGTGCCGGACAAGCGCAGCGCGGCGCCCGCCGCGGCAAAGCTGCCGCGTTCGGCCACGCATACAAACACCGCCATGCTGGTCAGTCGGTCCATTCCCAATCCATGCTTGATAGTGATTGAATTGTTGCATGCTTTATCAAGAGGATAAGCGGGAAAAGAATGATGGCTGTTCCATCACCAGGATCAGGACATGCAATCTCGCAACGCCGTATGCATCACGCTGCTTGCCGGTTGGTTGACCAGCGCTGCCACGCTGGCCGCTGCCAACGCCCATATGCTGCCACCGGACTGGTATCCGGAAAGCGTGGCAGCCGCCCGCGACGGCACGCTCTACGTCGGCAGCTGGCGTCAGGGTGCCGTGGTGCGCATCCGCCCCGACGGCGCCACCCGGGTGCTGGTGCCGCCCGGCCGCGGTGGGCTCGCCAACACGCAGGGCATTGCCGTGGACGAGGCGCGGCATACGCTGTGGGTGTGCTCCGGCAACCTGGGCCTGACCACGGTGCCCGCCACGCCCAGCGCGCTCAAGCGCTACGACCTGGCCACCGGCCAGGCACAGGCGAGCTACCCGCTGCCCGATGACGGCTATTGCAACGATCTGGTGGTGGATGGCGCCGGCACGGTCTACCTCACCGATTCCTACCATCCGCGCGTGTTGCGGCTGCGGCCGAACGACAGTGCGCCCGCCGTCTGGCTGGAGCGGCCCGCGCTGCTGGCCGACAGCCCCAGGCTGGAAATGAACGGCAAGCGCTTCACCTTCAACGGCATCGCCCTCGATGGTGACCGGCTCTACCTGAGCGCCGTGGCCGCCGTGCCATGGCTATGGCGCATCGACATCGGCCAGGATGGCCAGGCAGGCCCCAGCACCCGGCTGCAGATGCCACGGCCGCTGCGCAACGCTGATGCCCTGCGCATGCTCGGGCCGGGCCGGCTGTTGGTGTTCGAGAGCAATGCCTTCGGCGACAGACGCAACGAAGGCGTGATCACCGAGCTGCGCCTTGATGGCAGCCAAGCCACGCTGCACACCCTGGTGCAGGGGCTCGACGCACCCTCGTCCGGCACCTACGCGCGCGGCCGGCTGTGGTTCATCGAATCCAAATACGACCTGCTGCTGCGCCACGCCCAAAACCCTACCGCGATCCCGGACCAAGTGCCGTTTACCGTGCAGTCCATCCCGTTTGCCATTGATGGCAGGCACAACCCGCTCAACTGACCGCCGCGAGCACCGCCTTGGCGTAGCTCTGCCGATCCATATCCCGCGTATCCACGGTGAGCTGCACCGCGCCGTGGCCCGGCGGCAGGGTCGTGCGCAACGCCGCCAGCAAGTGTTGGCCCAGCGCCTGCTTCTGCTCGGCCGAGCGGCCGGAGAGCAGCGCCACCTGCAGGTGGACAAACGCCGTTGCGGTATCCGAAGTGCCGACGAGATAGGTGGCTAGGCAATGCGCCCGGCCCTTGATATCGGCTTCGCCAAACAGGCCCGATTCGAACATGGCCTGCGCCAGTGTGCGCAGCGCGGCCTGGGCGTCGTAATCGGGCAGGTTGTTGGTGTATTCGAGGGTGAGGTGGGGCATGGGGGACTCCGCAGGGGGAGCTTGGGAGGTGTGGGCGGGGGGCCTACGCGTCAAGACCACGGTCAGCTGCGCGTTTCGAGCGTTGCCAATTTAAAGCGCGTTAAGAAATGCTCCATCCAGTAATGGAGCTGCTTTCGGGAAGCCGAGGGATCAAGCGTGACGTGACGCGTAGCCTGCATCCGCAGCCTGGCGCCCAGCCGCGCTTGCCGCTTGCAGGCAAAGCACCTGTTGCACCTTAGCGCTTTTTCGCGATGCCGCGGCGCACTACACTGCAATGCAACATCCCGCCGCACACCTCCAGGAGCACCGCATGTCCACCTTGCCCGCCGGCGTCCAAGTCCATGCCGAGATCACCCCCGCCTTTGCCGAGATCCTCACGCCCGAGGCGCTGGCTTTCGTGGCCAAGCTGCAGCGCCAGTTCAACGGCCGGCGCCGGGAGCTCCTGGCGGTGCGCACGCTGCGCCAGGCCGATCTGGATGCCGGCCAGCAGCCGGACTTCTTGCCGCAGACGGCGCATATCCGCAAAGGCGACTGGCGCATTGCGCCGCTGCCAGCGGATCTGGCGTTGCGCCGCGTGGAGATCACCGGCCCGGTGGAGGCCAAGATGATCATCAACGCGCTCAATTCCGGCGCGGACAGCTACATGACCGACTTCGAGGATGCCAACACGCCCAACTGGCACAACCAGATCCAGGGGCAGGTGAACCTGAAGGCCGCCGTGCGCCGCACACTGGCGTTTCGCAACGAGGCGGGCAAGGAATACAGGCTCAACGACAGGATCGCCACGCTGGTGGTGCGCCCCCGCGGTTGGCACCTCGATGAGAAGCACGTCACCGTCGATGGTGAGCGGGTATCGGGCGGCCTGTTCGATTTTGCGCTGTTCCTGTTCCACAACGCCCGTGAGCAGCTGGCGCGCGGCACCGGGCCGTATTTTTATCTGCCCAAGCTGGAATCGCACCTGGAAGCGCGGCTGTGGAACGACATCTTCGTCGCCGCGCAGGCCGAGTTGGGCATCGCCCAGGGCACGATCAAGGCCACCGTGCTGGTCGAGACCATCCTCGCCGCGTTCGAGATGGAGGAAATCCTGTATGAATTGCGCGCGCATTCGGCCGGGCTCAACGCCGGGCGCTGGGATTACATCTTCAGCTGCATCAAGAAGTTCAAGACCAACGCCGAGTTCTGCCTCGCCAATCGCGCGCAGATCACCATGACCGTGCCCTTCATGCGCGCCTATGCGCTGAATCTGGTCAAGACCTGCCACAAGCGCGGTGCGCCCGCCATCGGCGGCATGAGCGCGCTGATCCCGATCAAGCACGATCCGGCGGCCAACGAGAAGGCCATGGCCGCCGTGCGCGCCGACAAGACCCGCGATGCTGGCGATGGCTTCGATGGTGGCTGGGTGGCCCATCCCGGTCTTGTGCCGATCGCGATGGAGGAGTGGGTGAAGGTGCTGGGCGATGCGCCCAACCAGATCGGCCGGCAGCGCGACGATGTGGTCACCCGCGCGGCGGACCTGCTTGACTTCCGGCCCGCGCAGCCGATCACCGAGGCGGGCCTCAGGATGAACATCGATGTGGGCATCCAGTACCTGGGCTCGTGGCTGGCCGGCAACGGCTGCGTGCCGATCCACAACCTGATGGAGGATGCGGCCACCGCCGAGATCAGCCGCTCGCAGGTGTGGCAGTGGATCCGCAGCCCCAAGGGGGTGCTCGACGATGGCCGCAAGGTGACCGCCGAGCTGGTGCGCACCATGATCCCGCAGGTGCTGGAGGCAATCCGCGCCGAGCACGGCGACGCGGTGTTCGGGCGGGTGCCCTATGCCCGCGCCGCTGCCATTTTCGAGGAGATGAGCACCAGCGCTGAATTCGCCGAGTTCCTCACGCTGCCGCTGTACGAGGCGATCTGACCGGTCGCCGCCGCCTTATTGCGCCGCGGGCTGGATCTCGGTGACCAGCATCTTGCCCTCGGCGCGGGCCGCCTTGAATCTGATCCTGTCGCCGACCTTGACCTTGTCGAGCAGCGCCTTGTCCTTGACCGTGAACACCATGGTCATGCCCGGCATGTCCAGGTTCCTGATCTCGCCGTGCTTGAGCGTGATCTTGCCGTTGGCCTGGTCGATCTTGCGCACTTCGCCATCGGTCAGCGCCATCGCGGCCGCGTGTTCGCCGTGGGTGGCGTGCCCCGAGTGGTCCTCGTTTGCGTGCAGCGCCGGCGCGAGCAGCAGCAGCGAGGCCAGCACCGCGGCGATCGGGTGAAGGTGGGTCATGAGGTACTCCTTTGTTGGATCGGAACGGGGCATGTGCCCCCGGGTTCTGGGTTATTTGGCCGCTTTCCTGCCGCCGGCCACGTTCACCTGGCCCTTCATGCCCGCTTCGTAGTGGCCAGGCTGCAGGCAGGCGAAGTCGACGACGCCGGCCTTGGTGAACTGCCACACCACCTCGCCGGTCTTGCCCGGCGCCAGCGTCACCAGGTTGGGGTCGGCGTGCTCCATCTCCGGGAATTTCTTCATCTGCTCGTAGTGTTCTTCCAATTCCTGCTGGGTGCCGAGCACGAACTCGTGCTTGATCTTGCCCGAGTTCCTGATCACGAAGCGCACCGTCTCGCCTTGCTTGACCTGGATGCGGGCCGGGTTGTAGCGCATGTTGTCGGTCATGTTGACGGTGACGGTGCGGCTTGCCTTGGCGGCCACGCCGGGTTTGCCGACCGCCGCGTTGCCATGGTCGCCATGGTCACCGTGGCCGCCGGCGTGCGAGCCGCTGGCGAGCACCGCGGCGCTCAGGCTCAGGCCGATCAGGGAGAGGGCCAATTGCTGGGTATTCATACTCAACCTCCAGGGGTGGAAAAGCGCTGCCGGTTCAATGGCCGGCTTTGTGGGTCGGTTTGCGCACGTGCACTTCAACGTCCGACGCGTCCTGCCGCGCACGGGGCATCGATTGTCCACCGCCGGCGCCGGATTGACGATGCGGCGTCTGGACGGCGCCATCGAACTCGCGGGCCATGGTGCCGGGTGGATGCTTGAACCAGCCCGGGTTGCTGTAGTCGCCCGGCTTCTGGTCCCGGCGCACCTTGACCACGCTGAACATCCCGCCCATTTCCACGCTGCCGAACGGCCCGTCGCCGGTCATCATCGGCACGGTGTTGTCCGGGATCGGCATGTCCATCTCGGTCATGTCGGCCATGCCGCGCTCGCCCATCACCATGTAGTCCGGCACCAGCTTGCTGATCTTCTTGGCGATGCCGCGATGATCGACGCCGATCAGGGTCGGAACATCGTGACCCATGGCGTTCATCGTGTGGTGGCTCTTGTGGCAATGGAAGGCCCAGTCGCCTTCCTCGTCGGCGCGGAACTCGATCTGCCGCATCTGACCGACCGCCACGTCGGTGGTGACCTCGTACCAGCGGGTGCCCTTGGGGGTCGGCCCACCGTCGGTGCCGGTGACCAGGAACTCATGCCCGTGCAGATGGATGGGGTGGTTGGTCATGGTCAGGTTGCCGATCCGGATGCGCACCTTGTCGTTCAACCGCACGTTCAGCGAATCGATGCCCGGAAAGATGCGGCTGTTCCAGCTCCACAGGTTGAAGTCGAGCATGGTCATGATCTTGGGCGTATAGCTGCCCGGGTCGATGTCGTAGGCGTTGAGCAGGAAGCAGAAATCCCGGTCGACCTCGTCGATCAGCGGATGCCTGCCCTTGGGGTGCGTGACCCAGAAGCCCATCATGCCCATCGCCATCTGCACCATCTCGTCGGCGTGCGGGTGATACATGAAGGTACCGGGGCGGCGGGCGACGAATTCGTATACATAGGTCTTGCCCGACGGGATCGCCGGCTGGTTGAGGCCGGCCACGCCGTCCATGCCGTTGGGCAGCCGCTGGCCATGCCAGTGGATGCTGGTGTGCTCGGGCAGCCGGTTGGTGACGAAGATGCGCACGCGATCGCCCTCGACCACCTCGATGGTCGGGCCCGGGCTCTGGCCGTTGTAGCCCCACAGGTGCGCGGTGAAGCCCGGCGCCATCTCGCGTACCACCGGTTCGGCCACCAGATGGAATTCCTTGACGCCGTTGTTCATGCGCCATGGCAGCGTCCAGCCATTGAGCGTCACTACCGGATTGTAGGGACGGCCGGTCTGCGGCAGCAGCGGTGCCATGGTGTCCGGCTTGGTCTGGATCACCGGCTCGGGCAGGGCCGCCAGTGCGGCCTTGCCCACCCCGGCGGCCGCCACCGCGCCCCCGCTGATGCCCAGGGCCTGCAGAAACGTTCTTCTCGAAGTCATGTGTTCATCCTTGATTGCTGCGCGGCGCGCTTCAATGGCCCGCTTCGGCGGCGCCGGGGGCGGCGGCAAGACCGACCGCCACTGCGGTGGGCTTGCCCAGCACCGCGGCCTGCAGGGCCGCGTCCGCCAGCCAGAACTGCTGCTGGGCGTTGATGGCGTTGACCACTGCGCCGATCTGCTCGCGGCTGTCGGCCAATAGCTCGAACACCCCGATCAGCATGCCGTTGTAGCGCAGCGTGTTCTCCTCGGAGATCGCCTTGCTGAGCGGCAGCACCTCGTCGCGATAGTGCCGCGCGATGTCGTAGCCGGTGCGGTAGGCCGAATAGCTTTCCCGCAGTTCCGAGCCGGCGGCCCGCAAGGTGGCCTCCAGTGCATTGGCTGCCGCCAGCGTGCGCGCATTCATGCTGTCGCGCTGCATGCCGCCCCAATCGAACAGCGGCAGCCGCACTTCGATCTCGTAGCCGCGCGCCCGTTCGGTGTGGCCTTCGGCCTTGTCGAAGGTCTGGTCGCGGCGCACGCCCAGTTCGATGTCGGTCAGGCTGGTGACGGCCGTCAGCCCCTGCGCCTTGGCCGCAGCGTCAAAACCGAGCCGGGCCTGGCGCACGTCCAGCCGCTGTTCGGTGGTGGCCTGCGCCACCTGTCCGGCGGTGCGTGGTGCTGCCGGCAATGGCGGCAGCTGTCCGGGCAGCTGCAGCCGGGCCGCCTGCGCGTCGGTCAGCCCCAGCTGCCGCACCAGGGCCTCGCGCGCCGCCAATGCCGCGTGCCGCGCACCGGCAAGCTGGGTTGCCGCATCGGCGTAGAACGCCTGATGGCGGGCGCGCTGCAGCCGCGTGATATTGCCCACCGCCTGCAGCCGCTGCGCCAATTCGGCGCCGGCATCGGCGGCCTCGTAGACCTGTTCGGCGTAGCTTTGCTTTTGCTGCGCGGCCACCGCGTTGACCCAGGTCTGGCGTATCCGGGTGACCTGGTCGACCACTTCGGTGGTCAGCCGCAGCTGGGCCTGGGCGATCTGGCGACGGGCAACACCGTAACGGTGCGGCAGGGTGATCAGGTCGAGCAGACCGAAGGCGAGCATCCGGCCGAATTCGACTTCGTCGGGCGAGCGCATGCGTTCAAAGGTGAACACCGGGTTGGCGATGCGCGCGCCTTGCGCGGCGGTGGCGGCCTCGGACCAGTTGTTGGCAAGCAGTGCCTGCAATGCCGGGCTGTTGAGCAGCGCCAGCCGGACCGCTTCATCCTGCCCCAGCGGTTGTGCCAGCAGTGCATCGGCCTCGCGTGCCATCACCTCGCGCTGTGCCGGCGTGCCCGCCAGCGCCAGTCGGCCTTGGGTGAAGCCGGCGGCATCCTGGTTGGTCTGCCGTACCGATTCCTCGAAATCGACACTGGCACAGCCGGCAAGCAGCAGAGCCCCGGCACCGATGGCCAGGCGCCTGCCGCGCAGGTGCGCTGCACGGAACAGGTTCATTGCGTGCCCCCGTGCTGATGCGGCCGGTCATCTGCCTGCGCATCGACTGCCCCTGGCTGGTCGGCATCGGTGCGTGCCGCGCCCTGGGCTTCCCTGGCATAGGCGCGCCAGCCGCCGATCTCACCAACGGTACGGTTGGCGAGCCGCCAATCGGCGATCGCCTGATCGTGGAAGACGCGGTAGCTGTCGAACACCGACTGGTACGGCAGCGTCTGCTCCGGCTCCCCGGGGGGCGTGGCAGCGAACGTGGCGGCGGTGGCGAGTGTCAGCACCGGCAGCAGCAGGATTCGGGTGATCGGGGGCAATGTCATGTGCAGCCTGCTTCGGTAGGGATTCGTGCCGCGGTGCGGCGGGCGCGCCGTTGCCGGCGTTCCAGCCGGCCTGACTCGTGTCGTTGCAACTGCTGGGGGCGGCGCCGGGCGCCCGCGCGGCCGAGGGTCGTTTGGACCTGCGCAGTATAGGTAGCCACCGCTGGCCGACCCGATTACCCGTTCATTACAAAATTGTCATGCTGGCGCGCCGGCCCGTCTGCATATTTAGAATGCCGGTAACCGGATGGGGAGCCGCTATGCGCATTCTGATCGTCGAGGACGAGGCCAAGACCGCGGGCTATCTGAAGCAGGGCCTGAGCGAAAGCGGCTATGCCGTCGACATCGCCTGCGACGGGGTCGACGGGTTGCACAAGGCGCTGGAAGAGGACTTCGATCTGATCATCCTCGATGTGATGCTGCCGCTGCTCGATGGCTGGGGCGTGCTCGAAGGCGTGCGCCGACGCAAGCAGACCCCGGTACTGATGCTGACTGCCCGCAGCCGGGTCGATGACCGCGTGCGCGGGCTGGAGTCGGGGGCGGACGACTATCTGATCAAGCCGTTCGCATTCGCCGAGCTGCTGGCGCGGATCAAGCTGCTGCTCAAGCGCAACAACAAGGTCAACCCGGCCGAGGTGCTGAGCCTGGGTGGACTGGAACTGGACCCGGTCAAGCATCGGGCCTACCGGGATGGACACAGGATCGAGCTGACCGCCCGCGAGTTCGCGCTGCTGCATCTCTTGATGCGGCGCAGCGGCGAAGTGCTGACGCGTACGCTGATCGCATCCCACGTGTGGGATGTGAACTTCGATACCGATACCAACATCGTCGACGTGGCGATCCGTCGGCTGCGCGCCAAGGTGGACGACGACTATCCGCACAAGTTGATCCATACCGTGCGCGGCGCCGGCTATATGTTCGAAGTGCGCGAGGACGAATGACCATGCCACCTGCTTGCCTGGTGATGCCGCATCCCGATGCGGGCCGCGGTGCGGATCGGCGCCGCAGCGGCAGGGGCCGGCGCGCATGATGGGCCCGCCCCGGAGCCGCCGGCGCTCGCTGGCGCTGCGCGTCGGCGGGCTGGTGAGCCTGTTCAGCGCCCTGCTGGTGCTGATCGCCGGGGTCGGCATGGATCGTCTGCTGCAACTGGCGTTGGAGCGGCGGGCCGAGACCGAGCTGAGCGGCAAGATGGCGCTGGTGCAGTCCGCCATCGAGCAACCGCGCCCCGGTATCTCGCTCGACGCGGAGCTGGCGCTGCTGCTGGTGGGGCACCCTTATCTGCATTGGGCCATCGTCGACGGCACGAAGGTGACCGGGCGTTCCGGCCCATTCGCGGCACGCGCCGCCGCGCGGGTGCTGCGCCAGCCGCTGCAGCCCGGGGTGGGCGAGCTCGACCCGGGCAATGCCTTGAGCGTGCTGGTCTGGCGCAGCCGGCTCGCCGGCGGCCAGGAGCGCTGGCTGCTCGGCTTCATCGAGCGCGGGGGCGACGGCGGCCTGCTGGCGGCCTTCCGCAAGTCGCTGGCGTTGATGCTGCCCTTCGTCATCGTGTTCATCGCGCTGGGCTCGTGGGTGGTGGCGCGGCGCGCGCTGCGGCCGTTGCGCCGCTTCAATACGCTGGTGGGCGGCATCACCGCGCAGTCGCTGCATTCGCGGCTGTCGGCCGAGGATGTGCCGGCCGAGCTGCGCGATCTGGCGCATTCGTTCAACAACATGCTCGAACGCCTGGAGAAAAGCGTGTCGCGGCTGTCGCAGTTCTCCGCCGACCTTGCACACGAGATGCGCACACCGCTGACCAATCTGATGGGCGAGGTACAGGTCTGCCTCGGCAAGCCGCGGGACGTTGCCACCTACCAGACCGTGCTCGCCTCGGCCGAGGAGGAGATGCAGCGCCTGAACCGGCTGATCACCGATCTGTTGTTCCTGGCCAGCGCCGAGCAGCCGCAGCAGGCACTGCGCATCGAACCGATCGCGCTCAGGCCGCTGGTGGAAGGGCTGTTCGATTTCTTCGACGCGCTGGCCGAGGCCAAGGGCATCACGCTGGCGCTGAGCGGCGAGGGCTCGGTGGAGGCCGACAAGGGCATGTTGCAGCGGGCGCTGACCAATCTGCTGTCCAACGCCATCCGCCACGGCCATCCGGACAGCACGGTGCAGGTGATCCTGGCGTGTGGGGAAGGGGGCACGGCGATCATGGTGTCCAACCGCGGCCACCGCATCCCGGAAGCGCATCTGCCGCACCTGGCCGAGCGCTTCTACCGGGTCAATCCGGCCCGCAGCCGCGACGACGGCGGCACCGGACTCGGGCTGGCGATCGCCGCCTCGATCATGCAACTGCATGGCGGCATGCTGACCGTGGCCAGCGACGATGAATCCACCACCTTCAGCCTGCGTTTTCCCGGTGCTTCCCAGGGGGCCGCTGCCCTCATCCCAAGGTGACGCGGATGTAATCAGCGGGTAATCGGTCGGTATCCGGCGCACGCTTATATTGGCCGTGCATTCGCGATGCCGTACTGCGAAGGTTCCTCAAAAACCCTTAGGAGCAACAACATGTTCAAGGCTATCGTCTTTTCCGTTCTGGTCGGGGTCGCCGGATTCGCCGCCGCATCGCCCGGGCACCAGGTCTCGGAACAGCATATGACCTGCCCGCATGCGTCGGCCGATTGCAGGTAACCCTATCGCTGCGCCCTGGCTTGTGCCGCGCGCTGCACCGGGTGATGCGCATGGACATGGTATTGCCATGCCATCCGGCCCAGTGCACCGGGGCTGATCTTGAAGACATGCATGTCGTTGCCGAGCAGGGCCATGAAGTCCCCGTTGCCGATCCCCCAAGGAACGGCGCGGCTGCCGGCAGCATGATGCACCGTTGTTGACCGGTGACGCCCGATTCCCCTGGCGAAACGGATGCCTTCACCGGCTGTGATGCCGTGCAAGGCACGGTGCATGGCGCTGGGCACTCATGGCCACCCGGCGTTGTCCCGCCGGGTGCGGCCAGGGGCAGGCAAGGGCGGGCGCCGCTACAGATCGCACGGCGAGGGCAGGTTGCGGCCGGGAACGCTGTCTTCCCGACCGACGCCCTTGGCTCGCAGTGCCGCCACCTGCGCACTGACTTCGGCGGGGCTCAGGATCGCGTCCTTGACATGCAGCACCCAGTCCACGTCTTCGTGGTACTCGCGCGCGCCCTTGCCCGACGCGGTCAACTCGCTGAACCACAGGTTGAAGTTGATCGACATCGGGACTTCGGGATAGTAGTCGCCGCCGTGCCGTGCGTAGGGCTTGCCGTCCAGGAAGTAGTCCACCTTGCCCTTGGCGATCTGCAGCACCAGCGTGTGCCAGCCCTGTTGCGTGCCCGCGAGCCGGTCGTACTGGTTGTCCTTCCAGAAATTCGGTGCCGGGATGAAGGTTTCCCAGGTGGTGGCATACAGTGCCGGGCCGGAGGCGCCCCAGCCGCCGTTGGGCAGGTATTCGAAATCGGCCTCGCTGTAATCCGGGTGCTTGGGCGCCTTGAGCGGACTGATCAGGTAGAAGGTCTGCACGATCGCGTCACCGTCCGGGCCCGTCACCGGTGCATCGCTGAACCGCACCCGCGCGGCGTAGGTGCCTTCCAGGTATTTGCGTGCATGGCACAGCTGCGTCTGCCGCGTGCCCGCCGGCGTGCCGTCGCTGGCGGCGCGCAGCCGCAGCAGCCGGTTGCCGCCGCCGGCCGGATCGGCCACCAGTTGCACCCCTTCGTGCCACCAGCGCGCACCCGCCACGCCGGGCCAGCCGGTCTGGGTGCGGATGGTCCAGCCGGCGCTGGACAGCGCCTTGGCATCGGCATGGCTGAAATCGTCGAAGAACAGCGCTTGCGCCTGGGCAGGCAGGGCAAGGGCGCTGCACAGGCAGAGCAGCAGGCTGCGCATGGTCGAGACTCCTCGGTTGACGGGGGCGGGCCCGGGCGGCCGCGCCGGCCCGCCGGGCGCGGGGAGCGTGGACAGGTCCTGGCGCATGGCGCAGGATGGCACGGGTCTGATGCCGCTTTATAGCGCGTCCTGGCCATGCATGGCCGTCATCGGCGGCATGACTGCGATGCATGTGCCGGGATGATGCGCCGACGGGAGCCGCGCTGCCGGGCGCGCTGCCACTTCCTGCAAGGACGGGCCCATAATGGAACAGCCACCCGACCGGATCGACCCCATGCACGACAGCCTGTCCGCTTCCCCATTGCTGCTGGCGCCCGGCGCTGACCCGGAATGGGCGGACAAGCGGGTGGAGCTGCGCTACCTCGTCAACTGGCGGGTGGCCATCGTCTACGAGGAACGCGAGCAGCGCCTGTCGTTCCGCGGACGGGCGTTCGATGTGTCCAAGGGTGGCTTCAGCCTGCATTCGGATTTCAGCCTGCCGGTGTCGGACCGGGTGACCGTGCTGCTGTCCATTCCACCGCTCAACGTGGGCCAGCCGCCCAAGGTGATCGAGGTCAAGAGCCGGGTGGTCTACACGGTGCTGTCCAGCGAATTCGGCGCCTTCCGCACCGGCGTGCAGTTCGTCGATTTCAAGGGCGACGGCCGGGAGGCGCTGAGCTACCACCTGTCCTACCGCAATCCGGCACCGCAGCCGGTCCGTCAGGACTGAACGACGGCCCGGCGCCACAACAGCCAGGCGGCCAGCGTCAAGCCCAGTGTCAATCCCAACGTGGACAGCGCCACCGCCTGCCAGCCCAGCGTCTGATGCAACCAGCCTGCCACGCCGGCCGCCACTGCCACCGCGCCGAAGGTCAGGAACTCGTTGAGCGGCAGCAACCGCTGCCGCAGCGGCGCCGGGCTTTGCGCGATCAGCGTGCTGCCGCTCATGTAGAGCAGGTTCCAGCCCAGGCCCACCAGCAGCAGCGAGATGTGGAAGTGGTTGAGCGTCAGCCCGGCGAGCGCCAGTGCCGCCGCCGCCAGATAGAGCGCACTGCCGGCCAGCGCCACCGGCACGGCGCCCCACCGGCCGATCAGGCGCCCGGTGACCAGTGAGGGCGCGAACATGCCCAACATATGCCACTGGATCACGCTGGCCGCGTGCACCGGCGTGAAGCCGCAGGCGGCGATCGCCAGCGGGCTCGCCACCATCATGAACATCATCAGCGCGTACCCGCCCGCGCAGGCGAACAGGCCGCCCCAGGCCTGTGGCGTCAGCTTCGGCCGGACACCCGCTGCCGCCTGCGGATCGGCTGTCGGGGCCGCCGGCCGCGGCAGGCGCGCCAGTGCCAGCGGCAACAGCGACAGCGACGCCACGACGGCCACGCCGATGAAGCTGCCGCCGTAGCGCACCTGCGGCAGTGCATCCAGCGTGCTGCCGGCAAGCCATGGCCCCACCAGTGCGGCCAGGATGCCCCCGCTGAGCACCCAGGCCATCGCCGTACCCTTGTCCTGGCCTGCCGCGCCTTCGGCCGCCGCATAGCGGTAATAGAGCGCGGTGGCCTGGTAGAACCCCTGCAGCGGCGCACCCAGGCAGAACAGCGCGAATGATGACCACCATAGCGCCAGCACGCTGACCAGCCCGCCCACCGCACCCGCCAGCACGCCCAGCACGAAGGTGGCGCGATAGCCGGTACGGCTGATCAGCGGGCCCATCGCCAGCGTCAACAGCGCGGTGCAGGCGGTGATCAGCAGGTAGGGCAGCGTGGCCCAGGCTGCATCGCTTGCAAGGCGCATTCCGACGAGACCGCTGAATGAGATGCCGGTCGCCGTGGCCGCCATGTAGCAGAACTGGCATAGTCCCAGCAGGATCGCGTTTTGTCTGGCCAGACTTGGCTGCATGAAAATTTTGTCCTATGACAAATAAAGTGTTTTGAATGGTACAAACAGACCTCTTTCTCTGCAAGGGGGGTGGTGCGGAGGACATCTTCGGGCACATCCGTGCGCTGATCGAAGGCGGCACGCTCGGTCAGGGCGCGGCGTTGCCGCCGATCCGCGAGCTGGCCCAGATGCTGGAGGTGAACCGCAACACCGTGGCCGCCGCCTACCGCAAGCTGGTGGCCGCCGGCCTTGCCGAAGCGGCGGGCCGTGCCGGCACCCGGGTGGCGCAACGCACACGCATGGGCCTGCCCACGGGCGTGCACGCCTTCCTGCCGACGCCCGGCATGCTGGAGCTGGCTTCGGGCAACCCTGATCCGGCACTGTTGCCGGAGCTCGCGCCTTTGCTGCCGCACCTGGCGCCGATGCCGACCCCGTTGTACGGGCAGCCGGCCTACCTGCCGGCGCTGCAGGCATGGGGCCGGGCGTGGTGGGAGCGTACCGGCACGCTGGCCGCGCCCCTGGCCGATCCGCTGCTGGTCAATGGCGCGCTCGACGGAATCGAGCGGGTGCTGGCCGTCTGGCTCGCCCCCGGCGACACGGTGCTGGTCGAGGAACCGTGCTTTCCCGGGTCGCTCAACCTGCTGCGGCAGATGGGGTTCAATCTGGTGGGACTGACGCTCGATGGTGAAGGCATCGAGCCGGCCGCGCTGGAAGGCGCGCTGGCGCGCAAGCCCAAGGCGCTGCTGTGGACGCCGTATTCGCACAATCCCACCGGCACCAACACCTCGGCGACCCGCGCTGCGGCGCTGCGCCAGCTGGTCGATGCCCATCCCGAACTGCTGATCGTCGAGGATGACCATTTCGCCGGCTTTGCCACCCAGCCCACGCCATCGCTGGCGACGCCCGGGCGCGAGCGTTGGGCGGCGGTGCGCTCGCTGTCCAAATGCCTGGGGCCCGATCTGCGGCTGGCTTTCCTCGCCGGCGACGCCACCACCCTTGCCCGCGTGCAGCGGCGCCAGTATGTGGGCCCGCGCTGGCCGAGCTTTCTGCTGCAGCGACTGGCGCTGGCACTGCTGCAGGCACCCGGGACGGCCGCGCTGTGGCGGCGCGCCGGCGCCTGCTATGCCGAGCGGCACGCCGCGTTGGTCGCGGCACTGGCCGCGCGCGGTCTTGCCGCCTTGCCCGGCGGTGGGCTCAACGTCTGGTTGCCGCTGGCGGACGACGCGATGGCGGCGCAGGCGCTCGCTGCGCGCGGCTATCTGGTGCGCACGGGCGATGCATTCCGGGTGACACGGCGCCTCGGTGCGCTGCGGATCACCTCGGCTGCGCTGTCCGGCGAGGAGACCGCCGCGTTTGCCGCGGTGCTGGCCGAATGCCTGGGCGGTCTGGGGGTCGCGGCATGAGACGCCTTTCGTGGTATCGCCTGTCGTTCCGGCAACTGCTGTTGCTGGCGTTCCTGCTGGTGGGCACAGTGCTCTCGGCCAGCTCGTTCCATGTGCTGCTCGCGCTGGAGCGCCTGGCGGTGCAAAGCCGCGAATCGGCGCAGGCGGCGGTCAAGCTGACCGAGGCGGCCGAGCGGCTGGGCGAGCGCACGCTGACCATGGAGCGCAGCGCACGCCAGTTCCTGGTGCTGGACGATCCGGAGTTCCGCCAGCGGTTCGAGGAGGCATGGCAGGACGCGGGCACGGCATTGCGCACGTTGGCGCGGCTGCTGCCCGGCGTATCGCGGGATGAATTCGAGGCGTGGCAGGCGCATGGGGACGGCGCGCGGGTGCTGCTTGACCGGGTCCGTCCGCGGCGCGGCGGCGGCGAGGCGGCGTTGTTCGAACATTTCTCGCGCCTGCGCAGCATCAACGCCGAGCTGAGCCTGGCCGCCAAACGCCGGGTCGAGCTGGCCAACGACGCCTTGAGCGCCGAGCTGGAGCGTCAGCGCGGCCTGCTGGCTGCCCAGATCGCCGCGGCGCTGGTGCTGGCGGTGCTGCTGGCGCTGGGCTTCGGCCTGTGGCTGACACGGCCCCTGGCGCGGATCGAAGGCGCGATCGCCCGGTTGGGCGAGGGGCGTTTCGACGACGAGATCGCGATCCGTGGCCCGATCGACCTGCGCCGGGTAGCCGAGCAACTCGATTGGCTGCGTCGCCGGCTGGCGGCGCTGGAGGCCGACAAGGCCCGTTTCCTGCGCCATGTGTCGCACGAATTGAAGACCCCACTGGCGGCGCTGCGCGAAGGCGTGGCGCTGCTCGACGACGAGGTGCCCGGACCGCTGGCGCCGGCGCAGCACGAGGTGGTCGGCATCCTGCGGCAGAATGTGGCGGCCCTGCAGTCGCAGATCGAGAGCCTGCTGCGCTACAACGCGGCGGTGTTCGAGGCCGGACGCGCCGCGCATCGCCGGCTGCCGCTGGTAGCGCAGCTTGCCGGCGTGATCGATGCGCAGCAGCTGCAGTGGCAGGCACGCGCGCTCACCGTCAGCATCGAAGGCGACGAGGTGACCATCCGGGCCGACGCCGATCAACTGGGTGCGGTGTTCAGCAATCTGTTGTCCAACGCCATCCGCTTCAGCCCCGAGGGCGGCGAAGTGCGCTTCGTGGTCAGCGAACAGGCCGACCGCGTCCGGATCGATTGCTACGACGAAGGCCCGGGCGTGGCGCAGGATGACGCGCCGCGGATCTTCGAACCCTTCTACCAGGGGCGGCGCCAGCCGCCCGGCGCCCGCCATGGCAGCGGCATTGGCCTGTCCATCGTGCAGGAATACATCGCGGCCCATGGCGGGAGCGTCGCGCTGCTCCCAAGTGAACGCGGCGCGCATTTCAGGATCGAACTGCCCTTATGAAACCCATCCTTCCCTTTCTGCTGGCTGCGGCGTTGCTGCTCAACGGCTGCGTCAGTCCGCCACCACCGCTGCCGCCGCCACCGGCGCCCACCCCGCCACCCACGCCCACCCCGGCACCCGAGCCCTTGGTCTACGTCGAGCAGCTGCCCAGTGTGGTCGACGAGGTGCTGGATTACGGCAGCAAGGTCCGCAGCCTGTCCGCGGCCGAGCTGGGCAAGGAGCTGAATGCGCTCGCGGCCAATCCGGCCGGCCCGCAGACCACGCTCAAGCGCGTGCTGGTGCTCTCGCGCATGCACGGCAACGGCGAATTGGGCCGTGCGCTCGGCCTGCTCGACGGTCTGCTCAAATCGGCCGATGCCGAGCTGCAGCCGTTCAAGCCGCTGGCCACCGTGCTGCAGATGCAGTTGAACGAGCGCCGGCGCAGCGACGAGCAGGCCGACCGGCTGGGGCAGCAGCTCAAGGACGAGCAGCGGCGCGCCGATGAGGCGATTGCCAAGCTCGATGCGCTCAAGAAGATCGAAAGCACCCTGCCCGCGCGCCCCGGGGCGCCGGCTGCCAAGTGAGGTGTGCAATGGCCCATGCCGAACCCCATCCCGCGCATCTGCTGCTGATCGATGACGACGCCGACATCGTGCGGCTCCTGACCATCCGTTTGACCGCGGCGGGCTATCGGGTCAGCACCGCCGAGAGTGCCCAGGCGGCGCTCAACCGGCTGGATATCGAACGCCCCGCGCTGGTGCTCAGCGATGTGCGGCTGCCCGACCGCGACGGCCTCGCGCTGTTCGATGAGATCCGCGCCCGC
The DNA here is from genome assembly GCF_025642115.1 of Chitiniphilus purpureus. GTDB lineage: Bacteria > Pseudomonadota > Gammaproteobacteria > Burkholderiales > Chitinibacteraceae > Chitiniphilus > Chitiniphilus purpureus. Next base: position 3,603,407 of record NZ_CP106753.1, on the reverse strand, counting down.
CATCCGGCGCTGCCGGTGATCCTGCTGACCGCGCATGGCAACATTCCCGACGCGGTGGATGCAACCGCACGCGGCGCGTTCGCCTACCTGACCAAGCCGTTCGACGGCCGCGCGCTGCTGGACAAGATCGCGCAGGCGCTGGCGCTGGCGGCACCCAGCCAGACCGTCACCGCGCAGGGCGAGGCATGGCGCGAGGGGCTGATCAGCCGCAGCCAGCGCATGGCCGAGCTTCTGGCCGAGGCCAAGCTGGTGGCAGGTACCGACGCAAGCATCCTGATCCGCGGCGAAAGCGGCAGCGGCAAGGAAGTGCTGGCGCGCGCCATCCATCGCGCCAGCGCGCGCAGCCACGCCCCATTCATCGCGGTCAACTGCGGCGCCATCCCCGAGCAACTGCTCGAATCCGAGCTGTTCGGCCATATGAAGGGCGCCTTCACCGGTGCCGTGGCCAATCACCGTGGGCTGTTCCAGGCCGCGCATGGCGGTACGTTGTTCCTGGACGAGATCGGCGACATGCCGCTGGCGCTGCAGGTGAAGCTCCTGCGTGTGCTGCAGGAGCGCGCGGTCCGCCCGGTCGGCAGCGCCGAGGCGGTACAGATCGATGTGCGCATCCTGTCGGCCACCCATCGCGACCTTGATCAGGCGATGGCTGAGGGGCAGTTCCGCGAGGATCTCTACTACCGGCTGAACGTGGTGACGCTGGCACTGCCGGCCTTGTCCGAGCGACGCGAGGACATTCCGTTGCTGGCCAATCATTTCCTTGCCACCGTGGCCGAGAAATACGGCCGGCAGGTGAACGGCTTCGCCCCCGATGCGCTGGAGGCGTTGTCGATGGCGCCATGGCCGGGCAACGTGCGCCAGCTCTTCAACGTGGTGGAACAGGTGTGCGCGCTGTCCACCGCACCGCTGGTGCCGCTCGCGCTGGTGCAGCGCGCATTGCGCGTGCCGTCGATCGAGGTGCTGAGCCTGGCCGACGCGCGCCAGCGCTTCGAGCGCGACTATCTGGTCAAGCTGCTCAAGCTCACCAACGGCAACGTGGCCGACGCCGCGCGGCTGGCTGAACGCAACCGCACCGAGTTCTATCGGCTGCTGCAACGCCATGGGCTCGCCCCGGAGCTGTTCCGCAGCGACGACCAGCAGGCTGTTGCCGACGGACGACAGGAATAATCCTTTTCTGATCAACGCCTTGGGATGGGCGGCAGCCTGGCTGTCGCTTGTCGGCGACAACACTTCCCGCCCCCTATGCGCAGCGCATGGCAATCAGCAGCATGCCAACGTGCAGGTTGTTGATAGGTATGGGTTTTTCCGGCTCTGGCACGCGGCTTGCTGTCTGGTAGGGGCGGCCGGTCCCCGGCCTCGGTTTTGAATGAGGTGCCCATGCCATTGCGGCAAGGGCAACAGATAAGGAGAAACCCATGAAGACTCGTACCTTGCTGGCCCGCGGCGTTGCCGTGCTGGCACTGTCCGGCGCCATGCTGTCGCCGGCATTTGCCACTGGCACCACTGCCGCGACCAGCACTGCCGCTGTCGGCGCCTATGTCGATGACGCAGCGATCACGGCCAAGGTCAAGGCCGCCCTGCTCAAGGACAAACAGGCATCCGCCACCAGCGTGAACGTCACCACCGAGCAGGGTGTGGTGATGCTCTCCGGCACGGTCGACACCCCCGATGCGGGCGTGCGCGCCATTGAGATCGCCGCCGGCATCGAGGGCGTGAAGGACGTCAAGAGCGCGCTGACGGTCAAGGCAAGCTAAGCCGCGCACATCGGGGCTGCGGCGCGTGGCGCAGCGGCCCCGTTCCATCCTTTCAGGGATTCTGGTCCATTTGGCGAACATCACGTTCGCCTTTTTCGCGTGCGGGCACCTATTGCCGGGGCCTTACCACCACCGATGGAAATGATGGACCGGACCGACGCCTTGCCCGACCTGCAGCCGGTCTGCGGCGTGCAGGGCGTCCTGCAGGTAGGTGCGTGCCGCCAGTACGGTCGCCGCCCAATCCGGATGATGCGGACGCAACGCCGTCAGCGCCGCGGACAAGGTGCAGCCGGTGCCGTGGGTGTGGCGGGTCGGGATGCGCGGGTGAGCAAAGCGCACCGCGCCCGTTGGGATGATCAGCCAATCCGGACTCTCGGCGCCGCCCAGGTGTCCACCCTTCATCAGCACCGCCTGCGCGCCCGCCTGCAGCAATGCCTCGCCCTGTTCACGCATCTGGCTTTCGGTCTGCGCCGGCGCACAACCCAGCAAGGCCGCGGCCTCGGGCAGGTTGGGCGTGACCAGCCCCGCCAGTGGCAACAAGGTGTCGCGGATCGCAGCGATCGCCTCGGGCGCCAGCAACGGGTGACCGCCCTTGGCGATCATCACCGTATCCAGTACCACCCAGCGCGGCCGGTGACGCGCCAGACCCTCGGCCACCGCGTGCACGATGGCGGCGTTGGCCAGCATGCCAAGCTTGACCGCATCGACGCGGATGTCGTCGAACACCGCGTCCAGCTGCTGCAGTACGAACGCCGGCGGCACGGCATGCACCGCATTGACGCCACGGGTGTTCTGCGCGGTCAGTGCGGTCAGCACGGTCATGCCATAGGCGCCCAGCGCGGAAAAGGTCTTCAGGTCGGCCTGGATGCCGGCGCCGCCGCCCGAATCCGAACCGGCAATGGTCAGTGCGTGCACCGTCATGGGCGGGCTCCTTCGATTTCCTGGCGCAAGGCGCGCACCGCGCCGGCGATGTCGGGCTGGCCGCAGATCGCCGATACCACGGCCACGCCGTCGGCACCGGCTTGGATGACGGCGGCGGCGCCACCGGCCTGGATCCCGCCGATGCCCACCGCCGGCAGCGTCCTGGCAGCCATCAGGCTTGCAAACTGCGGCAGGCCGATCACCGGTGAGGCATCCGCCTTGGTGCCGGTGGGGTAGACCGGGCCGACGCCGAGGTAGTCGATCAGATCGAGCGGCGCCTGCGCCAATTGCACCGCGTTGGAAGTGGACAGCCCGATGAGCTTGTCCGGCCCGAGCAGCCGGCGCGCGACTGCCGGGGGCAGGTCGGCCTGGCCCAGGTGCACGCCAGCGGCATCGACCGCCAGCGCCACATCGATCTGGTCGTTGATGATCAAGGGCACGCCCAAGGGATCGAGCGCCGCCTTCAGCGCCTGTGCGGTATCCAACCACTGCCGCTTCTTCCATTGCGGCGCGCGCAGCTGCACCACCGTGACACCGTGTTGCGCGGCAATGCGCGCGGTATCGACCATGCCCTCGGCGCCGCCGCACAGTACCGGATCCAGCACCAGGTACAGCGACAGGTCGCAGTGTTTCATAGCGACAGCTCCCGCAGCTGCTTGGGACTGAGCACGTAGAGCGCATCGAGGAACGAAAACCTGAACGAGCCGGGGCCGTCGCACGCACTCTGGGCGCGCTCGCCGCAGATACCAGCCACGGCACAGGCGGCGGCTACGGCGTTGAGCCGGTTGCCGGTGTGGGCCGTGAATGCGGCGACCAATGCCGACAGCGCACAGCCGGTGCCCACCACCCGGGTCATCAGCGGATGGCCCCAGGGGGTAGCCCAGGTGGTCTCGCCATCGGTGATGTAGTCGATCTCGCCGGTGACCGCGACCACCGCGCCGGTGGTGCGCGCCAGCTGCTCGGCGGCGGCCAGCGCGCTGGCCGAACCGGCTGTGCTGTCCACGCCGCGTCCGCTTGCGCCCCAGCCGGCCAGCGCCAGGATCTCGGAGGCATTGCCGCGGATCGCGGCCGGGTGTTGCGTCAGCAGCTCACGGCAGGCGGCGGTGCGGTAGCCCAGTACCCCCACCGCCACCGGATCGAGCGTCCAGGGTACGCCGGCGGCGTTGGCGGCCGTCACCGCCTGCTGCATGGCGGCCCAGCGGGCAGGGTAGAGCGTGCCGATGTTGATCAGCAGCGCTCCGGCAAGCGCGGCGAACTCGGCGGCCTCTTCCTCGGCCACGATCATCGCCGGCGCGGCACCGACCGCCAGCAACGCATTGGCGGTGATCTCCTGCACCACCTCGTTGGTGAGCACATGCACCAGTGGGTGCTCGGCGCGCAGCCTTTCCAGCTCGTCGGCGATCACGACGAAAGGCAGCGTGGGGGGATGGGACATGGACAGGCTCCTTGTTCCGTGCAGGAAAGGCCGCCTGGGACTTCCCTACGCCGGCATGATCCGGATCAGGTGGTGCGGGTGTGTCTCAGCCCTGGCAGGGGCACCCCGAGTCAGCTGGCGATTCTGCGCTGCACCGTCGGGCGCGGCAAGCGGGTTGGATCAAAGTTGCGCGTTTTGCCGCAGTCATCGTGCAATCCGTCATGGATTCTGTCTGTCCTGGTTTGTCAACCATCTGTCGGTCACGGGTACGCAACCTTGCCGTTCAACGAGTTGCGCCTTGCGGTTTGAACGCACCCGGCTATACCCCGAAACACATGGCGCGGCGCATATGCTGTCCGCGTCCTGCGCCGGCCATTCGCAGCCCGGCTGTCCCGGGCGATTCGAACCGAGGAGATAGGCGATGAAGGATGTCCCAGATATCAGCAGCGATCTGCAGCTGGCGGCCGCCAAGGGCAGGGAAATCATAGCGGCGCTCCAGCGCCTGGTCGGCGAGGTGGAGCAGGCACAAAGCGATGCCGCGCGCCTGGTGGCCGCCGGCAAGATCCGCGAGGTGGCGCAGACGTTCCAGCTGGCACAGAAGCATTACCAGGCGGCGTTGCAGCACGACCCGGGCTCGCTGGAGGCCAAGGCGCGGCTGGCCATCCTCTATACCAAGCAGCGCCGCCGCCCGACCGCGCTCAAGACCGCGTTGGAAGTGGCCCAGCAGAACGCCAAGTTCAAGTTCTCCGACATCACCGGCCGCCCACGCTCGGTGCAGACCGTGCTGGGCGATGCCCACCGCGAGAGCGGCAATGCCGAGGATGCCAAGACCGCCTATGCCGCGGCGCTCAAGCTGCAGTCAGGCGACGACTATGCAGCGTTCCGTCTGGCGCAGCTGCATCTGGGCAGCGGCGACATCGCCGCGGCGCAGAACCTGGCCAAGAAGATGGGCGAGCACCCCGAGTTCGCCGAGCTGCATGCCGCACTGCGGCTGGTGAAAGCCGGCAGCGGCCCCGGTCTGCGCGGCACGATCGCCGACCTGGCAAGCAAGTTTGCCGCCGCGGTGTGAGCGGGCGCGCCACCGATGGATATCCACGCCTACCTGGAATGGCACGATACCGGGCTGGAGGCGCTGTCTTGCATGCTGCTCGACGAGACCGGCGCCTGCGGCGACGACGTGCTCTATGTGACCGGCTCGCTGGTGGAGGGCCTGGGCAACCTGCGCTCGGACATCGACGTCTATCTGGTCACCGGGCGCACCTTCGAGGCGCGCGCCGACTTCGCCTCGGTGCTGATCATTCCGTTCGAGGCCTGTCCGGTGGACGTGGAGATCGTGGCACCGGAGCGGATCGAGGCACTGATCGGACGGCTGGCGCGGTTCGCGCCCGACCACGATGTCGATCCACGCCGCGCCGCCACGGCATTCTCGGCCGCCGAGCTCAAGCTGCTGCACAACCTGCGGCAAGGTGTCCCGCTGTTCGGCGCCCCCCGGTTGGCCGACTGGCAGGCACGGATCGTACCGCGCACGCTGTCGCGCATCCTGTTCGACCTGTCACAGGTCTATCTGGGCATGCTGCACCTGGACATCCTGGGGCAGATCGAGGATGGAGACGCAGCCAGCGCCATCCAACTGATCGAACAGTACCGCGGTCACCTGATCGGCGCGCTGCTGGCTGCGCTGGGCAACACCAACCCGGCGGACAAATGGCGGCTGCGCCTGCTCGAACGCCTGACCGCAGGCCGGCACGCCCCGGACCTGCCGCCCGGCCATGACCTGCCTGGCCTTGCGCGGCAGCTGCGGGGCTTCCGGGTGTCGCGCCCGTCGGTGCTGGTGGCATTCGAGGCATTCATAGCATTGCAGCGGCTGGCGCATGTGATCGTACCCTGGGGGCAGCGGCGCTTTGCCGATCCGGCCGCGCAACACCTGACGGGCAGCTCAGTCCCGGTGCAGCCGCAGCCGGCGTTGCCGGGCGGCGATGGTGTGCTGCCGGCGCTGTCCATCGAACTGTCGCTGCGCTTCTGCGGGCCCGACGCCTACCGGCTGACCCCGTTGGACGAGCATTGCGCGATCGAGGTCAACCAGCAGGCCTACGCCATCCTGCTGTGTTTTGACGGCAAGACCACGTTGAACCAGGCCGCCGGGCGGCTCGCGGCGCACAGCGGTGTGGCGCCCGCTGTGCTCGCCGGCGCCATCGACGATCTGCAGCAGGTGCTGCGCGGACACGCGCTGCTCTGACCCGACCTGTCCTGATGCCGCCACCGCGGCACCGCCGCGCCATCAATGGCGCACTTTGACCAAGCTAGAGGGAGATGCCATGAACGCACCCGGTGCCTTGAATCCCATCCCGGCCATCACCCGGCTGATTTCCTCGGATTCGCACATCATCGAGCCGCCCGGCCTGTGGGTGGAACGCATCGACCGGCGTTACCGCGACCGGGCACCGCGTGTGGCGCGCATCGATGGCAGCGACTGGTGGATCTACAACGGAGAGCGCATCGGTTCGGTCAGCGGCCGCAAGAAGCGTTCCGGCGGTATGGCCGACCCGGTGCAGGGCATCGCGTCCAAGGGGGCGGTGCTGACCCATTCCACGTTCGATGATGTGCACCCGGCGGCGTATACCCCCGGCGAATATGTCAAGGAGAACCTCGCCGACGGCGTGGTCGGCGCGGTGATCCGGCCGACCCAGGGCATCACCAACTATTGCATCGACGATGCCGAGCTCTTCGGCGCCATCTGCCGCGCCTACAACGACTGGATGGTCGAGTTCTGCAGCGTGGCACCGCACATGCTCAAGGGCGTGGCCATGCTCAACAACTATGATCCGGCCGACGCGGTGCGCGAGCTGGAGCGTGCGCGGGGCATGGGCATGGCCGGCGGCATTATCAGCGTCTACCCCGGGCGCGAGCAGGCGTACCACCAGCCGCGCTACGAGCCGCTGTGGGCGGCCGCGGCGGCGTTGCAGATGCCGCTATCGCTGCATGTGTTGACCAACCACAACGGGCCCTACGGCGTGCCGTTCCCGCAGGTGGATTACAGCCTGCGCGTCAATGCCGACTACTGGGTACGCATGTCGTTGGCCGACATGATCTTCGGCGGGGTGTTCGAGCGCCATCCGGGGCTGATGGTCGAGACCTCCGAGCATGAAGGCGGCTGGGTGCCGTACTTCCTGTGGCAGATGGACTGGACCTACGAACACCGCATCCTGCGCCGGCGGCAGCACACCGCCACCCCGCGCCGCCCCAGCGAATACTTCCACGACCATGTCTACGTCTCGCTGATCTATGACCAGGGGGCGATCGAACAGCGTGAGCGGATCGGCGTGGCGCGTCTCATGTGGGGGTCGGACTATCCGCACGAGCAGTCCACCCATCCGCGCTCGCTCGAAACCGTGCGCGCGCTGCTGGCCGGGGTGCCGCAGGACGAGGCCGAGGCAATCGCCTTCGGCAACGCGGCACAGCTGTTCCAGTTCGATCCGGCGCGCCTGGCGCCCGGCCCGATGCTGGCCGAAGCAACCGTGTCGGTGGGCTGAGCCATGCTGATCAACATCCTGGGGTCGGACGGCGGCGGCAAGACCACGCAGATCGCGCAGCTGATCGAATGGGCGCAGCAGACCTTCGGGCTGCCGGCGCGCAGCCTCGTCAAGCGCGATCTGTTCGATGCCGGGCGCTTTCCGGAAAGCGCGTTCTTCGGCTGCGACTACGAGACACTGGCGCACCGGCTGCTGCCACAGATGCCGGCCGAGGCGCGCGCGCTGTGGCTGTTCTACATGAACGCCGTGCTGATCCGGGGGGCGCCGCCGCAGGGGCGCGAAGTGGTGTTCCTCGACGGTTACTGGCACAAGCATTTCGCCACCGAGGCAGCGCTCGGGCTGGATACGCAATGGCTGTTGGATGTGTGCCGCTGCTTCCCCGAGCCGGACCTGACCCTGCTGCTCGACATCGATCCGCGTGTCACGGTGGCGCGTGGACATGTGCACAAGCCGTACGAATCGGGCTGCGACTTCGCGTGCCACGATGCCTCGTTCATCCGCCAGCAGGACGGAGTGCGCCGGCACCTGTTGCAGCTGGCACAGGCGCGTGGCTATCCGGTGCTCGATGCCGAACGTGGGGTGGACGAGGTGTTCGACGCGTTGTGCGCGCACATCGCGCCGCTGTTGGAGCGGCTGGCCGCGTAGGCGGCCGCTGCGGGCGATCGGGCAGGGCCGCCATGGGGCAGCCCTGCCATGGCTCAGGCCGTCGCCAGGATCAGCCGGTTCAGCCGCATGACGAAGCCGGCGGGGTCCTCCAGCTGGGCGCCTTCGGCCAGCAACGCCTGATCGAACACCACCTGGGTCCAGTCGGTGAAATCGGCCTGCCCGACCTGTGCCTGCAGCCGCTTGACCAGCGCATGCTCCGGGTTGATCTCCAGGATGGGTTTGGACGACTGCACGCTCTGGCCGGCGGATTTCAACAGGCGCTCCAGGTTGCCGCTCATGTCGAAGTTCTCCACCACGAGGCAGGCTGGGCTGTCGGTCAGGCGGGTGGTGACGCGCACGTCCTTCACCTGCTCACCGAGCGCATCCTTGATCGCCGTCACCACGTCCTTCAGCGCTTCGGCCGCCGCTTCCTGTTGCTGCTTCTCCGCTTCGTCGGCAAAGGCCGACAGGTCAAGCTCGCCCTTGGCCACCGACTGCAGCTTCCTGCCGTCGAACTCGGTCAGGCTGGAGACCAGCCACTCGTCGACCCGGTCCGACAGCAGCAGCACTTCGATGCCCTTCTTGCGGAACACCTCCAGATGCGGGCTGTGGCTGGCCGCCGCGTGCGAATCGGCGGTGATGTAGTAGATCCGGTCCTGGCCGTCCTTCATCCGGCCGATATAGTCGGCCAGGCTCACCTGCTGGGCATCACCCTCGCCGTGGGTCGAGGCGAAGCGCAACAGGCCGGCGATACGGTCCTTGTTGGCGAAATCCTCACCGGTGCCTTCCTTGAGCACCTTGCCGAATTCCTGCCAGAACACCGCGTAGTCGTCCGGCCGGTTGTCGCGCAGGTCTTCCAGCAGACCCAGCACCTTCTTCACGCAGCCGGCGCGGATGGTGTCCACATCCTTCGATTGCTGCAGGATCTCGCGCGACACATTCAACGGCAGGTCGTTCGAGTCGATCACCCCGCGCACGAAACGCAGGTACTGCGGCATCAGCTTGTCGTGGTCTTCCAGGATGAACACGCGCTTCACGTAGAGCTTCACGCCGTGCCGGCGGTCGCGGTCATACAGGTCGAACGGCGCGCGCTTGGGGATGTACAACAACTCGGTGTATTCCTGGCGCCCTTCGATGCGGGCGTGGCTCCACGCCAGCGGCTCATCGAAATCGTGCGCGACGTGCTTGTAGAACTCCTGGTACTGCTCGTCGCTGATATCGCTCTTGTTGCGGGTCCACAGCGCATTGGCCTGGTTCACCGCTTCGACGCCGTCCCCCGGGATCTCCTTGCCCTCGTCGTCGTACTCGGGCCGTTTCTTCATCAGGATGGGCAGGCTGATGTGGTCCGAATACTTGGTGACGATGGCGCGCAGCCGCCAGTCGTTGAGGAACTCGTCCTCGCCTTCCTTCAGATGCAGCACGATCTCGGTGCCACGGCCGGGTTTCTCGACGTCCTCGATCGTGAATTCGCCGTCACCTGCCGATTCCCAGCGCACGGCATCAGTCTGGCCGGCGCGGCGGGTGGTGAGCGTGACCTTGTCGGCGACGATGAATGCCGAGTAGAAGCCGACGCCGAACTGGCCGATCAGGTGCGAATCCTTGGCCGAATCGCCGGTGAGCTGGCTGAAGAATTCCTTGGTGCCCGAGCGGGCGATGGTGCCGATGTTGGCAATCACCTCGTCGCGGCGCATGCCGATGCCATTGTCGGCAATGGTGATGGTGCGCGCGTCCTTGTCGAACGACAGCTGGATCTTCAGCTCGCCGTCGCCCTCGAACAGCGCGCCGTTGTCCAGTGCCTCGAATCTGAGTTTGTCGCAGGCGTCCGAGGCATTCGAGATCAGTTCGCGCAGGAAGATCTCCTTGTTGGAGTAGAGCGCATGGATCATCAGGTGCAGCAGCTGCTTGACCTCGGTCTGAAAACCGAGCGTTTCCTTGCTCATGGGTGAACAACCTCCAGATTAAAAACCGGTCCGGGACCGAAGCCAGGACCTGCGATCATGTGTATCGGCGGCGTGCGCCGGATTGTCCGGCATGCCGTCAGCGGCCGGACGCATCGTACCCGGGATGCCGCAACCGGCAATGAGGCCGCGCAGCATCCACAGTGCCCCGGTAGCTGCGACGCCAGGCCGCAAGCACAGCCGTTGCGCTGCATGCCTGGGTGCGTCACCCCCGGTCGCTTCGTGCACACCGGGGCCGGCCTGTCCCGGCCGGGCAACCGACGGCGGCAAGCGCTGAACCGGCACTGGCTGGCAATAGTGGGGCTGGCGTCATGGTTTTCAAGGTGGCTTGTATGGCAGCCGTCCGGCGGGAAGCAACGGCGTCGCCGCACTGTCTTTTGTTCCAGTAATCAGCAACGGCGCGGGCTGGCGGGGGCGGCAACTAGAAAATGCTAATTTAATTAACAACTTGCCGATGTTGACGCTGTCTGCGCCGCGCACTAAACCTCTGCTGGTGCGCCTATGGGGCGTGCACGATAAAACCAGGATGGAGATGAGCAAATGACAACGCAACGATGGATGCGTCAGCTGATGAGCCGGCGTTGGGTGGCATGGTTTTGCGCCGTGCTGTCCGTGGCCGGCACGGCGCCGGCCGCAACCGCTGCCTGCGCCGTCTGGGCCGAAGGCCAGACCTATGTCGCCGGCACGGTGGTCAGCTATGCAGGGCAACCGTATACCGCCGCGGTCAGCCATACCGCCTATGTGGGCACCGGCTGGAATCCCGCGGCAACGCCTGCGCTCTGGCGCACCGGCGGCAACTGCGGTACCCAACCCACCCCGACGCCGACCCCGGTCGTGACGCCGACGCCGATCGTCACCCCGACGCCGGTGGTGACCCCGACCCCGGTGGTCACGCCCACTCCGGTGGTGACCCCGACCCCGGTCGTCACCCCGACGCCGATCTCCCCGCCCATCCGGCATGCATTGGTCGGCTACTGGCACAACTTCACCAACCCGTCCGGCCCCACCTTCCCGATCAGCCAGGTGAGCGACGACTGGGACGTGATCGTGCTGGCCTTCGGTGACAATGCCGGTGCGGGCAACGTAGCGTTCCACCTTGACCCCAACGCCGGCAGCGAGGCGCAGTTCATCGCCGATATCGCCGCCAAGCGCGCCAAGGGCAAGAAAGTGGTGCTGTCGCTGGGGGGCCAGGACGGTACGATCACGCTCAATACCGCTTCGGATGTGACCAACCTCGTCAACAGCCTGTACGGCATCATCACCAAATACGGCCTGGACGGGATCGATCTGGATCTGGAAGGGGGCAGCGGCGTATCGCTGAATGCGCCCATCATCGACAACCTGATCATCGCGATGAAGCAGCTCAAGGCCAAGGTCGGACCGAACTTCTATCTGTCGATGGCGCCCGAGCACCCGTATGTGCAAGGTGCCTATGTGGCCTACGGCAGCATCTGGGGCGCCTATCTGCCCATCATCGATGGCCTGCGCAACGATCTGAACCTGATCCACGTGCAGTATTACAACAACGGCGGCTTCACCTACACCAACGGCGCGATCCTGCAGGAAGGCACGGTGGATGCGCTGGTCGGCGGCAGCCTGATGCTGATCGAAGGCTTCAAGACCAACTACGGTACCGGTTGGGAATTCAAGGGCCTGCGCCCTGACCAGGTGGCCTTCGGCGTGCCGTCGGGCGGGCGTTCGGCCGGACGCGGTTTCGTCACCCCGGCCATCGTCAACAACGCGCTCAACTGCCTGACCCGGTTGCAGAACTGCGGTTCGGTGGTGCCCAAGCAGGCCTACCCCGATTTCCGCGGGGTGATGACCTGGTCGATCAACTGGGACCGCTACGACGGCTACAACTTTTCCAAACCGGTTGCCGCGCACCTCAGGACGCTGCCCTGACCGGCTGCGGCAATGCAAAACGGCGCCCATGGGGCGCCGTTTTTTTTGGACAGGATGATCAGAAGTGGGTCTTCAGGCCGGCCATCACGCGGCTGGTGTCCTTGCCCGGCGCACCCAGGTAATCGGTCGTATCGTTGGTCGGGCCGTACCCCGCATTGGCGTCGTTCCATACATAGCGCCCTTCCACATAGGCGAGCGACTGCTTGGAGAGGCTGTAGTTGTAGCGTGCCGCCACCGCCTGGGCGCCACTGTCGGCGCGGTCGGCCAGATCACCCAGCTGCATGTAGGTAAGGTAGGTGCCGTGTTTACCGCTGTTGTAGCTGCCCTGGGCGAACCACAGATCCTGCTCGGCCTTGCGTCCGCCGGCCGGGGTGTAGGCCATCGACTTGTAGCCGCCGTTCACACCCAGACCGTTCGCAAAGTTGTAGCCGGCACTGGCGAACCAGTTGCGGCTGTCGAAGCGCGCCGCATTGCCCACGCTCAGGTCGTCGCGTCCATCGGCATTGTTGCGTTCCTGATAGGCGCCATCGACGAACAGCCCGGCCTGGGCATAACGGGCTGCCAGGTCGAAACCGTAGTGATCGTTGTCGCCCTGGTCCTCCAGGTTGTACAGGGCGGAGAACGACAGGCCACCGAAGCCCGGGCTGTCGTAGCGCACGCTGCTGCCCGGACGTTGCGCCTGGCCCAGCCCGTACTCAGAAATCAGGAAACGGGCGCCGGTGTCGCGGTAGCGGCCGTCGAGCATCTCATAGAGCGGCGACTTCATCTTGCCGGCGCGCACCAGGCCGAGGTCGCTGTCGTAGCCGATCCAGGCCTCGCGCCCGCCAAAGCGTGCCGCGTCGTCACGGCCCGGCCCGAAATTGCTGGCGCTCTGTTCGAGCCGCCAGCGCAGCGTGCCACCGCCGTCGAGTGCATCGCTGCCGGCAAGGCCGATGATGGCCTCGTAGTCGGAGCGCATCTGGTTCTGGCTGCCCATGTCGTTGGCGCTGACGCCACCTTCGAACGAACCGTCGATCTCTACATCGGCCAGCGCCGGACCTGCGCCCAGCAGCAGGGCGAATGCGATGGGGGTGAGTTTGCGCGTCATCGGAAAGCCTCCTTGTGTTACTTGGCCCGGCAGCGGCCGGACCATCGAAGCCAAGTCTACGGAGCGCAACCAAGCCGATGCGGGGGCAATTTACCAGGAAAAGCGGTGATTTTTTCCGCAACTTGCGCCGATCTGCGGCGAATATGGCAATGTAATCCGGCTGGCGCGTGCTATATTGGCGCGACTCATATTGCAGTGCAGCAAAGGAGCGAAGATGCGGCGGCGCGTGGTGTTCAACCAGAAAGGGGGCGTGGGCAAATCCACGATCACGGTCAATCTTGCCGCGGTGGCGGCGGCAAGTGGGCGGCGGGTGCTGGTGGTCGACCTCGATCCGCAGGGCAATGCCAGCCGCTATCTGCTGGGCGAGGACGCCACGACAGTGCAGCCGGGGCTGGACCAGTATTTCGAGCAGGTGCTCAATTTCAGCCTCTACGCCAAGCCGCTGGGTGCCTTCGTGCATGCCACGCCGTTTCCCGGGCTCTCGCTGCTGCCCTCGCATCCCGCGATCGCTGAGCAGCAGGGCAAGCTTGAAGCGCGCTACAAGATCTACAAGCTGCGCGAATCGCTGGTGGAGCTGGCCGACGCGTTCGACGAAGTGTGGATCGACACCCCGCCTGCGCTCGGCTTCTTCACGTTGTCTGCGCTGATCGCCGCCAACGGCTGCCTGATCCCGTTCGACTGCGACACCTTTTCACGCGACGCATTGCTGGCGTTGCTCGCGCGGGTCGACGAGATCCGCGCCGACCATAACCGCGACCTGGACATCGAGGGCATCGTGGTCAACCAGTTCCAGCCGCGTGCCAGCCTGCCCGGGCGGCTGGTCGAGGAATTGAAGGCGCAGGGGTTGCCGGTGCTGCCCGCCTACCTGTCCAGCTCGGTCAAAGTACGCGAGTCGCACGAGCGCGCAGTCCCCCTGATCTGGTTGGATGCACGGCACAAGCTCGCAAGCGAATTCCTGGCGCTCTACCAGAGCCTGCCGGGTGTCACGTAAAGCGCTTTCGTTGCGTCGAGCCCGACGCTATAGTTGGCGGCAGAGTGCATGCAACGGGAAATAGAAGGCATGGGGAGCCAACCAGGCAAGGGCAGGGTGCTGGTCGTCGACGACGAGCCATTCAATCTCGAGATACTGACCGAGCATCTGCAGGACGCAGGCTATGACGTGGTGCCGGCCGAGGACGGCGAGGCCGCCTGGAACGTCCTGGTCCGCGACCACGCGTTCGACGCCGTCCTGCTTGATCGCATGATGCCGCGCATGGACGGCATGGCGCTGTTGGCCAGGCTCAAGCAGCAGCCGGAACTCGCTGATGTGCCGGTGGTGATGCAGACGGCGGTCGGCGCGGCCGAGAACGTGCGTGAGGGCTTGGCCGCCGGGGCCTACTACTACCTGATCAAGCCGTTCCAGCGCGATATGCTGCTGGCCATCGTCGCGGCCGCGGTGGGCTCGCGCCAGGAGCGCCAGCAACTCGAAGCGCAGATCGCCGAGCAGGCACTTGGCTACCAGCTGCTGTACCACGGGGCGTTCCGGCTGCGTTCGCTGGTCGAGGCCCGCCAGCTGACGCTGCTGCTCTCGCAGACCTGTCCGGACCCGCAGCGCGTCGCGCTCGGCCTGTCCGAATTGCTGGTCAATGCCGTGGAGCATGGCAACCTTGGCATCAACTACGGCGAGAAGACCCGGCTGCTGCAGACCGGGCGCTGGCAGGAGGAGGTGGAATCCCGCCTGGCGCACCCGCAGTTCCGCGACCGGTGGGTGCAGGTCGAGTTCAGCCGTGGCGAGGATGAATTGATCTTCGTGATCAGCGACGAAGGTGAGGGCTTCGACTGGAAACCCTTTCTGGAATTCGCGCCGGAGCGTGCCTTCGACCCGCACGGCCGCGGCATCTCGATGGCACGCATGCTTTCCTTCGACTCGGTGGAATACCAGGGGCGGGGCAACCAGGTGGTCGCCAAGGTCAGGCTGGCGCGCTGAGCGGCGCGCCGCCCTCACCGGTGGTGCTCAGCCCAGGATTTCGCTGAGCGCCTTCACCAGCGCATCGCACTGCGCATCGGTGCCGATCGAAATACGCAGATACTGCTCGATGCGTGGCAGCCTGAAGTGGCGTACCACGATGGCGCGCTCGCGCAGTGCCGCCGCAAGCCCGGCCGCATCGCGCGTGGCGTGGCGGGCGAAGACGAAGTTGGCAGCCGAAGGCAGCACCGAGAATCCCAACCCCGTCAGATCCTCGATCAGCCATTCACGGCTGGCGATCACCTTGGCCCGCATCTCCTGGAAATATCCTTCGTCCTCGAACGATGCGACTGCGCCGGCCTGGGCCAGCCGGTCGAGCGGGTAGGAGTTGAAGCTGTTCTTCACCCGCTCCAGCGCCTCGATCAGCTCCGGATGGCCAATGGCGAACCCGACCCGCAGCCCGGCAAGCGCACGCGACTTCGACAGGGTCTGCACCACCAGCAGGTTAGGATGGTCGGCTACCAGCGCGATCGCGCTTTCGCCACCGAAGTCGACGTAGGCTTCGTCAACCACCACGACCTCGTCAGGCAACTGCTGCAACAACGCCCGGATCTGCGCCAGCGACACCAGCCGCCCTGTCGGCGCATTCGGGTTGGGAAAGATCACCGGTCCTGGCGTGCCCGCGTAGTCGGCAAGGTCGATCTCGAACGCCTCGTTGAGCGGCACGATGCAGTGGTCGATGCCGTAGAGCCCG